>NZ_JBSHMS010000002.1:279331-519627 GCF_053645575.1 Nocardia sp. NPDC055321
TGGCGGTTCATCCGGCACGGCATTCTTTTCCACCGTTTGGGGGCGCGGAGGCACGAGCATCCGCGCCCGCATCGTGCGTTCGGGGTCGGTGTCGCCGGGCGCCCGGCAGTCGCGATGTTTCACGGGAAACCATGACGCGCACTCGAGAATCGGGCGCGTTGTGCGTGTCGGGTGCGCATAGTTGCCGTTCAACTTCCGTATTGTGTCCGGTACTGGCAAGCTAGTCCTCGTCGAGCGTGAGCGCAGACTGCGATGCCCGGCAGCGGCTCGAAATCGGCTGCGGCGTCAGCTGGGAACGGCTTCGGGATGGGTATCGATCGTCGCGCACCTCGCACCTTCTCGGTGACAACGCAACGTCGCGTCATGCCCACTGGCCTTCGTAGTCGGTCTGTCGTCGAGGTTGCCAGGTGCGGCGGTAGTGATGGAATGCGCCAGCTCGGCCACGTGTCTTTGAGTTCTCGGGGTTAGGAGCCTGTATGTCCAACGGTCCGGCGAATGTTTCACGGGAAACAACGTCCCGAGTGCCCGGCATGCTCGATACCGGATCCTTCGATGTAGAAGAGTTCAGTCGCACGCCCTTCGGCAACATCTCCCCTATCGAAACCCCCATCGCCGCGGAAGCCTCCCGCGCCAGCCAGGTGCTGCACCCCAACGGCGCCGGCGCGATACCGCGCCCCCGGGAACAGCGGGTCATCACCATCGCCAATCAGAAAGGCGGCGTGGGTAAGACGACCACGACCGTCAACCTGGCCGCCGCGCTCGCCATGCAGGGCATGCGCGTGCTGGTGGTCGATCTCGATCCGCAGGGCAACGCGAGCACCGCGCTCGGTATCCCCCACCACTCCGGCATCCCGTCGAGCTACGAACTACTCATCGGCGAATGCTCGGTGAAGGACGCCATCCAGCAGAGCCCGCACAGCGAACGGCTGCTGTGCATTCCGGCCACCATCGATCTGGCCGGCGCCGAGATCGAACTCGTCTCCATGGTCGCCCGCGAGAACCGCCTGAAGTCCGCCATTCAGGAGGCGAACCTCGCCGGCTACGACATCGACTACGTCATGATCGACTGCCCGCCCTCGCTCGGCCTGCTCACGGTCAACGCCATGGTCGCCGCCAAAGAGGTGCTGATCCCCATCCAGTGCGAGTACTACGCGCTCGAAGGCGTCGGCCAGCTGCTGCGCAACATCGGTCTGGTGCAGGCTCATCTCAACCCCGAATTGCATGTCTCCACGGTCGTTCTCACCATGTACGACGGCCGCACCAAGCTCGCCGATCAGGTGGCGGAAGAGGTGCGCGGCCACTTCGGTGACGCGGTGCTGCGCTCGGTCATCCCGCGCAGCGTCAAGGTCTCCGAAGCGCCGGGCTACGGCATGACGGTGCTGGATTACGATCCCGGTTCCCGCGGCGCCATGAGCTACCTCGACGCGGGTCGCGAGATGGCTTCCCGCGCGGCGCAGCCCGCCGGATCGGCCGCCGTGCCCGATGCTGGTGTGTAGTAGATGAGTTCGATCCGGTGGGTGATGAAGGAAAGGGGTCAGTAGACCGATGAGTCAGGCGAAGAAAGGTGGACTGGGACGCGGTCTCGCCGCGCTGATCCCGACCGGGCCGACGGCGACACCGGGCGGCCTGGGCAGCGCCGCCGCCAACGTGGTCATCGGCCTGGACCCGATCGGCCCGCAGCCGGCTTCGGCCTTCCTGCACCGGGTTCCGGATCCGGCCGATGTGGTCGAGGACGCGGTGGATCTCGCGGGCGCGGACGCCGGTGCGACGTACCGGGAGATCCCGCCCGAGCAGATCGTCCCGAACCCGAAGCAGCCGCGTCAGGTGTTCGAGGACGAGGCGCTCGCCGAACTGGTGCACTCCATCAAGGAATTCGGCCTCATGCAGCCCATCGTGGTGCGGCAGGTCGAATCCGGGGCGACGCCGAAGTATCAGCTCATCATGGGCGAGCGGCGGTGGCGCGCCAGCCAGGAAGCGGGGCTGGGGGCCATCCCGGCGATCGTGCGCGAGACCGCGGACGAGTCGCTGCTGCGGGACGCGTTGCTGGAGAACATCCATCGGGTGCAGTTGAATCCCCTCGAAGAGGCGGCGGCCTATCAGCAGCTGCTCGAGGAGTTCGGCGTCACCCATGATGAACTGGCTTCGCGAATCGGCCGCTCCCGACCGGTCGTGACGAATATGATTCGCCTGCTGAAACTTCCGATTCCGGTGCAGCGCCGGGTCGCGGCCGGCGTGTTGTCCGCCGGGCACGCCCGCGCACTGCTGGCGCTGGAGGGTGGAGCCGACGCGCAGGAGGCACTGGCCGCGCGGATCGTCGCCGAAGGTATGTCGGTGCGGGCGACCGAGGAGGCCGTCACCCTGGCCAACCGGGAACCCGATTCCGCCGCCACTCCCCCGAGTGCCAAGCGGAAGCCGATCCAGATGCCGGGCCTGCAGGATGTAGCGGAGCGATTGTCGGAATCCTTCGACACTCGGGTCACCGTGATTCTCGGAAAGCGCAAGGGCAAGATCACTGTCGAGTTCGGTTCCGTGGACGACCTCGAACGCATCGTCAGCCTGATGGAGCAAGCGAAGAGCTGAGCGGTCTCAGGGGCTCCGCCCCCGGGCTCCGAAAGTGTGGAAAATCGGAGGTTCGGGCCCCCACCCACCGGGTCGGGGAGGAAACGTCACTGTGACAGAGGCGTTCAGCACCCCTGAACAGAGGCCCGGAGAGGCGTGTTGCTTTGATCGCTTATTCTTGCTGGCGAGCGGATATTGATGCGGCGTGAGTGTGGATGAATCGGACAGCTGGAGGCTGAGCAGAGCGGTGTCGACCAGCGTTACCGCACTAACCCTCGGCGGACTCGACAAACTTCCGGCACACGCCCGGCGGTGTGTGTTCTGGGAGATCGATCCGGCGGTGGCCGCGGACTCCCGGGAATTCAGTGACCCGGTCTTCGAGAAGGAGGCCTGGCTCTCCTCCGTGCTACTGGAGTGGGGTTCCTGCGGGCAGGTCGCACTGGTCGACGACAAGCCCGCCGGGTGCGCGATCTACTCGCCGCCGAATCGGGTGCCGCGCGCCGGACTGTTCCCCACCTCCCCCGTGAGCCCGGACGCGGTCCTGCTGACCACGCTGCGGGCCGAAAACCCCTACCACCACAACGGGGTAGCCCAGCAGCTCATTCAGGCCGTGGTGAGCGATCTGGTGCGTCGTGGCGTCCGGGCCATCGAGGCGTTCGGCCTGCGCTGGGATCCGCCGGCCACCGCGATGGCGGATCGCTTCGGTTCCATGACCCTGCTCGAACGGATCGCCCCGACGCCGTCGCGGGCGGCCAATCCGCCGGCCGCGGCCGGGTGCGCGCCGGAGACGTGCATGATCGACGCCGATTTCCTGGAGGAGGTCGGCTTCAAAGTGGTTGCCGCGCACCATCGTTTCCCGCGGTTGCGGCTGGAGCTGGACAGTGACCACCTGTGGAAGGAGGACGTGGAGCGCGCGCTGGATCAGTTGCTCGCGGCCGCGGCCATGACCATGCCGAACCGGCTCGTCACCCTGTAAGAGGTTGCCCCGCACGGCGAAACCCCGCTCTCCCGAGTGATCCGGAGGCGGGGTTTCTCGTTGCCGGGGGTGTGCGCTCAGATGCGGTCGGCGGCGGCCAGTTCCTCGGCGAGCAGTTCGGCGAAGGTGTAGGTGCCGGTGGGCTGATCGTCCTGCCCGAGCAGATAGAGCCGCTTCACCGAGATCAGGATGGCTTCGGCGATGACGTCGCGCATGCGCGGATTCGTCAGCACGGACGAGTCGTAATCGTTTGTGAGGTAACCGATGTCGACCTGGACGGTCGGCATCTTGGTGAGCCGCAGCAGATCCCAGGTGCGCGCGTGGGTTCGGCAGTCCTGCAACGAGGTTCGCGCCACGATCTCCCGCTGGATGAAGCCGGCCAGCACCTGGCCGATCATCGAGGTGGAGCCGTGCGAATTGCCGAAGTGGAAGCTGGCGACCCCGCTCGCGGAGGTGCTCGGGTTGCCCGCGCAGCGCAGCGAGATCATCAGATCGGCGTCGAAGGTGTTGGAGGTCTCGGCGCGGTCGGCGTCGGTGGGATTGGCGCCCCACGGCCGGGACAGGAAGGTCTCCATGCCGGTGGCGGCCATGCGGCCCTCGAGCCGGCTCGCCAGATCCCAGAGGATCTCCGACTCGTAGACGTCACCGAATTCGGTGGGCACGGCCGAGCCCTTGTCCGGCCCGCCCAGGCCCGGATCGATGACGATGCGCTTGCCGGTGAGTTGCGGCCCGGCCCGGTGCACGACCTCTTCCTCGGCGATGCGATGCGGATTGCCGCCGGTGACGCGGGCGCCGAGCAGATCGAGCGAGCGCAGGGTGTCCGGACCGCAGATGCCGTCCGAGGCCAGGCCGATCTCGCGCTGGAAGGAGGTGAGGCCCTCGTGCGTGTGCGGGCCGAAGAAGCCGTCCACCCGGCCGACGTAGAAGCCCAGATCCTGCAGGCGGCGCTGCAGGGTGGCCACGTCGTCGCCGTACAGCGGGGCGGAGAGCTGATAGATGAGGGTGCGGGCGCCGAGCCGGTAGGAGGCCTCTTTCAGCGCCCGATAGGTGGCGGGGCCGACGACGCCGTCCACGAGCAGACCGCGATGCTGCTGGAACGCGCGGACCGCGGAGTCCAGATCGTGGTCGAAGCTGGCGTCCGAGTCCTTCCAGTACTCACCGTTGCGGGCGCCGGGGTCGCTGTTGGGGTGTGCGTGCAGGAACCCGAGGCTTGCGAGGGTGCTCCGAACCTCAGCTACGGCTGGTCCAGTATCGCCGTGACGAAGTCGGTGCATGCGTAAGAGCCCTTTCCTTCCGCCAACCCGGGTACCCACTCGTGCAGAGGTTTACACCACGCACGACCGGAGCGTCGGTCGATTGTCTCAGACCCGGACCAGATTTCGGCAACTGTCGAGTGCAGGCATCCTACCGTGGCGCCCGCGAACCGAACCCCGAGCCGGAGCCCGGGGTCCCGCGCGGACGCCGCGGCGACGAAATCCTACAGAGTGCGCCCGAACTCGGGTGTCAGATGACGCCTTCGAGTTCACGCAGCAGCGCGGCCTTGCCCTTCGCGCCGACGATGCGCTTGACTTCCTTGCCGCCCTGGAAGAGAACCATGGTGGGCAGCGACAGGATGCCGTAGTCCTTCGCGGACTCCGGGTTGTTGTCCGCGTCCACCTTGGCGATGGTCAGTGCGTCGGCGTGGGTGGCGGCGATCTCCTCCAGCACCGGGGCGACCATCTTGCACGGACCGCACCAGGTCGCCCAGAAGTCGACCAGTACCGGCTTCTCGCTGGCCAGCACGTCCTGGGCGAAGGTGGCGTCGGTGACGGTCTTCGTGGCGGTGGTCTTGGCGTCGGACATGGATCGCTCCTTAGTTGGTGACTTCCACCGGCTGGCCGGCGTGCTCGAGAGTGTTGCTGGTGATGTCGCCCTGCTCGGCGAGCCAGCGTTCGGCGTCGATGGCCGCGCGGCAGCCGGTGCCCGCGGCGGTGATGGCCTGGCGGTAGGTGTGATCGACCAGGTCGCCCGCGGCGAAGACGCCGGGCAGCGAGGTGTAGGTCGACTGGCCCCGCACCTGCACGTAGCCTTCGCTGTCCAGATCGACCTGGCCGACGACGAGCTCGCTGCGCGGGTCGTGACCGATGGCGACGAACAGGCCGGTGGCGGCCAGTTCGGAGGTCTCGCCGGTGCGAGTGTCGCGGATGGTCAGGCTGGTGACGGCCGAATCACCGTGCACCTCGGCCACTTCCGAGTTCAGCAGGAAGCGGATCTTCTCGTTGGACTTGGCCCGCTCCAGCATGATGCGCGAGGCGCGGAACTCTTCGCGGCGGTGGATGACGGTGACGCTGGCGGCGAACTTGGTGAGGAAGGTCGCCTCTTCCATGGCGGAGTCGCCGCCGCCGACCACGACGATGTCCTGGCCCTTGAAGAAGAAGCCGTCGCAGGTGGCGCAGGCGCTGACGCCGCGGCCCAGGAGCTTCTGCTCGCCGGGGACGTTCAGGTAGCGGGCGGCCGAACCCATGGCCAGGATGACCGCGTACGCCTCGTAGACCTCGCCGCCGACGGTGACCTTCTTGATGCGGCCGGACAGGTCGAGCTCGTCGACGTCCTCGGTGCGGATGTCGGCGCCGAACCGCTTGGCCTGCTCGCGCATCTCCTCCATGAGGTCGGGGCCCATGATGCCCTCGCGGAAGCCGGGGAAGTTCTCGACCTCGGTGGTGGTCATGAGGGCGCCGCCGAACTGGGTGCCTTCGAAAAGCAGGGGCTGGAGTTCCGCGCGCGCGGCGTACACGGCTGCGGTGTATCCGGCCGGTCCGGAACCGACGATGATCAGGTCGCGAACAGCGGTACTCAAAGGATCCTCCGAGGCAATATTTCGGGTGTCAGGCGTGTCGGTCAACAACAGCGTAAACGCTGTTGTTCCCGTTGCTCGGGGGGTACGGGGCCGGGGACCGTCCGGGACCTTCCATAGGGGAATGATCGTGTCGGGCGCGCCCCCGGGCCGGGATCAGCCGATATCGGTGGTCGCGAGCACCCGCGGATCGTCGGCCGTGCAGCTCGCGGCGAGGACCGCGGCGGTGATCACGGGGGCCTTGGGTCCGGTCAGCAGCACGAGCACCGCCTGCTGTTCGCCGAACACCACGCTGCGCGCGCCCAGGACCGGGCGGTCGAGACCGGCGGCCCGCAGGCAATCGGTGAGGGCGTCGCCGGCCGCCAGCGGGCCGCTGATCTCACGCCTGCCCATGGCGCTGAGCATCGTGGTGTGGGGTAGGTCGGCCGCGAGCCGGGCTTCCGCGGCCGGGACGGCGGTGCCGGTGGCGTCCCGGGTGCGCATGGCGTCGGCTGCCACCAGACCCCCGGCGACCAGTGCGGTGGCCGCGGCCGCGGTGGTGAGCCAGAGCCACCGCCGCGACGGGCGGCCGGTGCTGCGCCCGGCCTGGGGATCGAATTCCTCGTCGGTGTCGCGGGTGTCGCCGGCCCCGTGCTGTTCGTCGAGTTCGCGCGGGTCGAGCCGGCCGGTGTCGTAGATGCCGGCCCCGGCGAGCAGCGGGATGGGCGCGGTGGTCGGCGGGCCCACTGGGGTGGTGCGTGCCCGCGCCGGGAGCCGGTGCACGGTGGCCGCCTGCCGGGGCGGCACGGCCGGGGCGGACAGGTCGTCGATCATGCGTTCCAGGCGGTCGCTCACGTCGCCGGGCATGGGGTGCAGCAGGTAGTCCTCGCGCCCGAGATCGCGCAGGCCGGCGTTCACCGCGTCCAATGAGCGCAGATAGCGTGCGGCGTCCGGATCGCGGCGCACCGCGGGCCAGAGTTGGTCGGCCAGATGCTCGGGCAGGTTCCCGGCGTGCAGGTCGGCCAGGAGCTCGGTGGCGAAGGGCGGCCGGGGTATGGTTCCGGCCCCCGCCCCGATATGTCCCGCGCCGACGTGCTCGGCCTTGTCGTTCATCGCCCCTCCAGAAGGACCCGGGTGTGGGAATTCGGCGGAATGTCAGGTGTCGATCGAGTTCAGGTGTGCTTCGAGTCGCCGCCGGCCGCGCGCGCAGCGACTCTTGATCGTTCCGGGGGGAACGCCGAGGAGTGCGGCGGCGTCAGCGACCGAATAGCCCTCCAGCACCACGGCGACCAGGGCGGTGCGCTGATCGGCGGGCAGCAGGAAGAGTGCGGCGTCGACGACCAGCGCGGTCTCCAGATTCGCGAAATCGTCGCGGGCATAAAGGGGTTCGGCTAGCGACTCGTCGGACAACGGTACCGTGTGCCGCAGTTTGTTGCGACGTATCCGATCGAGGCACGCGTTGACGACTATGCGATGCAGCCAGCTGCGCACCTCGGACTCCCCGCGGAAGGCGCCCGCACCGCGGTGGGCGGACAGTAGGGCGTCCTGTAGCGAATCCGCGGCGTCCTCGCGCGTGTAGGAGGCGCGTAGCGCGGTCTGCCACAGATGGTCGCGGTGACGGCGGAACAGCTCGGCGAAGGCGTGCCGTTCACCGGTGGCGTGCGCGGTGAGCAGATCCTGGTCGGAGGCTTCGGTCACGCGGGGGCGGGACCGGACGGCCGTGCCGACGAAAGGGGCATGCGCCCCCGTGATTTCCCCGTATTGCTGCGCAGACGACAATGCAACCCCCAAGGGGGTGGCCACGGTCTTCACGGCCGGCCGTGTGCCACCTCGGTTGTCCGCACGCCTGCCGGATCGCAAAGGGCCGGATGGCGTGCGCTCCCCTGCCGGTGAGTACGCAAGATCATATCGAGGATGCCGATCCCGGAGCAGTGGTTCGGGCGGCAAAAGCGCAGCTCGCACCCCCTTTTCAGGCGAAAGGGACAGTCCGTGCCGACCGGCCCGATCGCCCCGCGCCCGTGGGCGCGGGGGAATCGATTCCTAGGGAGCCGCTTCGAAACGCAGTTCGGCGATGGAGGTCTGGTGCTGGCCGCCGTTGCTGCCCAGCGCGGTGATCCAGATCAGGACGTAGCGCGCGGGCTGATCCGCCTTGACCGGAATCTCGGTGAGACCGTCACCGAGCGTCGCCGACCCGATCAACTGGGTCTGATCGAGCGTCGGCGACGCGGTCGGCGAGGTCCGGATCTCGACCTGCGTTCCGGCCGAGGGCGATTCGATGACGACCTTGGTCAGCTTGCTCGGGCTGCCCAGCGTCGCCAGCACCCCCAGCCCCTTCTTCAGGGCCGGGAACTGCTGGAAGTACGCGTCGGTGCGCCACAGGGTGGCGCCGTTGCTGTCCAGGACCGCGCCCACGCCGCCGGGATTGTCCGGGGTGCCCTCCGGGGAGAACACCATCGCGCCGGTGACCGGCACCGGCACGCCCTCCGCGGCCGTGGCCGGGGACGACGGCGCGCCCGGGGCCGCGGGCGCGGACTGCGAGGTGGTCAGGCCGATGTTGCGCTGTTCGTTGAGCGGCTCGGACGAGCTGCCCGGCGCGAACACGCTCAGCAGCCACCAGATGATGACGCCGACCACCAGCGCGGCGAGCACGCCGAGCCCGACCAGGATCCACATCATTCGCTGCGAGCGTTCCTTCTCGGCCGCCAGCAGTTCCGGATCGGCCAGCGACTCGTCCGGCGCGGACGGCGGCCGCTGACCCAGGCGCAGCACCGGGATCAGATCGGTCTTCTGATCCACCACCGAGGCCTGTTCCAGCACGTGCTGGACGGTGGCCGCGGTGCGCACGCCCTTGTTGGATTCCAGCGAGCGCACCGCGACCGCGGAGATCTCGAAGGGCACCTCGGGCCGAATCTGCCTGGGCTCCACCGGGGTTCCGTCCGGCCCGAAATCGGCCAGCGGCAGCCCGCCCATGGTGGCCGCGGTACCGGTGACGCCACCGGTGCGGATCGGCCAGTGCGCGGTGATCAGCGCGTAGAGCATCGCGCCGAGGCCGCGCACGTCGGACTGCGCGTCGGAATCGCCCAGCGTGCCGGGGAACGCGAGCACCGCGTCACCGGTGGCGCTGATGCGCACCCGGTCCGGGTGATCGATGGACAGCGAACCGCCGCCGCGATGGGCCATCTCGGCCGCCGCGGCGAGGGCGCGGATGGCGCGGGCGGCTCCTATCGGGGACGGCACGGTGTCGGCCATCTCCTTGAGCGAGCGGCCGGGCGTCCATTCGGCGACCACGATGCCGCCGGACGAACCGCGCACCACGTCCAGGACGCGGGCCAGGCCGGGCGAGTTGATCCGGCCCAGGCGCAGCGTGCGCGACAGGATCGCCTGCGGCCCATCGTGTCCGGAGTTCTCCGAGGCGGTCTGGTCGGCGTCGACGAAGGTGAGCGCGACCTCGCGGTCCAGCTTCACGTCCAGGGCCTGCCAGAACTTCAGCCCGCGCGCGCCGCCGTGCCCGGCCAGCAGCCGGTAGCGGCCACCGGCCACCGAGGCGCCGGGCATGAGCTTGGGACCGCGCTGGACCCGCTTGCCGGTCGTCTCGACCCGCATGGGCGGCATGAGCGGGGAAACCGCTTCGTAGACACCGGTTTCGGGGCCCGCGCCGGCCTGCTCGGGTAGGTCTTCCGGCTCGATCCGGGGGCCGCGTTCGCCGCCTCTGGATGCGGAACCGGCCTTGCCGCCCGGGGATCCACTCGTGTCGTCCGGGGTCGGAGGGACATCTGTGGAGAGCCCGCCGCCCGCTGAAGATTCAGCGGCCGGGGTACCGCCCGCCGCGTCGTCGCTCACCCTCGCTCCTCCTTCGCCCTGGTGTGTCGAAGCACGATATGTCGGGGCCGGAACCGGGCCACCGGCATCCGATGTCGTACGGGCACCGCCGTCCTGCGACATACGGACAGCATCGTCCCATGTCGTGCGGGCGTTGTCCGGCTTCCGGTTCGAGTCTGCCGGAACGCCGGATCCGGCGGTTGCGCTCGTCTGCCGAACAGGGTACGGGAACTCGTGCTTGACGGTGGGTTCAACCGCCTCGGGCCGGACGACGGGCAGCACCATGGTCTGCGCGTCGAGGTACGGATCGAAGCGGTAGTAGTACGGCGCGGCGCGCAGATCGGGCCGCGGGATCAGTGAGGTCTCGTGGATGTCCTCGAGCGGGGTGCCGTCGAGTTCGAGATCCGGTGCGGGCGGGGTGATCCCCAGGCGCCGCGAGACGGCCACGGTGATGGCGACGATCTCCGGGATGCCGGCCAGGCGCATGAGCGCGAAGGCGACACCGAACATGATGACGGCGGTCAGCGCGACCCGGACGACCGAGCCGACGCCGCCGAAGGAGTCCGAGAGCCGGTGCAGGCCGATGACCTTGTCGGCGATCAGCATGACCGCGCCGCCGGCCGCCGAGGCCAGCACCACCCGGGTGATGGTGTGCCCGACATTGGCCATGCGCAGGTCGCCGAGACTGCGGTGCAGCAGCCAGCCGCCGATGACCGCGCCTGCGACGAAACCCAGGCCGTTCGCCACGCCGAGGGCGATGACGACGTGCTCGTCGTCCACCACGAGCGGGGACAGCACCGAGAGCAGGACCTTCACCGCGACGATGCCGAGGATGATCCAGGTCGGGGTCCACGCCTGCTCGCGCGCGTAGAACACGCGCAGGTGAATCAGGACCAGCGCGTAGGGAATCAGCGTGAACGCGGACCAGGCCACGGCTTCGCCGAGGCGTTCGGCGTCACCGGCGCCGAACTTGCCGTAGGACAGCAGCGCGCTGCCGATCTGCGGTCCGGCCAGCGTGAAGAACGTGACGATGGGGACCAGCGCGATCATGGTGAGCCGGGTGGCGGTGCCGAGATCGTCGACCACGGCGGGCGTGTCGTCGGCCGCGGCGTTGCGCGAGAGGCGCGGCATGATCGCGGTCAGCAGGGTCACGCCGATGACGCCGTACGGCAATTGCAGGAGCAGCCAGGCGAATTGGTAGATGGCGGGACCGGCCGCGTCGACCTGGGAGAGCACCCGGGTGGCGACCATCCAGCCCAGCTGGCTGATCAGGACGTACAGGATGATCGCGGCGCCCATGGCGGCGAACCGCTTGAGTCGCGGGTCCATCCCCCACAGTGGACGTAGGTCGATGCGCTCGCGCCGGATCGCCGGCAGCAGCACGACCACCTGCACGACCACACCGAGCGTCGCGCCGATACCGAGCAGCAGCAGCTTCGGATCGCTCATCTTCGTGGGATTCAGGGTGATCTCGCCCGGCGTGAGCCAGTACAGCACCAGCACGGTGAGCACCACGACGTTGTTGAGCACCGGCGCCCACGCGCCGGGCCGGAACACCTGATGGGTGTTGAGGATCGCCATCAGCAGCGCGGACATGCCGTACAGCAGGATGGCGGGCAGTACGAGGTAGGTGAAGGCGGTGGTGAGCCCGGTGTCGACCTTGCCGTCGTGCGGGACGAGCAGCGGCGTGAACACTGGGGTCAGCAGCAGCGCCAGCAGCATTCCGGTGCCGAGCACGGTGAACGCGGTGGTGAAGAGCCTGCGGACGAAGGCCGCGCCGCCGTCCGGGTCCTCTTTCTCCGCCCGCACCAGCGTGGGCACCACGATCGCGGTGAGCACCGCGCCGAGCAGCAGCTCGGAGATCATGGCGGGCAGGGTGTTGGCGACGCCGAAGGCCGAGGCGATCGACGGGCCGAGCACGGTGAGCAGCATGAGCTGTTTACCGAATCCGGTGATCCGGCTCATCAGCGTCGCGATGGCGATGGATCCGGAGTCCCGGACCAGTTTCGCGTTGGAGTTGTCCCGTTTGTCGATGGCCGCGGGCTGGTCTCTGGTGACCGGTCCGCCACGCGTGGCGGGCATGCTGCGCGGGAGCGGCTGGCGCTGTTGCGGATTCGACAGCGGCGGCGTCGGGTAGCGCTGCGGTCCGGGTCTGCCCGCGGGCCGGTTGGGGTCGGCGTCGCTGTGGCCCCAGTGATAGCGGTCGTCGGGATTGGGTGCGGGCCGGGCGGCGGGGGCCCGGCCGGGTACGGGTGGCCGATCGCCGCGGGGCGGCTCGGTCGGCGGGTTCGATCGGCCCTGTGGGGGTTTCGGCGGCGCGGGCCGCTGCGGCATCGCGGGCCGCTGCATGAAGGGTCCGTCCTCGGCGGGCCGGGGGCCGCGCTCGCGTGGTGGACCGGACGGTTGACCCGGTTGTGGGCGACCGGGCGCCCCGGGAGGATTGCCCGGAGTCCGGGGCGGTGGCGTGCCTCGCCCGCCGGGGCCGAATCCCGGCGGTGCGGGTCGCGGTGGCTCGCGCCGCGGCGGAGCTCCCCGTTCCCACGGTGCGGAGGGCGGCCGGCGGGCGGGCGGCTGCCCGTCCTCGGGCCGGCCCGAGGAGCGCGGACCGTCGCCGTATTCGCTCACCGTGCCTCCTGTTTCCTGAGCGGGCTCACCGCGCCTCCTGCTTGTGTAACTCGCGCTTGCGCGCCCGCCGGAATCGGTTCACCCGGCGCCGGGTTTCCGCGTCGAAACCCTCGTCGGCCGGATCCGACTGCCCGCGGAAGCGGTGCCAGAGCCGGCGTCCGGCCAGCAGGAGCAGTAACGCGCCGGCGCTCGCGGTGACTATCGCCAACACCTGACCGTAGGCGTTGGAGCGCACCGAGACCTTGACCTCGTCGCCCAGCGGCACGCCGTCCGGCGTGGTGAGCGCGATCGGGATCTTCAGGCTCCGGCTCTCGGACACCTCGGTCGGTATCTGGAACGAGCGGGTGCCCTTGGCGGGCAGCTGCTGTTCGCCGATGTCGGAGATGGTGGTGTCGGCGGGCGCGTCGATCCGGAACTCGACGCGGATCGCGACGGGCAGATCGTTGCGGGCCACCAGCAGCAGGGGGCTCTGTTCCGAGGCCAGGGTGTAGACGCCGCCGGGCGGGAGCACGGTCACCGACAGGAACAGATCGTCCACACAGCGGCTGGTCTGATCGATCCGGCGCTGGGCGTTGATATCGGCCTGGGCGCCCCCGGCTCGCCGGTCCGACAGCGTGAGCGCGCGGATCAGGTCGTCGCGCAGCGGGGTCAGGAAGGCGCGCGGGCTCAGTTCCTGCTGCGGCACGTCGACCAGGGCGCTCATCAGTTCGGTGAGCCGATGCGCCTGCTGGCGTACCGGTTCGGCGAAGTGCGTGGGCACCGCTTCCTCGGCGGCCGCGGCGAGGTAGTCGAGTTCGAAGGGCTGCGGATCGGCGGGCTGGGCCAGCAGGTCGCGGAACGAGCGCGCGGTGGCGAGGTTGGCGCGCAGCAGTTCGTCCACCTGGCCGAGCAGCGCGGTGGCCTCGTCGCGGTTGGGACCCCACTGCTGCGGCGGCATGAGCAGGGCCGAACGGGGTTGTCCCGGCTGCGGATTCAGCGCGGACCAGGAGATGGCGCCCAGCGCGTCCTGCAGGCGCGCCGCGCGGGAGTCGTTGGTGACGTCGTAGCGCACCTGGTCCGGGGTGAACGGCGGGGTCGGCGGGTGCGAGCCGACCGCGGCCAGTGCGGTGGCGGCCCAGATGTCGAAGGTCGCGGCGCGCAGTTCCGGCGTGGCGGGCGGGGTCGTGCCGGTGGCGGGCAGCGGGACGCTCGCCAGCCGCACGATGTCGGGGTTCACCGGTTCGAGGGGGGCGTCGGGGCTCTTGACCGTGGTGATCTCCGGGCGCGCGGTGCCGTTGGTGACGGCGTTGTCGGCGAGCACCGCGGTGGTGAAGCCGTGCTGGGCGAACAGGCCGGCGGCCTCGGAGTCGATGCTGCCCGCGTCCGGCAGGGCGACCCCGCGCACCGATTGCACCGACAGGATCGAGTCGACCAGGTCCGCGGGCGCGTTCAGCGCGCGTTCGGAGAGCGTGGGGTCGCCGGTGGCGGCCAGCGCGGTGGGATCGACCTGCGCGAACGGCAGGGCGACCACGCAGAGGCCGGGGGCGAGGGTGCGCAGCCGGTCCAGCCAGGACCTGGCCGCGCTCGCGCCGCCGCCGGCGCGGGTGGATCCGTCCGGATCCGAGGGGCTGGCGAGCACCCGGTAGCCGTCGGTCATGTCGGAGACGGTGAGCAGCAGATCCGGGTCGACGGCCAGGCACAGCGCGGTGCGCAGGTTCTTGTCCCGGCCGCCGTCGGGTTTGAGCGCGGTCTCGAGCGCCGACAGGAGTTGATCGAGGCGGCCGCCGGAGGTCAGGGAGGCGGCCAGGTCGTCGTCGGTGAGCAGGGCCTCGCCCTCGGGCGAGCCGGGTCGCCCGGCCACCAGGCGCGGGCGGTCGGCCAGCGGCCAGACGAGAGTGGTGGCGACCGGCGGCGCGTCCACCGCGGGCGGGACGGCCGGGGCCGGGGCCTTGGGGTCGGTGGCCGCGGGCACGCCGAGGACGGGCAGCAGGAAGCGCGCGTCGTCGAGGCGGGCCTGACCGCCGTACGCGGGTTCGCCGTTCACGTTGAGCAGCAGCGGATAGACCCCGGGCGCGGTGATGTCGAGCGCGGAGATGTCGCCCGGCGTCTCGGCCCCGGCGCGCAGGGCGACGGTGAGGCTGAACTGTTTCCGCTGGCCGGGCGTCAATTGTTCTGCGACGTCCTGGAATTCGCCGGCGACGTCGTAGTTGATCTGGTCCAGGCGCAGCGCGGTGCGCAGCCCGCTGGGGCTGTTCACGGGCGCGGCGCGCTGGACGCGCACGCTGACGTCGTCGACCGGGCGGTCGCCGATGTTGGTGACGGTGCCCGAGACGACGAAGTACGGATCGCTGGCCGCGGTGATCGCCGTCGGCGAGACCGAATCCAGGGACAGCTTCAGGAATTTCGGTCCGCTGGGCGCGCCGGAACCGTTGCCGGTCGGCTGTGCCGTCGCGAACGGCGGGCACGCCACCAGGACGGACAGCAGTACCGCGGCGAACGACAGAATCCAGCGGTGCAGCGTTCTCGGTCGAGTCGGGTGTGCCGCCGCGGTGTCTTGCTCAGGCCCCCCGGACCCCGCACACGTCATTGTCTGCCGTTCTCCATCCGGTCGATCAGCCGGTTCGCGACCTCGGCCAGGCGCCGCTCGTCGGCGTAGGCGAGGCGGGAGTCCAATTCGCTCAAGGGAACCCAGGCCACCTTGGTGACCTCCACGTCGGCGTCGGAGAGTTCCCCGCCGAGCGATCGCATCAGGTAATGGTGCACGGTCTTGTGTACCCGGCGGCCCTCGGTCACGAACCAGTAGTCGATGCTGCCCAGTTCGGCGACCACGCTGCCGTTGATGCCGGTTTCCTCGGCGACTTCGCGAATCGCTGTCTGTTCAGCGGTTTCGCCCTCTTCGATATGTCCTTTGGGCAGTGACCAGAGCAGCCGCCCGCGGCGGTCGGTGCGTCCGATCAGTGCGGCGCAACGCTTCTCGCTGGGGCCGTCGAGGCCGTCGACCACGAGTCCACCGGCCGAGGTCTCCCGCACGGTGCGCATGCGAGGTTTCGCCGCACTACCGGCCGAACCACGGCGCCGGGGCTGGCGGCGTCGACTGTTCGCGCGATCGGCCGGAGACACTGGGTCAGTCTAGCGGGACGGCCTCTAATCACCGCTTCACCGCGACCGCCCCGTCGTCCCGCGCCCTCCCGGACGCTTGGCACGCGTCCGGGATCGGCGGGCGGGGCGGATTCCCGTAAGCTGCGTTTTCGTGGTTTCGCAGCAGTCCGAGCAAGCAAGCGTGGACCGCCGTACCCGATTGCTGGCCTCGGCGGCGATCACCGTGGGGCGGCTCTCCGATGTACTGACCCCGCTGGGGGAGATGTTCGCCGCGCACGGTCATCAGCTCTATCTGGTGGGTGGCACGGTGCGCGACGCGGTGCTCGGGCGGCTCGGTACCGACCTGGACTTCACCACCGACGCCCGGCCCGAGGCGGTGCAGGACATCGTGCGCGGGTGGGCCGATCATCTGTGGGACACCGGCGGGCTGGCGTTCGGCACGGTGAGCCTGGCCAAGGACGGTCAGCAGCTGGAGATCACGACCTACCGCAGCGAGAACTACGACCGCGTCTCGCGCAATCCGGAGGTGACCTTCGGCGACAGCCTCGAAGGCGATCTGGTGCGCCGCGACTTCCGGGTCAACGCGATGGCGGTGCGCATCGGCGGGCTCGGCGAACTCGAGTTCGTGGACCCGCTGAACGGGATGGACGATCTGCTGGCGGGCGTGCTGGATACGCCCGCGCTGCCGGAGGATTCGTTCCAGGACGATCCGCTGCGCATGCTGCGCGCCGCCCGGTTCGTGTCCCAGCTGGGGTTCGACCTGGCGCCGCGGGTGCGGGCCGCGATCGTGGAGATGGCCCCGGAGCTCGAGCGCATCACCGCCGAGCGGGTGCGCGCGGAGCTGGACAAGCTCATCGGCGGCGCGCATCCCACCGAGGGCATCGACGTGATGGTCGAGACCGGGCTGGCCGCGCAGGTGCTGCCCGAGGTGCCCGCGATGCAGCTGGAGATCGACGAGCACCACCAGCACAAGGACGTCTATCAGCATTCGCTGACCGTGTTGCGCCAGGCCATCGATCAGGAGGAGGGCGATCCGGATCTGGTGCTGCGCTGGGCCGCGCTGCTGCACGACATCGGCAAGCCGCCCACCAAGAAGAACGAGTCCGGCGGCGGCGTGAGCTTCCACCACCACGAGGTGGTGGGCGCGAAGATGGTGCGCAAGCGCATGCGGGCCCTGAAGTATCCCAAGCAGTTCACCGAGGACGTGGCGCGGCTGGTGTACCTGCACCTGCGTTTCCACGGGTACGGCAAGGGGCAGTGGACCGATTCGGCGGTGCGCCGCTACGTGACCGACGGCGCGGAACTGCTGCCGCGCCTGCACAAGCTGGTGCGCGCGGACTGCACGACCCGCAACAAGCGCCGGGCCGCGCTGCTCAGTTCGACCTACGACGATCTGGAAGCGCGGATCGAGAAGCTGGCCGAGCAGGAGGATCTGGCGCGGGTGCGCCCGGATCTGGACGGCAACGCGATCATGGAGTTGCTGGGTATCCAGCCGGGGCCGGACGTGGGCCGGGCGTGGAAGTTCCTGAAGGAACTGCGCCTGGATCGCGGCCCGCTGCCGCGCGACGAGGCCGAGGCGGCGTTGCTGGAGTGGTGGCAGAGCGCGAAATAGGCGCGGGGACCCCGGGTTCGAGGGCCCGGGGCTCAGAACACGATGAGCGTGGTGCCCGCGACGATGGCCGAGCGGATCTGCGCCAGATCGAACGAGCCCTCGATGCCGGGCAGGTCGGCGGTGAAGCGGATGTGGTCGCCCTCGCGGTGCGCGCTGGTGATCCGGGCCTGATTGGGCAGTTCGGACAGCGGAATCGGTTGCAGCCGGGTCCATCTGCGGGGTGCGCGGACGCCGAGCCAGTGCGCCCGCTGCACGGTGATGTTCAGGACGTTGTCGGTGATATGGGCTTCGATGAGGGCGCGCAGGCGTTTTCGCCGGTGGGTGGCCAGGACCAGGCCGTCGCCGGCGGGCTCGACCGTCCAGTCCGGTTGCCAGGAGTTGATCCAGTTCAGCAGCGCGGCGATGGTGACGACGCCGGTGACGTCGAGTTGCGCGGCGCGGACGGTGGTCGGCACGCCCGGGACGAGCCGGACGCCGTGCGCGATGACGGTCAGCTCCTCGACCGGGTGCTCGTTCCAATACATGCCGGTCACAACGGTTTTGGTCTGGAAGTGCGCGCCGCGTCTGCGCACCTTGAGGGTGTGCAGGGTGGCCCGCAGCTCGTGACCCATGAAGGTGGCGGCGGCTTCCTGCCCGCCGAATCGGCTCAGGATGCCCTCGGAGAGCAGGGTCATGAGCACGTCGGGCATCAGCGCGGTGACGGTGCCGACGCCGATTTCGGTGACGGGGTCGATCCAGGCGGTGGTGAAGCTGGTC
The DNA here is from genome assembly GCF_053645575.1 of Nocardia sp. NPDC055321. Lineage (NCBI taxonomy): Bacteria > Bacillati > Actinomycetota > Actinomycetes > Mycobacteriales > Nocardiaceae > Nocardia > Nocardia sp. NPDC055321. The sequence continues at coordinate 297,569 of NZ_JBSHMS010000002.1, forward strand.
CACTGGTCGACCCACGTCTGGTCGAACAGGCGTTTTCCCAGGTCCAGCCCGAGGTCCACCGCGCGCAGCGGGGACCAGGCCTTCGGATCGAAATACGTGGCCATGTCTGCATCGAGCGTACTGGTCACTCGTCCGCACACCAGGGGCACGCGCGTGACTCAGGACACACCCGGGCGGCCGGGGTACGGACCGCGTTTCTTGTCCCGGGCTCGGCGCGCCTTCACAATCGGAGCTGCGACCCGAGGACCGTTTGCTGGGAGGCCGTATGACCGTGGATCTGAACAGCGATCTGGGCGAGGGGTTCGGCGCGTACGGCATGGGCGACGACGCCGCGATGCTCGAGGTGGTCACCAGCGCGAACATCGCCTGTGGTTTCCACGCCGGTGACCCGGTGATCATGCGCCGCACCTGTGCCCTGGCCGTCGAGCGGGGCGTCCGGATCGGCGCGCACATCGGCTATCGCGATCTCGCCGGTTTCGGCCGCCGCGCGCTGGCGGTGTCCCCCGCCGAGCTGCGCGACGAGACCCTGTACCAGCTGGGAGCTCTGGACGCTTTCGCGCGCGCGGCCGGAGACCGGGTGCGCTACGTCAAACCGCACGGCGCGCTCTATCACGCGGCGGGCGCCGACCGCGCCCTCGCGGACGCGATCGTCGCGGCGATGCGCGAGTTCGACCCGGACCTGGTCCTGCTCGGCCCCGCGAACACCGAGCTGGCCCGGGCCGCCGAGTCCGCCGGAACCCGTTTCCACGCCGAGGGTTTCGCCGACCGTGCCTACACCCCCGACGGCCTGCTCGCTCCCCGCGGCCGTCCCGGTGCGGTCCTGACCCCGGATGCCGCCCTGGCCCAGGCCCTCTCGATCGCTCGCGACGCCAAGGCCACGACGGTGGACGGCGGCACGGTGACGGTCGACGCCGCCAGCATCTGCGTCCACGGCGACTCCCCCGCCGCGGTGGAGATGGCCCGCCGGATCCGCGCCGCCCTCGACGAGGCCCGGATCCCCGTCCGGCCCTTCACCTGAGGGGGTGCGCCGTGCGCGCTCGCACCCCGGTGGCGCCGGATCCCGCGCGGGAGCGCCGGCCCCTCGTGCCCTCGGCTCGGATCGCACGGTGTGCCGGCGATTCGGCCGGCGCCTCGCCGAAAACGCCCTCCGCCGCGCGTGATCGGGGGTTCGATGGTTCGGGACGGCGGGTTGCCCACCGGCACGCGGCCGATGCCGTGCGCGCCGCGGCGATGACGGTGTGGCGGCTCGATCGTCCGGCCGCACCCACGGGAATGAGCGAGTCATGAGCGATTCGGATATCGAGCGGGCCGGCGAGATCCGCCGCGCGGGCGACAGCGCGCTGCTGGTGATCCCGCCCGTGCGGTCGATGGTGGCCGACCTGGTCGCCGCGTTGCGCCCGCGCCCGGCGGGGGTGCAGGACGTGCTGCCGGCCGCCGAGACGGTACTGGTCACCCTGGTCTCCCCCACCGCCGTGGAATCGGTACGGCGGCACCTGGATACGCTGCTGCGCCACCTGGACGCGGCGGCCCGGGTCAGCGTGGGTGGCGAACGCGCGGCCGCTGGCCGTTCCACCTCGAAGTCGCGGGACTCGGACAGCAGGACCCACCCTCGCACCGGAGCGGCTGAAACCGGCCTCACCCCTGCTGCTCCCGATTCACGAGCGGACAGCACGGATCCGGCGGCGGGTGATTCCCGTGCACACGCGCTGGATCCCAGGGGACCCGCCGTCGTCGATCCGCCCACCGAGCCGGTGCTCATCCCCGTCCGGTACGACGGCGAGGACCTGGCAGCCGTGGCAGAGCTGCTGGGGCTGACCGAGGCCGAGGTCATAGCCCAGCACACCGGGGTCGAATGGCGGTGCGCCTTCGCGGGATTCGCGCCCGGATTCGGCTATCTCGAATCCGCCGACGGCCGCCTGTCGGTCCCCCGCCGCGATCGCGCGCGAACCGCCATCCCGGCGGGCGCGGTGGCCCTCGCCGGCGGCTACAGCGCGGTCTACCCCCGGCGCAGTCCCGGCGGCTGGCAGCTCATCGGCACCACGGAGGCCGTGATGTTTCACGTGGATCAAGACCCGCCCGCCCTCGTCCGCGCGGGTACGCGCGTCCGGTTCGTCGATATCGAGGCGGGGCGATGAGCGCGGGACTGCGGGTGGAGAAGGTGGGGCCGCTGGCCACCGTGCAGGATCTCGGGCGGCCGGGGTGGTTCGACTCCGGGGTCGGGGTCGCGGGGGCGGCGGACCGCGGGTCGTTGCGGCTGGCCAACCGGCTGGTGGGAAATCCCGAGGGGGCGGCCGGAATCGAGGTGCTGCTGGGTGGGCTGGAGCTGCTCGCCGAGCGGCATCTGACCGTCGCGGTGACCGGTGCGGCCGCGCCCGCGACGGTCGACGGGTGTCCGGTGGGGGCGGCCAGCGTGCTGCGGCTCGAGGAGGGGCAGCGGCTGCGGCTGGGCTGGGCGACAGCGGGATTGCGCAGCTACGTCGCGGTGCGCGGTGGGCTGGCGGTGGACGCGGTGCTCGGTTCGCGCAGTCGCGACACGCTGTCCGGCCTCGGCCCGGATCCGCTGCGCGCGGGCGACGCACTGCCGATCGGCGCACCGCCGCGCGAGTACCCGATCGTCGACGTGGCCCCGGTGGCTCCGCCGCCGGCCGGGCGCATCACAGTTCGGGCGATTCCGGGCCCGCGCGCGGACTGGTTCGCCGACCCGGCCGCCCTCTTCCGCGGTGACTGGTCGATCTCCTCGGAGACCGACCGCATCGGCGCGCGCCTGGACCGCCGCACCGGCCCCGCCCTGGAACGCGCGCGATCCGGCGAGTTGCCCACCGAGGGTATGGCGCTGGGCTCGGTCCAGGTCCCCCCGAGCGGCCAGCCGGTCGTCTTCCTCGCCGACCACCCGATCACCGGCGGCTACCCCGTCATCGCCGTGGTGCCGGCCGCCGACGTGGACGCCGTGGCCCAGGCCCGCCCCGGCCAGCCACTACGCTTCCTCCCCTACTACTGATCCCCGCGCCGGACGCCCAGTCACGTACGAAAACGGCTGTGCCGCACACGTCTCGGATGCCGCGACTCATTCCTCCGGCCGCAGCCGCGCCCGCATCAGATACACGTTGTAGCTGTCCCAGGCCGACATCAGGAAATACAGATCGGTGGCCGTCGACCACGGGTGGATGAACCCGCCGTACGCCGAGGGATAGTCGTCGAGGTCGGCGAGCGGGACCGGTTCGGTCCACACGCCCTGGGGTTCGGCGGCGGTGCGCAGCACGATCTGGTTCCGCTGCAGGTCCAGGTAGACCATGCGCCAGCGTCCGCTGCCGGGGTCGTAGTGCACCGAGAGCTCGCTGGCGGTGCCGGAAACCAGTGGGGTGGCGAGCAACTCGTTGGGTCCGGCGGCGGCGGTCCAGGTGTCGCCGATCCAGTACTGGTAGGCGGTCTTGTTCAGCACCTGGTCGGCGGGCACCCGGGCGAGCCCGACCGTGCCCATGCGCCCGTTGGGCGTGCCGAACATGTAGACCCAGTCGCCCCGCGGCACCATCGCCACCACCTGGAACCGGCCGAGCCCGAAGAAGTTCTCCCAGCGCGCCCACTGCGATTTGGTCCAGGTGCGCCCGTGGTCGTCGGACCAGGCGAGCCCGCCGTGCCCGGTCCACCACATGCCGGGCATCCCCCATCGGGCGACCGACATGTAACTCAGGTACTGCCGGTCGCCGACGCTGAATCCGGAGGTCGGAATGGTGGTGACCTCGAGGTTCTTCAGCCGCCGCGCGTCCAGGATCTCGGCGGCGTGGCAGCGGCTGTCCTGGACGAAGGTGTCCAGCGCGAGTCCGTCGCTCAGGTCGCGATCGGTGCTGTAGGCGATGACGTTGCTGCGCCAGTCCTGATCCCCGGTGCCCGCGCCCGGCGGCTCCCAGCCCTTGCCGAAGGTGTCGCCGAAGACGACCGCGACCTCCCCCGGCCGGTGCTCCCACACGAGTCCGAGGTCGGTGCCGTCCACGGACCAGCGCATGTCGGTGCGATTCTCGGATCCGCGCCCGGTGACCTGCTGGACCAGTTCGACCGATTCGACCGCGGGCAGCGGCAGCGGCGCGACGGCCCGCGCGACCTCCGGCGGTTGCACCGCAGCGGGCGGAAGGGGTTGCGGTTCGGGGGGTTCCCCGCCCGGCACCGGAATGGGAATGGGCTCGATGTCGGGCTGGAATTCCAGGCGCGGCAGCTGCGGCAGCGGCCCGCTCCCCGACGAGCCGCCGGTGGCGGGCGGTGCGTCCGGGACGCCCGGCGCGAGTCCGGGTTCCGGGTCGGCCGGCGGCTTGTTGTCGCGAATGTCCGGGCAGGGGTTCGCACACGGATCGGCGGGCAGCGGCGCCGGGTCGATGCGCGTGTTGTCCGGTCTCGGCCCCGGCATGGGCACCGGCACCAATTCCGGTAGCGGGAACTGGATTCGAATGGTGGGGTCCGGCGGCGGGGGCGGCGGGATCGGAACCCCGGGCTCGGGGTCGCGGCGCAGCGGATCGAATCCGGTTTCGCCGCAGCTGTTCACCGGCGGCGGCGCCCACGGGTGACTGCGCGCCTGGGCCGGGGCCGCGGGCAGCAGCAGCGTGCCCACGGTCAGCACGCCCGTGCACAGCAGCGCCGCCGGGATTTCCGAGCGCGAACCGGGTCGAAATCCCATACGGCGTACTTCTCCTCGTCCGGACGTGCACCGAGAGCGATTCGCTCCCACGGTAACCGCCGGTTCGCGGAGCCCGCGCCGGGTGGAACACGTTGTCGGCCGGTTGTGATCGAGCCGAGACGAACACGCCGGTCGACCGGCCGTGGAACACGCGGGGCGATCGCCCGGCGAACGCGCGAGGGGACCGCCCGACGAGCGCCGGCGAACGCGATCGCCCGGCGAACACGCGGGCCGACCGGCGCGAGTTTCAGGGCGTGCGGCGCGAGTTCAGCGCGATGGCGGCGATGCCCAGCGCGTAGATCCCCGCCGCGACGAGCACCGCGGCGGGCGCGCGCCCGTCGATGGGAATCCACACCGCTGTGAGTGCCAGCGCCCCGACGTAACTCATGTTGAAGATGGTGTCCTGCAGCGCGAACACCTGCCCGCGGTGCAGGTCGTCGATATCCATCTGCATGGCGGCGTCGCCGGTGAGCTTGATGGTCTGCCCCGCGATGCCGAGCAGGAACAGCCCCGCCAGGAAGCAGGTTTCCGCGCGCCGCTCCCCCGCCCCGGTGGCCAGGGTGATCGGCGTGAGGAGCGCGAGTTGCACGACGATGGCGAAACCCAGGGCCGCCACGACCGTTCGCGATTTCCCCCAGCGGGGAATCACCCAGGGCGCGACGAGCGCCGCGACCAGCATGCCGGCCCCGGTGGCGGTGATGGCCGCGCTGAAGCGGGCCAGGTAGGCGGCGTCCTCGGTCCAGTTGCCGCGCCGCAGCACCAGCACGACCAGCAGCGCGTTCATGCCGAGCGCCATGCGGTGCGCGCCGATGCCGAGCAGCGCGGTGGTGACCTCGCGTGAGTGCCAGGCCGCGCCCGCGCCGCGCCGCAGTCCGGCGGCGACCGCGCGCACCGAACCCAGGGCATCGGTGCGCGGCGTGTCGCGGGCCGGCCCGAGGTCGGCGCGGTCGCTGCCCGGCGGCGCGCCGCCCGTACGGTCGGGTCCCAGGACGTGCGGCCGGAAGCCGGCGGCGGCCAGGCCGCCCAGGATCGATCCCGAGGCGCTCACCGCCACCGCGATCGCCGAGGCCGTGTCGCCCGCCCCGATGATCCCGATGATCCCGAATCCGATCCCGGCGCCGAGGAACGCGCACGCCGAGGAGATGGTGACCAGCACCGAGTTCATCGGCACCAGCCAGTGCGTGTCCAGCACCCGGGGCAGCGCGGCCGAGACGCCGGCCCCGATGAACCGTGAGGTGCCGATGACGGCCAGCGCCAGCACCAGCAGCGGCGGTGAGGGCGCCCCGGCCAGCAGCCCGGCCGCGGTGAGCGCGATGAGTGATCCGCGCAGCACGTTGGCCACCAGCAGGACTCGGCGCCGATCCCAGCGGTCCAGCAGCGCGCCCGCGAAGGGCCCGATGACCGAGTACGGCAGCAGCAGCGCCGCGAATCCGGCGGCGATGGCGAGCGGATCGGTCTCGCGTTCGGGGTTGAACAGGATGGCGCCCGAGAGCGCCGCCTGGAACATCCCGTCGCCGAACTGCCCGGTGAGCCGGACGGTGCTGAGCCGCAGCGTGCCCGGATTCTCGCGGATCCCGGTGCGGGCGTGCGCGAGTCCGGAGCGGAGCCGGGACAGCCGGGTGCCCCCCGCCGGGGTGCCGGCGGGGCGCGTGTCCGGTTCGCTCACCGCGCGGGGTGCGTGGTCACCAGAGCGAATACCGCGGCGCGCATGTCCTCGGCCATGGGGAGATTGTCGAGACTGTCGGCGTCGATCCACTGGAATTCATCGTGTTCGCCGGGCGAGAGCAGTACTTCTCCCGCGTCGGCCTCCACGACGAAGCTGTATTTGCGTACCCGGGATTTGGTGCGGGTCGCGTAGTCGAATCCGCCGAGTACTTCGGTGATACGCAGGATTCGGAGTCCCGTTTCTTCGAAGAGTTCGCGTTCGACGCATTCGGCGAAGGTTTCGCCGGGTTCCACGCCACCGCCCGGAAGTTCATACTTACCCCCATGCCAGTCGTCGGCGACACGCCTTACGACCAGGAGTTTTCCGCCGCGGAATACCGCGACGCCCACCACGAAGTGGTTGATCCCCTCGCTACTGGCCTGCTGCCGGAGTTCGCGTTCGATGCCCGCTAATACGTCGGGTCGCATCCCCTTGCTCTCCCTCCGGTTTCACTTGCGGCACATCATGATACGGTCGCCGACCGAACCCCGCTGCCGGGGTGCTCGGGTCGGGGTCGCGCCGCCGGGTATTTGCCCGAATCGGAGTCCGGGGGTGAAGTGCCTGGTCTGGGGCGTGCGGGGTGTTGCTGTCCGCACGCTAGAATTTACCGGGAATTCAGGTTGGCCCATCCGAAGTGCCCCTACCCTGGATTCTGATCGGTGCACGCCGGTGAGAGGAGTACGGCGGTGTCCACGCTCACGACACCACACATCAACGTCCATCGTGCCGGTGACCGTATGAAAACCCGTGTCGCCTGGCTGGATTCGAAGCATTCGTTCTCCTTCGGGGAACATTACGATCCCGACAACACGCATCATGGACTGTTGCTGGTCAACAATGAGGACATCGTCCTGCCCGGGGAGGGATTCGAAACCCATCCGCATCGGGATATGGAGATCGTCACCTGGGTTTTGAGCGGCAGCCTGGTGCATCAGGATTCGCTCGGTCACAACGGGGTCATCTATCCGGGTCTGGCGCAGCGTATGACGGCGGGTTCGGGCATCCTGCATTCGGAGAAGAACGATTCCTGGCGGTTGAGCACGGCGCCCGCGCACGAGGAGCCGGTGCACTTCGTCCAGATGTGGGTGGTGCCCGACGAGCCCGGCGCGACCCCGGGGTATCAGCAGCTCGAGGTGGACGCGGAGTTGGCGGGCGGTGCGCTGGTGACGGTGGCCTCGGGTTTGCCGCGGTATCGCGATCGCACGGCCATCGCGATCGGTAGTAGTCATTCGGCGATGCACGTGGCTCGGATGCCCGGTTTCGGCGAGGGATCCGAGGTTCGCCTACCCGAGGCGCCCTACCTGCACCTGTTCGTCGCGCACGGCGAGGTGGAGCTGGAGGGCGTCGGAACCCTGTACGCGGGCGACGCGGTCCGCATGGTGCGCAGCGGCGGGCAGCGGGTCATCGCGAACCTGCCGTCGGAAATTCTGGTGTGGGAGATGCACGCGCGCCTGGGTGGGCAATAGCATCGGGAGCGATTCGTGAATACGTCAAAAGGGACGAATCGGGCACGTTAACGGTTGGCTCGTACGTCCGCGATACCGGGAGCACCACCCACGGAAGGACGTCTCATGTCGTACCCGCCCCCACCGCCCGGCGAATACAACCCGCAGGGTGGGCAGTACCCGGGTCAGTACCCCGCGCCGCCGCCCGGGAACTACCCGCCGCCCGGTGGCCAGTACTGGCAGGAATCGCCCAAGGGCAAGGGCCTGGCGATCGCCGCCCTGATCCTCGGCATCCTCGCGCTGCTGTTCTGCTGGACCATCGTCGGCGGCGTCTTCGGCGGCATCCTGGCCATCATCTTCGGCGCGATCGCCATGGTGAAGGCCCGCAAGGGTCGCGCGGGCGGGCTCGGAATGGCCGTCACCGGCCTGATTCTCGGCGTTCTCGGCCTGATCGCCGCGGTCGTCATCGGCCTGGTGGGCTACAAGATCTTCGAGGACAGCGGCGGCAAGGACTTCCTGGACTGCGTCAGCAACGCGGGTAGTGATCAGTCCAAGCTCGATCAGTGCGAACGGGATTGGAACCAGCGCATCGAGGACAAGTACAGCATCACGCTGGAGCCGACCCCGACCCCCTGAGGCGCGGCGGCCGGTGCTGAACGGGCTTGCACGCGCGCGTCGCGTTCACCACTTCCGCGAGTTCGGGCCGAAAGTCCCCGTCCGGTGGGCGGATCCAGGTCCGGTAGCCGGTGTGCTCGTCCGTCGGTGACGGCAGCACGATGTGGCTACCGGGCAGCGCCACCGCGGCGCACTCGCTGAAAAGGTCGGAGAACAGGACCATATCGAGGTACGAGTCATCGGTCGGACCGGTGAGAAACGTCCAGCGCCCGGCGCGCGGATGGCCGATGACGGGCCCGCATCGCGCGCGGGCCGCGAGGTGGTCGCGCACGCGTGCACCGAGGTCGGCGGGCATGGTGACGGCCCCGACGGCGCCGACTTCCAACATGATTCGGCCGAGCGCGGAGTCCACGATGCCGTAGAGTCCGTGCTCCTTCCGGTAGCGGCGGCAGCGGGCCAGCGCTTCCTGAGTGTCGGTGTACGAGGACGGGTCCAGCGCGCTCATGGCGAACCTCCTGCTACCGACCCTATTCTGCCGCAATCGGTATGACAATAGTCACACGCCGGTGAGTTGCGGGGGTAGCATCGGCTGGCATGGCACCCGTCTCGCCCACCGTCGCCCGGTGGGAGTTGGTCCTGCGATTACGGGAGCTGCGCGAGCAGCGCGGCTTCGATTCGGCGACGTTCGCCAAACGGACAGGGTTCACCCCGGCCAACTGGTCCCACGTGGAGAAGGGCCGGCGGGTGCTCACCGCCAGCACCATCGAACCGGTGCTCGCCCTGCTGGAGGTGGAGGGTGAGGAGCGCGGTGAACTGCTCGCGCTGCTGGCGCAGAGCAAGGAGCGGGGCTGGTGGGCCAAATCGTCCGCGCTCATCGGCCCGGAGCTGCAGCGCTATTACGGCATGGAGTTCGGCGCGGACAGCATTCGCAGCTACGACAGCCTGGTGATCCCGGGCCTGCTGCAGACCGAGGAATACACCCGGGCCCTGATCAGCGCCGACGTCATGATCCGGCCGGTGCAGGTGGAACAGCTTGTCGCGGTGCGCATGCGGCGGCAGGAGCGGTTGCGGGACGCGGCGCCGCTGGAGCTGACCGCGGTGGTCGGTGAGGCCACGCTGCTGCAGCAGATCGGCGGTTCCAAGGTATTGCGCGGCCAGCTCGAACATCTGGCACACCTGCTGGACGAGCTGGATTCGCTGACGGTGCGGGTGATTCCGTTCACCGCGCCGGGCGGCGGAATTCTCGGGGGCTCGAGTTTCCATCTGCTGGATTTCGCTTCGGAGTCGCTGCCCACCTTCGGCTGGGCGGAGAGCGCGGTTTTCGGTGGCGCCGTGGACGATTCGGATCAGATTCGCGATCTGGGTTTCGCATTCGTGCGTGCACTTGACCAATCACTCAGTCGTGCAGAGTCTTTGGAGTTGATCAAGACTTATTCGCAAGGGTAGGAGACACATGCGAGACGGTAAAATACCGACCATGGACAGCACCGCGAAATACCTTCCGGAATCCACCGGGTGGTTCACATCGTCCCGCACCAACAATGGGAATCAATGTGTCGAGGTTCGTTTCGACGGCGATGCGGTGTTCATCCGGGACAGCAAGTTCCGGCGTGACCCCGCGCGGAGCCACGCGCACGAGCCGATCATCACCGTGACCGCCGCCGAATGGATGCGTTTCCTCACCGTTCTGCTGAACCCCGGCCCCGCGCCCGCGGATTCCGGGCTCCTGCGGGCCCGGCCCGCCCCCGGCGGTCACACCGCGCTGCGGCACGCCGGCATCGGTCTCGTCTTCACCCCCGGCGAGTGGGAGGCGTTCCTGGCCGGTGCGCGCGACGGCGAATTCGATCGGGTGCTCGAATCCGCGTAGCGCGAACACCGGACGATCCGCCGGGCTCGCCGCGCCCGGAATCGGCATACTGGGGATCGTGACTTCGCAGCTGAACAATCCCTCCGGTCTCGACCTGTCGTTCCGCGATGCGGGAGTACGGGTGCAGGACGACCTGTTCGCGCACGTCAACGGCGAATGGCTGGACAATTACGAGATACCGTCGGATCGGGCGGTGGACGGCGCGTTCCGCACGCTCTACGACCGGGCCGAACTGGACGTGCAGCGGATCATCCAGGACGCCGCGGCCTCGGACGCCGCGCCCGGGAGCGAACAGCGCAAGATCGGTGATCTCTACAACAGCTTCATGGACGAGGCCGCCATCGCCGCGGCCGGGCTGACCCCGATCGCCGGGGAGCTGGCCGAGGTGGCCGCGGTCGCGGATCGCGGCGAGTTCGCCGCCCTCATCGGCCGGCTGCAGCGCACCGGCGTCGGTGGCGCCCTGGCCTTCTACGTCGACACCGACGACAAGGACTCCACCCGGTACCTGGTGCACGCCACCCAGTCCGGCATCGGCCTGCCCGACGAGTCCTACTATCACAAGGACGACTACGCGGAGATCCGCGACAAGTACCGCGTCCACATCGCCCGGGTCTTCGACCTGGCGGGCCTGGACTACGACCCGGAGCGCGTGTTCGCGCTGGAGGCCAAGCTCGCGGCGGGGCACTGGGACGTGGTGCGCCGGCGCGATGCCGAGAAGAGCTACAACCTCACCACCGTCGAGGCGCTGATCGCGGATCACCCCGAGTTCGACTGGGCGGCCTGGACTTCGGCCCTCGCCGCGGGCGTCGAGCGTTCGGGCGCGGAGCTGTTCGCCGAACTGGTGGTTCGCCAGCCCGATTTCGTGCGCACCTTCGCCGAGCTGTGGGCCTCGGAGTCGCTCGACGACTGGAAGGCGTGGGCGGCCTGGCGCGTGGTCAAGGCGCGCGCCCCGTACCTGACCGACGAGCTGGTCGAGGCGAGCTTCGACTTCTACGGTCGCACCCTGACCGGCGCGCCGGAGAACCGCGAGCGCTGGAAGCGCGGCGTCTCGGTGGTGCAGGATCTGCTCGGCGAGGCGGTCGGCAAACTGTATGTGGCCCAGCATTTCCCGCCCGCGGCCAAGGCGCGCATGGTGGAGCTGGTCGGCAACCTGCAGGAGGCGTACCGCCGCAACATCGCCGACCTGGAGTGGATGAGCCCCGCCACCCGCGAGGCCGCGCTGGCCAAGCTGGAGAAGTTCACCCCGAAGATCGGCTACCCGGACGAGTGGCGCGACTACGAGGCCATCGTCATCGACCCGGCCGACCTGGTCGGCAACTACCGCAACGGCTATGCGGCCGAACATGATCGGGATCTGGACAAGCTGGGCGGCCCGGTCGACCGCGGCGAATGGTTCATGACCCCGCAGACGGTGAACGCCTACTACAACCCGGGCATGAACGAGATCGTGTTCCCCGCCGCGATCCTGCAGCCGCCGTTCTTCGACATGAACGCCGACGACGCCGCCAACTACGGCGGTATCGGCGCGGTCATCGGCCACGAGATCGGCCACGGCTTCGACGATCAGGGCTCGAAGTACGACGGCGACGGCAACATGGTCGACTGGTGGACCGAGTCCGACCGCACCGAGTTCGGCAAGCGCACGAAGGCGCTGATCGATCAGTACGACACCTTCTCCCCCAAGGATCTGTCCGACGATCACAAGGTCAACGGCGAGTTCACGATCGGCGAGAACATCGGCGACCTGGGCGGCCTGTCGATCGCGCTGTCGGCCTACGAGATCTCGGTCGAGAACGGCGACTCCCCCGTCCTGGACGGTCTCACCGGGCTGCAGCGCGTGTTCTTCGGCTGGGCCCAGGTCTGGCGCACGAAGGCCCGCCCCGAGGAGGCGATCCGCCGCCTCGCCGTCGACCCGCACTCCCCGCCGGAGTTCCGCTGCAACGGCGTGGTCCGCAACCTGGACACCTTCCACACCGCGTTCGACGTGAAGCCGGGCGATGCCCTGTACCTCGACCCCGAGCAGCGCGTGAAGATCTGGTAGCGAACGACATTCGCGGCCCGTACCCCACCCGGGTGCGGGCCGCAGTGCTGTGGCCCGACCGGCTCCCCGGCCGCGTCACCGCCCGCAACAGACCGCGCACGGGTCGTGCGCTCACGGACAGATCCGCGGCGGATCGGGCCTGCTACGAGCCGCGCCGAATCCGCACGCGCGGTGGGCTACTCGACCCGGATCCGGTCCTCGGTGACGGCGTCGAAGTAGAAGATCTCCTCGGGCTTGGGGCGCAGGTACAGGCGGTCGCCCAGGGCTACCGAGAAGCGGCGATCCACGCGGGCGACGATCCGGCCCGAGCGGCTGGACCAGTCGCCGGTGATGCCGTGGGAGTAGAGGAACGACTCCGCGCCGAGTTCCTCGAGGAGCTCGACCTCGACCGGCAGCGCGCCGGCCGGGTCGGTGGTCACCTCCCAGGATTCGGGGCGGATGCCGGCCACCACGCGATCGCCGGTGACGGTGCGCGGGAGCGGGATTCGCAGCTCGGACAGCACCGCCGCGCCGTCCCGGACCGGGGCGGTCAGCAGGTTCATGCCGGGCGACCCGATGAAACCGGCCACGAAGGTGTTCACCGGATCGTCGTACAGCTCGCGCGGCGCCGCGATCTGCTGCAGCCGGCCGTCGCGCAGCACCGCCACCCGGTGACCCATGGTCATGGCCTCGACCTGATCGTGGGTGACGTACACCGTGGTCGTGCCGAGGCGCTTCTGCAGCGCCGCGATCTGGGATCGGGTGCTGACCCGCAGTTTCGCGTCCAGGTTGGAGAGCGGTTCGTCCATGCAGAACACCTGCGGGCGGCGCACGATGGCGCGGCCCATGGCGACCCGCTGGCGCTGCCCGCCCGACAGCTTGGCGGGCTTGCGGTCCAGCAGATCCTCGAGTTCCAGCATGGCGGCCGCCTCGCGAACGCGAACCATGATGTCGCTCTTGCTCATTCCGGCGTTGCGCAGCGCGAACCCCATGTTCTGCGCGACGGTCATGTTCGGATAGAGCGCGTAGCTCTGGAACACCATGGCCACGTCCCGGGCGCGCGGCGGCAGGCCGGTCACGTCCTGCCCGCCGATCCGGATGCGGCCCGCGGTCACCGCTTCCAGGCCCGCCAGCATGCGCAGACTGGTGGATTTGCCGCAGCCGGACGGGCCGACCAGGACCAGGAATTCGCCGTCGGCGATCTCCAGGTTCAGATCGGCCACGGCCGGGTCCGGTGCACCCGGGTAGCTGAGGGTCGCGCCCTCGAATTGCACGGTCGCCATGCGGATGCCTCTCCTGGCCGTCTACTCGGGCAGCACGCTACTTCGGCAGCTTGGGGGTGATCTGCCGGTCGAGAATGTTCTGCAACTGGGTGGTGATGTCACTGAAAGCCGCTGCCGCGTCCCGATTCTGGAGGCCGATCTGCTCCAGGCCGGTGCCGATGATCTGGTCGGCGCCGGGAATGAAGACGCGGGCGTAGTCCTGGGACCGGGTCAGGGCGAGCTGATCGATGGCGGTCTTGGAGTTCGGGTTCGCGGCCAGGAAGGCCAGTTCGCTCGGGTCCTGCAACGCGGACTTGCGCACCGGCATGTATCCGGTGCCCTGCGAGAAGTACGCGGTGTTGGCCGGATTGGTGATGAACTCGATGAACTTGAGCGCGTTCTCCTTGCGCTTGTCCGAGATGCGCGCCGGAATCGCCAGTCCCGCACCGCCGGTGGTGGCGCCCGCGCCGTTCGGGTGCGGCAGGAACGCGGTGCCGAACTCCAGCTTGCCCGCGGCGTTCTGCTTGATGCTCTTGAGATCGCCGGTGGAGGCGATGGTGGAGGCGATGAGCCCGTTGCCGAACTCGACGGCGATCTGCGGCCGCACGCTCGCGTACTTCTTCACATTGATCATGTCGCGCAGGAAGTTTCCGGCCGCGATCGACTTGGGGTCGTTGAACTTCAGCTTCCACTCGTCGGAATAGCCGCCGCCGAAGGTCCACATCGGACCCTGGAAGGTCCAGGCCAGGTACGCCTTGGCGTCACCCCAGCCGTGCGCGAACTTCTCACCGCTGAGGGTGGATTGGAGCTTGGGGCCCCACTCGTCGAACTCGGCCCAGGACTCCGGGCCACGGTCCGGCAGCCCGGCCTTGGACCAGGCATCCTTGTTGTAGTAGAAGATCTGCGTCGACCGCGCGTACGGCAGCGCGTAATGCTTGCCGTTGAACTTGTAGTCGGTGAGCAGCGAGTCCACGTAGTCCGCGGCGTCGACCCCGGCCGAGGCGAAGTGGCTGTCCAGCGGTTCGATGGTGCCGTTCAGCGCGTAGTTGAACCACCAGACATCGGACAGCACGACCACATCCGGCAGGTCACCGCCCGAGAGCGCCGCGTTGAACTTCTGCGACACCTCCTCGTAGTTCTTGCCCGCGTCGATGAGCTCGACCCGCAACTCCGGGTACTTCGCCTGGAAGCGCGTGATGAGCTCGGCTTCCAGATCCTTCGATGTGCCGGGGTGATTGGACCAGAAGGTGATGGTGTTGGCGTCACCGTCCTGCTTGCCGCCGCCACCGGTGCCCGCGCACGCGGTCAGCGCCAGCCCGGCGCCCGCCGCGCCGGCGAGGCCGAGGAAGCCACGCCGCGACAGGGCGGGAAAACGTGAATCGGACACGGGAATCTCCTTCGGGGACTTGCGTTCGCTCGGCATCAGCCCTTGACCGCACCGGAGGTGAGGCCCTTGATCATGTGGCGCTGCAGCGCCAGGAAAACCACGAGAATCGGCAGCATGGTCAGCACCGTGCCGGCCATGACCGGCCCCCAGTCGGTGACGCTGGGGTTCTCGGTGTTCTGCAGCAGGGTGAGCCCGACCGGCAGGGTGGCGACCCGGGCGTCGTCGGCCATCAGGAACGGCCACAGGTATTCGTTCCACTCGTTGACCAGCGTCACCACCGCGAAGGCCACCATGGTCGGCCCGGACATGGGCAGCACCACCCGGGTCAGCAGCCGCCACCAGCCCGCGCCGTCCATCCGCGCCGCCTCGATGACCTCGTGTGGCAGCGACAGGAAGTGGTTGCGCATCAGGAAGGTGCCGAACGCGACCCCGCACAGCGGCACGATGATGCCCTGAAAGGTGTTGCGCCAGCCCATCTGCGCGATGAGCGCGTAGTTGGAGATGACGGTGATCTGGTTCGGCACCATGAGCGCGGCGATGATCACCAGGAACAGCCCGGTCTTGCCCGGGAAACGCAGGAAGACCAGCCCGTACGCGCTGAGCACGCCGAGCACGAACTTCACCGACGAGATGGCCAGGGTGATGACGATCGAATTGCGCAGGAACGTCCAGAACGGCAGCACCGTGGTGGCCTCGCCGTAGTTCTCCGCGTGCCAGCTGCGCGGCCAGTACACCGCAGGCTGGGTGTAGATGTCGCCGCGCTCCTTGAAGGAGGTGAGCAGGATCCACAGCAGCGGGACGCCGACGATGATCAGCACGCACACCATGGCGGCGTAGCCGAAAATCGTTGCCCAGCGGGTGTTGTCGAGCCGGTTCAGCGCGGTGCGCACCGGCCCCGTGCGCGGCGTCGCGGTCGTCACCGGTCACCTCGATCCATGACCCGCACCTGGATCAGCGTGACCGTGAGCAGCACCAGGAACATGATGGTGGCGACGGTCGCGCCGTATCCGGCCCGGAAGTTGACGAACGATTCGCGATACACCTGGAAGACCATGGTGGTGGTGCCGGTGCCCAGCGGCCCGCCGCGCGTCATCACGTTGATGATGTCGAAGACCTGGAGCGAGTTGAGCAGCACCGTGATCGAGAGGAAG
The DNA here is from genome assembly GCF_053645575.1 of Nocardia sp. NPDC055321. Classification (NCBI taxonomy): domain Bacteria; kingdom Bacillati; phylum Actinomycetota; class Actinomycetes; order Mycobacteriales; family Nocardiaceae; genus Nocardia; species Nocardia sp. NPDC055321. The sequence continues at coordinate 313,684 of NZ_JBSHMS010000002.1, forward strand.
AAGGTGGTGGGCCGCAGCTGCGGCAGCAGCACCCGGGTGAAGGTGGTCCACCGGCTCGCGCCGTCGATCTGCGCGGCCTCCATCAGGTCGGCCCGAACACCCTGCAGCGCGGCCAGATAGATGACGAAGGCGTAGCCGAGGTTCTTCCACACGTAGGTGAGCGTGATCATGAACAGCGCCCAGCGCGGATTCTGGTAGAAGTCCGGCACCTTCTCCACGCCCAGCCGGTGCAGCACGTCCTGCACCAGGCCGAATCCGGGATCGAAGATGAACTGGAAGGCGACGCCGATGGCCGCGCCGGAGATGACGAACGGCGCGAACACCGCGGATCGGACCACATTGCGCCCGAACAGCTTCCGGTCCAGCAGCAGTGCCAGCGCCAAACCGAGCACCATACTGCCGACGACCGCCGCGAGCGTGAAAATCACTGTATTGCCGACGATTTGCCATGAATCGTCGCGCCCCCACCACTCGACGTAGTTGTCGACGCCGACGAAGGTCGCGGTGGTGTCGGAGATGTTCCAGTCGAAGAACGAGAGCCGAATGTTGTCGATCAACGGCCGATACACGAAGAGCGACAGCAGAATCAGGTTGGGACCGACCAGCACCAGGAACAGCGCGTAGTCCGTCCAGGGCCGCCCGCGCAGCCCACGCGACCGCGCCCGCGGCAGCACTCTCTCGGTCTCGGATCGCACCCGCGCAGCGTGACGGTTGCGAGCGAATAGCCGGTAACGTCTAGATGCTGGACGGTTGAATAGTCGGCGCACAGGCGCCACCGACCGTTCATCAGCAGCACCCGCGGGTGGCGCGGACATGGGACGAATAGTACGGCCGCCCAGTCCCTTTCATGCCGGAACCGGATAACCGAACTCGCCCGTACTCCCCCATTCACGCCGAATGCCCCGCCCATCAGGGCGGGGCATTCGAGATGTCTTGTCGCGTAGCGGAACTACCTCAGTTCCAGTCGCCCCAGCCGTCGCTGGTGCTCAGGGTGCCGCCGGCGGTGTTCTGCACCAGCACCGGATCACCCTTCTTCACGTTCTCCTGGAACCACTTCGCGTCCTCGGTGCTCACGTTCAGGCAGCCGTGCGAGGCGTTGGAGACGCCCTGCTGCGCCACCGACCACGGGGCCGCGTGCAGGAAGATGCCGCTGTTGGACATGCGGGTCGCGTACTCGACCTCGAGCTTGTAGCCCTCGGGCGCGGTGATCGGGACGCCGTAGGTGGAGGAGTCCATGATCATCTTGCGGTTCTTCTCGCTGACGATGTACGTGCCGTTGGGGGTCTCGTGACCCTTCTTGCCCATGGAGGTGGGCATGGTGCGCACGACCTCGCCGTTGCGGGTGACCACGATCTGGTGGGTGGCGTCGTCGGCGGTGGTGATGAACTCGTCGCCGATCTCGTAGGCGGTCTTGGTGCCGCCCGCCTCGACGGTGATCTGCGAGCCGGCCGGCCAGAAGTTCTCCGGCCGCCAGCGGACCTGGCTGTCGCTGCGCCAGTAGAAGTGGCCGTCCACCTTGTTGGTCGAGGTGATGCGGATCGCCTTCTCGGCGGCCGCGCGGTCACCGATCGGCTCCTTGAAGTTGATGATGATCGGCTGCGCGACGCCGACCACTTCGCCGTCACCGGGGCTGATGTTCGGCGCGGTGAAGTCCGCGGGCGGCAGCGGCGTGCTCGCGCCCGGCGCGGTCGGCAGATCGCCGGGGACCGGCTGCGGCATCACGGCCGAGGGCACGCCCGGCACCTCCGGGCCGCCCGGCCAGAGCGGCGCGGCCTGGGCGGGCGCAGCCACCACGGCCCCGGCCGCCGCGAGGGTGGCGAGGGAGAGCATTCCGAACCGGGTAACGCGCACAGCGATGATCCTCTCGTTGCCGCCTCTCCGGGATCGTGTGCGCACGGCTGGGCTGTTTGCCCGATTAGCCGTGGATGACCGTTGAGAAACACGTGGCGGCGGTTGGGGAGCAACCCGCTGGGGTGTACGCGGCGAGCTGCTCCGAACTGACGAAATCAGTCGTGTCTGACCATCCATTCCTACATGCCGGTGCGCGGCCTGCCAATTGGGTTGCGCGAGTTATTCATCCGCACCGGCGAATGTGGTCCGCGACACAGTGATGTGAGGACCGGGTGCCGCGGGTGCGTATGTGCCGTTCGCATCGGCGATTCGGCGACCGAACGTCGCCCGCGCGCGGTTGGCGCGCTCACTCGGGGTCAAACCTGGTTGTGAGGGAGATCACTGGAGTCGCGGCCGGGCTCGGGTATGTCGAAGGTGATCGCCGCGTGCGGACCGGTCGCGATGTTGTGCGGCACCGTGAGCGGAACGCGCCCGCGCGCGAAGCGCGGCGACAGCCGCATCCGCACCGATCCAAGCACCGTGGCCAGCACCACCCGCAGCTCGAAATCGGCCAGCGCGGCCCCGGCGCAGCGCCGGTGACCGCCGCCGTACGGCGCGAATTCGAATGGGCTGTAACGCCGTTCGAGAAAGCGCTCGGGCCGGAAAAGGTGCGATTCGGGCCACACTGCCGGATCGGAGTGCAACAGGTGCACCGACAGCCCCATGGTGTCACCGCTCACCAGCGGCGTCCCGCGCAGGGCGTAGTCACCGGTGAGCCTGCGCACCACGATCGGCACCGGCGGATGCATCCGCAACGTCTCCTGGCAGACGGCGTCGAGATACGGCAGGGCGGCGAGCTCGACCGGATCGGCGCCGGGCCCGGCGGCGTCGAGTTCGGCGCGCAGCCGCGCCAGCGCCGCGGGCGTGCGGTGCAGCCGGTACAGCGCCCACACCAGCGCGGTCGCGGTGGTCTCGTGCCCCGCCACCAGCAGGGTGCGCACCTGCTCGCGCAGTTCGTCGGCGCCGAGTTCCGCGTCGTCGTCGTACCGGGCGCTCAGCAGCATGCCCAGAATGTCCGCGCCGCCATCGTCTTTCGCACCCGCGCCCTCGGCGAATCCCGCACCCCGAGCTCCGGCCGGGTCCGCCCCGGCCCGCCGGCGCGCGATCTCCGCGTCGATCAGCGCGTCCAGCCGGTCCCGGGCCGCGGTGAACCGCTCCCACCCGGTCACGCCGAACACGTTGCGCCGCAAGGCCGGAACCAGGAACAGCGGACCGCCGAACGAGGTCAGGAACGCGGCGGTGGCGGCGGTGAACTCGGCCCGTCGCGCCGGATCCTCGATACCGAACACCGCGGTGAGCATGACGCGCAGCGTGATCGCCCGTGCCGCGGCCCGGGCATCCACCCGCGTGCCCGGCGTCCAGGCCCGCCCGGTCCGCTCCCCCGTGATCTCCGCGCGTGTCGCGTCCCGAATCACACTGCCGTACGCGCTGATTCGCGCCCGGTGGAAGGCCGGCATCAGCAGCGCCCGCCCGCTCCGATGCCGCGCCCCGCGCGCCAGGATCAGCGATCCCGCGCCCACCATCGGCTCGATGGGATTGGGCAGCGGCGGTTCCAGCAGTTCCACCGGCGCCCGGAACAGCTCCCGCGCCCCCGCCGGACTCCCGGTGAACACCGCCGAACCGAAGGCCGGGAACCGCATTCGGAACGGGTCGCCCTCCCGCGCTCGCCGCCACCGGAAATACCGCTCGAGGTCCAGCCCCGCCGCCACCGCGTGCAGGGGCACCAGCCGGGGTTCCCCCGGCGGGGAGGGTGTCTCGGATGCGGGCTGTCCGGTCGTACTCCTCATGCTCCCCTATACGAGGTGACCTGCGGCGCGGTTCGAGAAGCGTGTCCCGCCCGCGTTCGCGGCGGTCGACGGTGTCCGCGGGCGTGGTGTATTCATGGGCGGGGAAGTAAGGCTTCGGTGTTTCTCGAATTTAGGACGAACGCGTGTCGCGTCAGCAGATTTCCGCCCGGATCGCCGCTTCGGTGATCGCCGCCGCCACCGTGCTCCTGGCGGGCTGCGGTGACATCACCGATGGCAGCCCGCTGGCCTCACTGGCCGCCGATCCCCCGCCGCCGCCGACCTCGCCGCCGCCGACCCGGCCGGTGCCCAAGACCGCCACCGCGGAACCCGCCGACGCGAACGACAAGGGCGGGGTCACCGGTTTCGACGCCGCGGTCGGCGACTGTGTTCGCTTGGGCGGCACCATGACCGACGCCACCATCGTGAAGGCGACGTGCGGCGCGACCGACGCCAATTACAAGGTGATCGCCAAGGCGCCCACCAACGATCAGTGCCCCGGCGACGCCGACCAGGCCTACTTCCGGACCATCGCCGGCGTCGAGACCGGTGCGCTGTGCCTCGATATCGACTGGGTCGTCGGGGACTGCATGGATCTGGGCTCGGACAACCCGGCGCGCATCGACTGTTCCGCCAAGACCGGGAAGGACGCGGTGCGCGTGCTCGCCATCATGCGGGGCACCTCCGACGTCAACGACTGCACGGTCGGGGGACGGGGCTATACCTATGCGGAACGCAAACTCGTGGTGTGCGTCTCGGCGCTGTGAGATCGCGGCGCTCGTGCGGTCCGTAGACGCGAGCGGGGCGGTGATCCGTTCGGATCACCGCCCCGCCCTGTCGTTCTCGCCGCGAATCAGATCGGGTAGTAGCCCGAGCCGATCCCGCCGCGCCCATTGATGTCGCTCATGATGGTCGACATGTTCGTGCCGACCTCCGGGCCGAAGCAGGCCACCGCGAGGTAGGCGTTCACCATGCCCACCAGGGTGCTGCCGACCACGACCGGCGCGCCCGAGTCACCCTCGACGACGCACATCTGACTCCAGGTCTCGATGCTGCTGTTGAAAACGTCGCCCCAGGAAATGCCGCAGGTATTGCCGGTGGTCCGGCCCTCCTTGCAGACGATCATCGGGAATCCCGGGGGACCGCCGATCCCGGTGATGGAGACATTGCCCACGCGATTCACCGGAACGACCCGATCCGGATCGAACTGAATGACCGCGTAATCCAGATCGTGATTGGAGTAGACGAACTTGCCGATCAGCCCGGTGCCCCGCGATTTCTCGGCGTACACCTCGGCGCCCGCGTCACCACAATGCCCGGCCGTGAGTCCGACCAGGCGTCCGGCGCCGTCGTGACCGATGGTGGTCACGGTGCACTCGAACATGTCGTCGATGATGATCCCGGAGCCGCCGCCGATCACTGCCGGCGCGGGATCTGCGTTCGCGGCCCCCGTGCCCAGCAACGCCGTACTCAGGGCGACGGCGAAGACTCCTGCCGCCCCGGCGAGTTTCCTGATCATGTCCCTCCAGAAAGTTTCGGAAGCCGCTTAGGACCAACCTGCGTCCTTCATCCTGTCAGTATTCGTCCCAGTGGGCCGCTTGTACTGCCGCATGTTGCCGAGCCGTGTCCTGCGCGAAGTTTCGGTTCGGACCTAGTTGGATGAAGAGCAGCGGAATAATGCACATTGGCTATCGAATTACGATAAATTCTTTCCATTTAATTCTTACAGGGCTCGTCTTCACATCTGGGAAAGTGCTCCGCGGTTAGTTGGAATTAGAACAAGTTCTAGTCTTCTGCCAGGTTCTTTGTGACGAAAACCAACCGTGACGTGGCTGTTCACGGACGTTCTATGAAAGTGATCCGGCTCTATGACCGGAACCACAAGAGCGTGATGTGTTTTTCCTAACTCCGTAGTAAGGTGCGTCAAGCAAACAGTCGTCGGAGGCGGGTATCCCGGCGTCGAGAGGGGTAGTCAGTGCAGTTGACCAAGAGCCAGGACGGGCAGGGGAGCCCAACCGGGTCGAAGGTGAGTGGCGCGGTCGACTGGGCCAAGGGCTACTGGGACGACCATCCCAAACGGTCGCTGGAGACCGGCGGCCGAATGATGGCCATGGGCGTGTCGGCCATCGCGGAGCTCTTCATAGCGATCTTCCGCAAACGCTTTCCGTTCGCCGAGTTCATCCGGCAGTGCGCCTTCATGACCAATGTCGCCGCGGCGCCCACCCTGCTGGTGGCCATCCCGATCGGCGTCATCGTCTCGATCCAGGTCGGCTCGGTCGCCGGGCAGGTCGGCGCGACCTCGTTCATCGGCGCGGCCAACGGCCTCGGCATCATCCAACAGGGCGCGCCCCTGGTCACCTCGCTCATGATCGCGGGCGCGGTCGGCTCGGCGATTTGCGCCGATCTCGGCTCGCGCACCATCCGCGAGGAGATCGACGCGATGAAGGTGATGGGCGTGGATCCCATGCGCCGCCTGGTCGCCCCGCGACTGGGCGCGGCCATGCTGGTCTCGGTCCTGCTCTGCGGCTTCGTGGTCTTCGTCGGCTTCCTGACCGGCTACGTCTTCAACATCTTCGCCCAGGGCGGCACCCCCGGTTCCTACATCGGCACCTTCGCCTCGTTCGCGATCACCACCGACCTGTTCGTCGCGCTGCTCAAGTCGCTCATCTTCGGCGTGCTCGCCGCGATCATCGCCTGCGACGCCGGCCTCAACGCGCGCGGCGGCCCGGGCGGTGTCGCCAACGCGGTGAACACCGCGGTCGTCATGTCCGCCGTCATGCTCTTCGGCGTCAACCTGATCCTCACGCAGGTCTACAACTCCCTGTTCCCACCACAGATGGTCTGAGTCGTGTCAGCAACGTATGTTCCGCCGCTGCTGCGGCCGTTCCAACGCATCCGGGGCGTGGCGTCCTCGCCCCGAGACTTCCTGGCGCGCATCGGGCATCAGGTCTTCTTCTTCCTGCGCTCGGTCGGCTCCATGCCGATGGCGTTCAAGCACTACCCCAAAGAGGTCTGGCGCCTGCTGTCCGACGTCACCTGGGGCAACGGCAATCTCGTCGTCGGTGGCGGCACCATCGGCGTGGTGCTCATCCTGTCGGCGTTCGGCGGTATGACGGTCGCCATCCAGGGCCACACCTCGCTGAACCTGCTCGGGCTGAGCCCGCTGACCGGCGCCATCTCCGCGTTCGCCACCACCCGTGAACTCGGGCCCATGCTCGCGACCCTGGCCTTCGCCGCACAGGCGGGCTGCCGCTTCACCGCGCAGCTCGGCGCCATGCGCATCTCCGAAGAGGTCGACGCGCTGGAATCGGTTGCCATCCGGCCGCTTCCGTACCTGGTGAGCACCCGCATGATCGCGGCCATGATCGCCATCGTGCCGCTGTACTGCCTGGCGCTGCCGCTGGCCTACATCTCCTGCTCGCTGACCGTGCAATTGATCGGCGGCACGGCATCCGGCACGTTCCAGCACTACTTCTATCAGTTCCTGATACCCCAGGATGTGCTGTACTCACTGGTGAAGGCGATCATCTTCGTCGCGATCACCACCTTCATCCAGTGCTACTACGGGTTCTTCGCCTCCGGCGGCCCCGAGGGCGTGGGTGTGGCGGCCGGTCGCGCGATCAAGCTCTGCATCATCGCGGTGGTATTCGCGGACCTGTTCATGACCTTGGCGATCTGGGGCGTCGACCCCGGTATCCGGATCTCGGGATAGGGGGCGTAACCGATGATCATCGATCCGAGCGGGCGCGGACCGACGATGCGGCAGTTGCTCATCGCGGGCGTCGCCGGCCTCACGGTCTTCGCCATCATCCTGGGCTTCCTGATGGCCAGGTACAAAGGCTATTTCGTCGAGAAGGTCAACGTCACCGCGAACCTCACCACCACCGGTGACGGTCTCCCGGAGAACGCCGACGTGAAGTTCCGCGGCGTCCTGGTCGGCGCGGTCCGCGATGTGTCCGTGGCCGCCAAGGGCGAGCTGCAGGAAGTCCACATCGAGATGAAGCCGGAGTTCACCGACGGCATCCCGGCGAACGTGACGGCCCGCGTGGTCCCGTCCAACCTGTTCGCGGTCACCTCGGTGGAGCTGGTCTACAACGGCAGCGACGGTTCGCATCTGAAGGAGGGTTCGCAGATCGCGGAGGACCGCTCCAAGGGCACCATCGCGCTGCAGGACACGCTCACCACGGTGCGCAACATCCTCAGCAAGATCGATCCCATCCAGTTCGGCCGGGTGCTCGGCACCCTGTCGTACGCGCTGGACGGCAGCGGCCGCATGCCCGGCTCCACCATCGAGCGCGTGGATCGCTGGCTGCTCGCGGTGGACGAGTCGATTCCGGACCTGGGCGTCATGCTCACCGACTTCTCCGATTCGTTCCACGCGCTGAACCAGTCCGCGCCCGAACTCATGGGCGTGCTGGCGGATTCGGTGAAGACCGCGCAGACCATCTCCGATCGGCGCGGTGAGCTCATCGCGCTCATCGCGGGCGCGTCGGGCACCGTCGACAAGGTCAACGGTCTCTTCGCGCGCAATCCCGATGTGGGCAAGCAGGTCACCACCGGCACCAGCGCGCTGTTCGGCGCGCTGTCCGACGACCCGAACGCGATCCCGCTGGCCATCAAGAACCTGAACGTGTCCATTCAGAAGCTGATGTCGACCTTCCACTGGGGTCCGCAGCGGCAGATGGTCTGGAACCTGGGCCTGACCTTCACCCCGTACAAGCCGTGGAGCCGCGAGGACTGCCCGCGCTACGGCGAGCTGGCCGGCCCGAGCTGCGGCACCGCGCCGGAGGTCTCGGATCCGGGCACGCTGCCGGAGTCGTTGCGGCCCAAGGCCCTGGACTCGGCCGCCGGCCTCGGTCCCTTCACGCTGCCGCCGGGTCTCGCGGGCCTGCCGGGCCTGACCACCGGTGGCGAGATCACCCAGCCGGATCCGCAGGCGGGCAATCCCTTCGCGGGCACCCCGCTGCAGGGGTTGTTCCCGAACCTGGTGCCGCCGGCCGCGCCCGCCGCACCCGCGGCGGATCCCGCCGCGGCCCCCGCCGCCGGCCCGATCTCCTACAACTCGGACGACGCCATCACCCAGCTCCTGGGCCGTCGCCCGACCGCCGGTGAGTACCTGCTGCTCAGCTCGATCCTTAGGGGTGGAACGTTGCAAGTGACCGAAACCGGGGCCGGTCGATGAGCATTCGTAAACCGCTGATCGGCTTCACCCTCTTCGCCGTGGTGGCGATCCTGGTGACCACGGTCATCTGGAACACGCTGGCGCGCACCGTGGACGGGAAGACCAACACCTACACGGCCACCTTCAGCGACGTGCTCGGCCTGCGCGAGGGCGACGACGTCCGCATGGCGGGCGTGCGCGTCGGCAAGGTCGAGAAGATCGAGCTGGACAAGAAGAACGACGCCGAGGTGACCTTCATCGTGCAGCGCGATCAGACGCTGTTCGGCGACACCAAGGCGCTGGTGCGGTACCAGAACCTGATCGGGCAGCGCTACATCGCGCTGGCTCCGGACAAGAAGGGCGGCGATCACACGCCGCTGAAGAACAAGGCCTCGATCCCGATCGAGCGCACCGAGCCGTCGTTCGACATCTCGGGGCTGCTCAACGGTTTCCAGCCGCTGTTCGAGGTGCTGCAGCCGGAGCAGGTCAACAACCTGTCCAACACGTTCATCCAGGCGCTGCAGGGCGACAACGTCTCGCTGTCCGCGTTCATCACCCAGTCCGCGGCGCTGGCCAGCGATTTCCAGCGGCGCGACGCCATCCTCTCGGACGTGATCACCAATCTCTCCGGTGTCATGTCGGGCCTGGCCAAGCGCGGCGACGAACTGGAAACCCTGGTGACCCAGACTCGTTCGCTCATCGGCGGGCTGTACGAGCAGGGCCAGTCGCTGCAGGCGTCCACGGTGCAGATCGCCGACGCCACCACCGCGCTGGTCGGCATGCTCGGCCTCATCCAGCCCAAGCTGGCCCTGGCGCAGACCTCGACCCGCGACGCCCTGACCCTGCTGCTCGCCAACGGCGACAAGCTGGACAAGGCCGCGGTCGATCTGCCCGGCATCCTGTCCGACGTCGGCAAGTTCACCCAGAACGGCGCATACGCCAACGCGTATATCTGCAGCCTGGATGTCTCGCTGTACGGTGTCCTCTTCCCGCGCGGTCTGTTCAGTCAGATCGGCGGCAACAACCACTCGGCGGTGTGCCGGCCATGATGGCGAAACTCAAGTCCCGCTTCGATTCCAACCGCAATTTCTGGCTCGGCCTGCTCGGCGCCGCGATCGTGGTCGGCCTGCTGCTGGCCTCCAGCGTGTTCAACATGCTCGGGGTCGGTGAACAGAGCGTCAAGGCCGAGTTCGCGCAGACCGCCGGCATCAAGGTCGGCGACAAGGTCGCGGTCTCGGGCGTGTCGGTGGGCCGGGTCTCCGGCGCCGAACTCGAGGGCGACCACGTGCTGATCACGCTGTCCATCAACGACGACGTGAAGCTCGGCGCCGACGCCCGCGCCTCGATCAAGATGGCGACCCTGCTGGGCGCCCGCTTCCTGGACCTGGATCCGGGCGACGGCACCGGCCTGCCGGGCAAGAGAATCCCCAAGTCCAACACCTCCGTTCCCTACAACCTGTCCGATGTGGTGCAGGAGGGCACGCCGAAGTTCGAGAACCTGGACACGGTCAAGCTCGCCGAGTCGCTCGACCTGATCAACCAGCAGCTGGGCGACACCCCGCAGCTCACCGTGCAGGCGCTGGACTCGATCGGCGCGCTGGCCAAGACGATGAACGATCGCAAGGACGCGGTCGATCAGCTGCTCAAGGACCTGGACCGGGTCACCCGGATCCTGGGCGACAACCGCAACAGCGTGCTGCTGGTCATCACCCAGGGCGAGGCCATCGCCAGCCGGGTGATGGAGCGCCAGGCCCTGCTGCGGACGTTGCTGGACAACGTCGCTCAGCTCAGCGGGCAGCTGCAGGCCATCGGATCCGAGAACAACGATCTGTTCGGCCCGACCCTGATCCAGCTCAACACCATGGCCGACGGTCTGCAGAAGAACAAGGACAACCTGGACCGGCTGTTGCAGATCATGCCGCCGGCGGTGCGGCAGTTCAACAACGTCTTCGGCAACGGCAACTACGGCGAGGTCGCCCTGCCGTGGCTGTTCCCGGACAACTGGTTGTGCTCCGTCCAGGTGATCGAGGGGTGCGTGCAGAAATGAAATCCATGAATCTCGCCCGAATCGCCAAGGCGGGCATGATCGGCGCGGCCACCCTGGCCGTGGCCAGCTGCTCGATCGTGCCGCTCGGGGTGAAGGACGCGGTCGGGCAGACCCAGCACATCACCGCCGACTTCCTCAACATCGCGGGCATGTTCGAGGGCAACCCGGTCACCGTGCTCGGCCTCGAGGTCGGCAAGGTCGACAAGATCGTGCCCAAGGGTCAGTACGTCGAGGTCCACCTGACCGTGGACAAGGGTGTCGAACTGCCGAAGAACGTTGTCGCGGCGCTGATCTCGCCGTCCATCGTGACCGACCGTCACATCGAGCTGGCGCCGCGCTACACCGGCGGGGAGAAGCTGAAGGACGGCGCGCACCTGACCGTTCAGCAGACCAAGACCCCGGTCGAGCTGGACACCATGATCAAGACCATCGACGCCTTCTCCGCCGCGCTCAAGCCGCAGGAGGGCCAGGAGGGCGTCGGGCCGCTCTCGGGTCGCGTGCTCTACCCGATGATGAACGGCAACGGCGAGAAGCTGCGCGACGTCCTGAACTCGCTCTCGGGTGCGCTCAAGCTCGGCGTCGACAACAAGGACGCCATCTCCACCATCATCATCAAGCTGAACGAGCTCACCACGATGCTGGCCGACAACGACCAGTCGGTGCGCGACTTCAGCAATCGCCTCACCCAGATGAGCACGCTGCTCGCCGAGCAGGCCCCCGGCCTGCAGGCCACCCTGGATCAGCTGAACGCCTTCCTGGGCAACACCAGTGGCGCGTTCTCCCAGTACGCCGACCAGCTCAACGGCACGCTGACCGGACTCACCGCGGTGACCCAGCAGCTGCGCGACAACGCCGCCGGCGTGGTCGAGATCGTCGACGTGGCGCCGCTGCTCATGCAGAACCTGGACCGCTCGGTCAACCGCGAGAAGGGCTTCATCCGCCTGCACGGTCTGATCGGCACGGCGCTGTCCGGTGAGATCATCAGCGTGTTCTGCGAACGCGTGCAGATGAAGGCGGACGGCTGCCGCACCGGAAAGATCGAGGACATGGGACCCGATTTCGGCCTCACCGCCGCGATGTTGGGACTGACGCGATGAACAATCGATTCCTGCAGCAGCTGAAGGCGAGTACCCGCACCCGCCGCGCCGTGGTGGCCATCGCGGCCACCACCGCGCTCGCCACCTCCGGCTGCGGTCTGACCGTGGAGAGTCTGCCGCTGCCCAAACCCGGTGCGGGCGAGGACACCTACACCATTCACGCGGTCTTCGAGAACGCGCTGAACCTGCCCGATCAGGCGAAGGTCAAGATCGGCGGCTCGGACGTCGGCGTGGTCACCAAGATCACGACCAAGGATTTCCAGGCCATCGTGGACCTCGACATCCGCAAGGACATCGAGCTGCCGGCGAACTCCACCGCCGAGCTACGCCAGGCGACCCCGCTCGGTGACGTCTTCGTCGCGGTGTCCAAGCCCAAGTCCGGCGAGGCCGGGCCCGCGCTGAAGGACGGCGAGACGCTGACCCAGACCTCGGCGGGCGCGACGGTCGAGGAGCTGCTGCTCTCGGTGTCGTTGCTGTTCAACGGCGGTGGCATCGCGAGCCTGTCCAAGCTCATGGCCGAACTCGATTCGATCGTGGGCGGCCGCGGACCGCAGCTGGCGCACCTGCTCACCGAGATGACCGGCATCGTCGGCAGTCTCAACGCCAACAGCCAGAACATCGACAACGTGCTCGCCAACTTCGGCGCGCTCGCGGACACCCTCGAGACCAATCGCGGTGAGCTGGGCCAGGTCGCGGACACGCTGCCGGGCATGATCGGCGCCATCGCCGAGAACAACCAGGCCATCGCGCAATTGCTGGAGAAGGTCTCGACAACCAGTGCGGCCCTGGGCGATTACGCCAACACCACCCAGGACGAACTGGCCAGCCTGCTCGACAACGTGCATCAGCTGATGGACGCGCTGGCCCGCACCGAGGCGGACTTCGGTCCGATGCTCGACGGCCTGCACGACATCCGCCCGCTGGCCGACGCGTCGTTCAAGGGCAACACGCTCGCGGTCGGGGCGACCCTGACCATGCTCGACATCGGGCTGCTCACCGATCCGGCCAACAGCAAGTTCCCGGATCTCCGCGATCTCAACGATTTCGCCGGCAGCCTCATCCAGGTGCTGCAGATCGTCCAAGGCAGAATCAACGGGGGCCACCGGTGAACTGGGTGAAGAACCACAAGAACCTGGTCTCCAACGGAGCCCTGGTGCTGATCCTGCTGGTGGGCGCGGCGTACCTGGCCGTGAGCGTCATGCGGATCAACCCGACCCGCGAAACCTACCGGGTGACGGTCAATCTCGACCGGTCCGGTGGTCTGCAGGCCGGCAACGACGTGACCCTGCGCGGCTACCGCATCGGCAAGGTCACCCAGATCAAGCTGGTCGACAAGGGCGCGGCGCTGGCCGCGACCGTCGAGATCGATTCCAAGTACCGCATTCCCAAGGACACCGTGGTGTCGGTCGGCGCGCTGTCGGGCGCCGGTGAGCAGTACATCGACTTCCGGCCGGCCTCGGACGGCGCGCCGTTCCTGGGCAACAACGATGTCGTGCAGTTCGACAAGGACAAGGTCAAGACGCCGACCCCGGTGTGGTCGGTGCTCGACAACGCCAGCGAACTCATCGCGCAGGTCAACCCGGATCAGTTCAGCGTCATCCTGACCGAGCTCGACACCGCGCTGTCCGGCGGGCCGGATCAGCTGCGCTCGCTCATCGACGGCATCAGCCTGGCCACCACCGGCCTGGACAATCTGCTGCCGCAGACCACCAACCTGATCCGCAATCTGCAGACCATCAACGCCACGACCTCGCTCGCGCAGCCGGATCTGGGTACGCTGACTGCTAACTCGTCTGTGCTGTTCCGGCAGTTCAACGATGCCAACGCCGAGCTCCAGACGATCCTGGAGCAGGCACCCGGGCAGTTCGAGTCGCTCGGCGCGGTCCTGGATCGCACCGCCGACCCGATGAGCAGCCTGGCCGCCAATTTCGCCGCCGTCACCAAGGCGGCGCAGTTGCGGGTCCCGGCACTGCGCGCGCTGTTCCCCTCGCTCGTGGTGGGCACCTCGGCCATGGGCGTACCCGCTCATGACGGCGAGTTCTATACGATCCTGGATATCTGGCCCCGGCCGAGCTGCGAATACCCCACCGCCAAGGTGCGCAACGAGGCGGCGACCGAAGGTTCGCTGCCGAAGTGGACCGGCTACTGCGTCAACCCCGACGCGGGTACCCAGATTCGTGGCTCGGGCAACGCGCCGCGGCCGAACGTGCCGGACAACGGCGCGCTGCCGCCGGCGGGCGCCGATCCGAGCGAGCGGACGCTGCCGCCGATCAAATAACAGAACTCCACCGCGCAGCGGTGCAAAAATCCGGCTACCGGCGGCGATCGCCGCCGGTTCCGGCATACTCGCTGAACTGAACCGAGACGGTGCGTCCGCAGCGCGCCGGGAAAGGTGGGGATCGATCCATGTCGGATGACGCCGCCCAGGACAAGACAACTGAAGACCAGGCCACCACCAAGGCCGACGCCGTAGCCCCTGGGAGCGGTTCCGAGAGCGGTTCCGGCGCCGATGCCGAGACCGCGAAGATCCCCGCCGCGGACGCGGCGGCCGAGCAGGCGCCCGCCGCCAAGCCGGAGCTGACCAAGGAGTCGGACACGGCCGCGATCCCGCAGCCGCCCAAGTCCGCGGCCAAGGAGCCCAAGGCGTCCAAGGCTCCGGCGCCCGCCGCGTCCGGCGGTGGCCGGTTCGGCAAGGGGCCGGTCCCGCTCATCGCCGCTTTCGCCGCGGGCGTGGTGCTGGTGGCCGCGGTCGCGGCCGGCGTGGTGCTGTGGAAGCAGGCCGACGACAGCAAGCAGGAGATCGAGGCGCGCGACGCCGCGACCGCCGCGGCCTGCGATTTCGGCAAGGCCGTCTCCAACTACGACGCCAAGAGCCTGGACGACTACTTCACCCGGGTGAAGGACCTGTCCACCGGGCAGTGGCTGTCCTTCTTCGACGGCGCGTCCGGCGCGCTGAAGGAGGCCATGTCCAGCGTGCAGGCCAAGTCCACGCTGGACGAGATCCATTGCGCGTGGGAGTCGGGCGACGACAGCAAGGCCAAGGTCGTGCTGATCCTGACCCAGGTCCGGTCCAACGGCGTGGTGGCCCAGTCCGACATGCTGACCGTGCCGGGCGTGGCGGAACTGGAGAACACGGACGGCGTCTGGAAGGTCGCCAACTTCGACTCCCCCGCCATGAAGAGCCTCGCCGGCCCGACCGGCGGTGGCGGCGCGGCGCCGAGCACCGCGCCCGCGCCGAGCACCGCCCCGGCCCCCGGCAACTAGTCGAGCCGATCTTCGGCGACCGCCGCCCGTGCAGGATCCACGGGCGGCGGTTTCGTCGTATCCGGGCGTGTCGCCACGCCGGTGCAGGCCCGAAAGGCCGTGTCTCAGAACAGGGTCAGCGCGTCCGCGACCGGTGCGTTCTTGGCCGCGGTCGCGCGGCGGCGGGGCGTCTTCGCGGTGTGCGCGCTCGCGGGCAGCGCGGTGGCGACGGCCGGTGCGGCGGGCGCGGGCTGCGGGGTGATCACCGGGATCGGCTCGGTGACGGGCTCGGCGGGCAGCGGTTCGATCCGCGGCTCGGCCGGCGCCGGTTCGGTGGCGGCGAGTACTCCGGCGGCGTTGCTGCCGGGCGCGTCGGTGCCGACGCCGGACGCGGCGACCTTGCGGGCGGCCTGTCCGGCCAACGTGTCGGCCTGCTCGTTGAAGTAGTTGCCCACGTGGCCGCGCACCCAGCGGAATCGGACCGGACCGGGCCGGGCGGCGATGGCCCGGTCGATCTCGCGAATCAGCTCGATGTTCTTCACGTCGGCGCCGCTCGAGGTGCGCCAGCCGTTGCGCCGCCAGCCGTTGATCCACTCGGAGGCGCATTTGATGGCGTAGAGCGAGTCGCTCTCGATGAGCAGCGGTTCGGAGCCCGAGTGCGCGCGCACGGCTTCCAGCAGCGCGCGGAGTTCGGCGATCTGGTTGGTGCCCGAGACCGCACCGCCGTCGCCCGACCCGCCCGCGTGATTGACCCAGGCCCAGCCGATGGCGCCGCCCGGGTTCCGCAGGCACGATCCGTCGGTGCTCACGATGATCATGCTGGTTACCCTACGCAATCCGGCCGACAAGATCCGTTCCGTGGAATTCCTCTATCTCCCTACGCAATTGCGACTCGGTACGCCGAACCGCTGATTGTACGGCGGCTGCCAGCATACGGGAGAGCAGTCGCCCGGTGAGTCCCGGCGGCGTCCAGTACTCGGTTTCCGAGGTCAGCACGGCGCGGCCGTAGCCGAGCGGGTCGAAGCGCAGCTTGATCACCGCGAGGGGATCGGCGCAGCCGGTGGCCGCCCGTTCGTCCTCGCCACGCCGCGCGGGCGCCGGCTTCCCCTTCCGGCGCCTGCGCAGCGTGTACTCGATGACCGCGTTGCGGCGGTACTCGGTGATCTCACACTCGACCGTGGGATGCCACGGGCCGACCCGGAGGGTCGTCGCGAAGACGGCTCCCGAACCGTGATCGGATTCCCCGATCGGTTCGAAGGCCGCCACGGTGAAGGCCCAGTCCGGCACGAACTGATGGTTGTCCGTGTACGTGAACGCGACCTCGACCGGCGCACCGACGTCACTCGCGTATTTGATGTGGCCCATAGGCTGCTCCCTGTCCCACGGCTGCCAACAAAAGTACTACAGCAATCCTATTTATTAAATGGATACCCGGATATCGCGGGTGCCGATGTGGATATCCAGCGCTCGCCCGGCAATTCCCCCGATTTCGGTCAATTGTCCAATTGTGCGGCGATGTGCTCGGCGATCGGCAGCGCCGAGGTGGCCGCCGGGGACGGGGCGTTGAGCACGTGCACCGAGCGCGGCGTCCGCTCGATCAGGAAGTCGTGCGCCAGCGTGCCGTCGCGCAGCACCGCCTGCGCCCGGATGCCCGCGGTGCGCGGGAGCAGGTCCGCCGCGGTCAGTTCGGGGCAGTAGCGGCGGCACTCGGCCAGATATCCGCGCTTGAACAGCGAGTTCCGCATCTCGCGCAGTCCGGTCCGCACGTTGGCCGCGGCCACCCGGTGAAAACCGGGGAACCCCAGCACCTCTCGCGCGTCCCGCAGATTCACGCTGCCCTTGGGGTAGCCCTCGCGGGCGAGCCCGAGCACCGCGTTCGGGCCGACGGTCAGCTCGCCGTCGATCGTCGGGCTCAAATGCACGCCCAGGAAGGGCAATTCGGGATCCGGAATGGGATAGATGAGGGTGCGCACCAGATTCCGGCGATGCGCCGGCAACCGGTAGTACTCGCCGCGGAACGGCACGATGCGCAGGTCGAGATCGAGACCGGCGAGCCGGGCCAGGCGATCGGCCTGCAAACCCCCGCAGACCACCAGCCGGGCCGTGCGCCAGGTGCCCGCGGGCCCGGAAACCGTTACCGCGTCCTCGTTCTCGCCGATCGCGGTGATCTCCGCGCCCAGCACGATCTCGCCGCCGCCCGCGCGCACCCGGTCCGCCAGCGCCTCGGTGACGCGGGTGTAGTCGATGATCCCGGTGCTCGGGACGAACAGCGCGCCGACCCCGCGCACCCGGGGTTCGCGCCGCCGGAGTTCGGCGGCGTCCAGCAGTTCCACCTCGACGTCGTTGGTGACGGACCGCTCGTAGAGGGCCAGCATGCGGGCGTGCTCGGCGGCGTCGGTGGCCACCAGCAGTTTTCCGCACACCTCGAACGGAATCCCGTGCTCGGCGGCGAAGGTCTTGGTCCACTCCGCGCCTTCGCGGCACAGCCGGGCCTTGAGGCTGCCCGGCTCGTAGTAGATGCCCGAGTGGATGACCCCGCTGTTGTGCCCGGTCTGGTGGACGGCGAGCCGGTCCGCCTTCTCGAGCAGGAGCAGACGGGCGCCCGGATGCCGTTCGAGCAGGCGGTGCGCGGTGGCCACCCCGACGATGCCGCCGCCGATCACGCAGTAGTCGTACACGGGGGAAGTCTCACACAGCGGTGCCGTCCGGCGTGTCGGGCGACCCCTCCCGGGTGCCGGCGGGGTCGAGCGTGTCGGCCGCGCCGGGGTGTTCGGGTACGACGGGGTGTTCCGGTGTGGCGAACTCGCCGGTGGCGGCGGTGGCCGCCGGCGCGGGGTGGCGGGCCAGCTGCAGGCCGTGGGCCCCGATGGCCGGATCGGACAGGGTCAGGGTGACCTCGCCGCGCCGGGTGTCGAGATCGGTGCGCAATTGGGTGACCGCGCTCGGATTGCTGCCGACCACGCCGAGCTGTTCGCCGATCGGCCCGCGCAGCACCAGGTCGGCGAGGGTGGCGAACAGGTTGGTGTCCACGGTGAAGGTCAGCGAATTGCGCTGCACGGGAAGCACTTGCGCGCCGACGTAGGTGTTTCCGACCCGCAGTTGCCCGGCCAGCGCGGAGCTCTGCGGCCGCGGCGCCTCGTCGGCGGTGACGCCCTGCGTCGTGGCCGGTCCGTCGTGGTTGATCGCCACCGTGCGCGGGTGTCCGAGCAGCGCTGCGATATCGGTTCTTTCGGCGAGCGGCACGACGTCGCCCGGGTAGCGATCCGCGCTCACCGCGGTGCGATCCCGCGCGGGCGCTGGTCCGGCGAGGATGCTGTCCGAATGCTGTACGCCCGCCATCTGATTGGCGATGTAGGCGCCCGCGGTGACGGTGAGGCCGATGCTGGCCATGGCGGCGGTGACGACGGCGGTGTAGCGGGCCGCCTGTGCCGCGCGCCGGGTCGACCGGACGGCCTGCGTCGCGAGTTCGTGCGACATGACTGGTGCGTCCTTCCTCTCCCCTGGTCCCCCTGCGTCTTTCGACGCCCACGACCCGCACCATTGAAAGTCGTACGCGCGTCCAGGTTACGGCGGCGCGCGGTGGCGGCAGTCGTCGATGAGAGCAGGATCACAGCATGGAACGCATATCGCGGTGGCCAGCGATTCCACGGGAACGGAGAGGTTTCCGCCCTCGAAAGGGTGGGTAAATACCGGGTAGCGGCGAGCGCCAACTCGACTGCCATCGAGGACTTCCGGCCAATGTCGTCCGGTCGCACCAGGCACGGCGCACCCACGGTGGCGCTCGCTCGCTCCTTGCCTCCTGGAATGGGACTCGGGGCAGATGTCGCGCCGACATCGCCTCAGGTGAAGGTCCGACGGGCCGGAGGCCGGGATCGACGGCAGGTCAGTGGAACTGGCCTGCCGTTCGTCCTGTTCCGGGCGGGCCCGCGAAAGCCTGTGCCAGACCCAGCCATTCGGCCACGTCCGCGCCCTCGATCTCGAGTGCGAGATCGTCCAGGTGCCGGCGCTGGGTGACGGCGAGACAGAAGTCCAGGGCGGGTCCGCGCAACCGCTGTGCCGCGTCCTCGGGGCCCCACGCCCAGGTGTCGCCGTCCGGCGCGGTGAGTTCGATGCGGAACTCCTCGGCGGGCACGGCCCGATTGTTGGTGATGTACGCGAAGTTTCGGGTGCGCACGCCCAGGTGGGCGATGTTGCGCAGCCGGGCGGTCGGCGTGCGCGTGACCCCGAGCGCGTCGGCCACGTCCTGCCCGTGCGCCCAGGTCTCCATGAGCCGGGCGGTGATCATGGACGCGGCGCTCATGGGCGGGCCGAACCAGGGGAGTTTGACTCCGGCCGGAACGACGCGCAGCGCCTCGACCAGGGCGGCGCGGTCGCGGCGCCAGGCGGCGAGCAGGTCGGCGGGCGGCTGTTCGGCCGCGATCTCGGCGGCTTCGTCCACGAAGGTCAGCGCCCGGGGGAGGGCTTCCTGCACCAGTGCGCCGAAGCGCTCGGCGTCGGTGGCGGCGATGACCGAGACCTGATCGGTCCAGTGCAGATGCCCGATCTGATGGGCGATGGTCCAGCCGGCGGCGGGGGTGTCCTGCGTCCAGTCGACCCTGTCCAGGTCGGCGACCAGCGCGTCCAGGTCACCGCATTCGGCGGTGAAGTCGGCCAGTAGCGCCTCGAGATCGGCCATCGCAAGTCCTTGTCGCCGCGCGGAAACCGGTCGTCCACCGTGCCGGTGAATGCCGTCGACGGTCAGCATCGCAGTGCGGCCAGAAAAATGCAAGCGTGCGTGCTTGTATTTACGGCGACGCTGTTAGCGCAGGTGAGCGACTTTCTGGCTACCAGCCGAACAGGGCCAGGTGCACCCCGCCGACGGCGAGTCCGAGCACCGCGCCGTGCAGGTAGAGCAGCCACGCGTCCTGCTCCACCGAGGCGTAGAACATCTCCATGAACTCGCCGGGGGTGAGAAGCTGCAGTTTGCGCGCGGCGAATTCGTCGATCTTCTTGGCCTGGGCGGCGGCGAATTCCGGATCCTCGGTGAGGCTGGGGGCCAGGCCCGCCGCGGCGCCGGCGGCGCCGACCTTGAGATTGTCGAACTGCCGCGCCCCGAAGGCGGCGCGCACGAAGGTGTGGGTCGGCCCGAGCTGGCGATGGATCTCGGCGGAGATGAGCCGTTCGAGCAGCTGGCGGGTCTTGTCGCCGTTGGGCCCGTCCAGCAGTTCCTCGGCCAGGTTGGGCAGGGTCAGCACCTGGTAGGCCAGGATGTGCGCGAGGTCGGCGGCGGCCTCGGGCTGCCGCTTGGCCAGCAGCGCCTGCTTCCACAGGTATTTGTAGCGCGGCTGCGGATCGCCGGGCTCGAACATCATCTTGATGGCGATGACGTTGACGGCCACGCCGATGGCGGCGGCCGCGGTGAGGATGACGGCCCAGCCCGGGATCCAGCCGATGACCGGAATGCTCTGGTGCACATGCATGTACAGCGCGAGCAGCAGGCCGAACGGCGCGCCCAGCAGGCCGATGCGCACCATGAACTTGAGCTCGGGCGCGGCGACGGTGGTGGTGAGGTCCTTCAGGATGTGCGGGTTCTGCCGCAGGTACCGGATGACGAAGGCCTTGATGTCGATGAGCTGATCGACATTGTCGCCGAGTTGTTCGAAGGCGGTGCGGGCCAGCGTGGGCAGTTCGCGCTCGATGCGCTGGTACAGCACGTTGCGGACCGCGCGCGGCACCGCGTTCCAGATGTCCGGGTTCTCCCGCAGCATCACCTCGTTGACCAGGGACGGCACCTGCTTGCGCCCGACCTCGGCGATGTAGTCGGCGATGCCGTCCAGGTCGAGTTCGCGAATGAAGTCCCGGGGACTGCCGATTCGCATGATGGCCACGTCCACGCAGATGCTCGCCATCTTCTCGGCGCGGGCGGGGATGAAGCCCTGGAAGCCCAGGCGTTTGCCGTCGCCGGAGAAGGTGGGCAGCACCTGGACCCGGCGCGGGAAGTAGGGGTAGAGCAGTTCGAGGCCGGGGATGCGGAATCCGCGAAAGTAGACCGGCCAGAACAGCATCAGCACGCCGGTCCAGTTGGTGAGCCAGCCGGCGATGGCGCTGAAGAGCGGGAAGCTGATCAGATCCACGACGAGTTTTGACTGGCCGGTCAGCTCTTCCCAATTGATGAAGACGCCCGAGGCCAGTGTCGTCATGCTGCGTCCCCCTGCGCGTTCGATGCCCGAGACGCCTGCCACTCGAGACAAGCGTCGGTCAACACTCTCACCGGCGGCGGATGGTGTCAAAAGGTCCATGGCCTCGGCGAACGTGTCGGCGCGGCCGGGTCCGGCGCGTGCTCCGGGGTCCGGCAAACATGTGGCTTCCGGTGGATAGGGTGGGGCGAAATATCGGCATACCGCGCGGCGGGCGCGCGGACCGGGAATACTGGTCAATCGACCAGAAGGAAAGGGTGAGGGAGATCCCGATGACCGTCGACCGCCGTGGCTTTCTGACCGGCGCCGCCACCGCCGCGAGTGTCGCGACCCTGGCCGCCGCGGCCGGGCCCGCCTGGGCCGAGCCCGCACCCGCGCCGGCCGTGACGAAGTTCCCCTTCCCCGACGGCGCCGACCTGCGCGTGCTGATCACCGGCGACGCGGGCACCGGCGCCCGCCCGCAGTGGGCGGTCGCCGACGCGATCCGCGCGCTGCACGCGGAGAATCCGTTCGCGCTGGCGCTCGGCCTGGGCGACAACGTGTACGAGTCGGGTCCGTGGGCCAGTGACGACGCGCAGTTCGCCGCCAAGTTCGAGGACCCCAATCACGGCCTCGATTTCCCCTGGATCATGGTGCAGGGCAACCACGACAACTCCTCGATCATCCCCGGCGACGGCGGCTGGCTGCTGCGCGGCGATCACGAGGTGGCCTATCACGCCAGGTCCCCGCGCTGGTGGATGCCCGCTCGCTACTACTCGGTCCCGGTCGGCCCGCCCGGTCGCCCGGTGGTCGAGTTCTTCGTGCTCGACCTGAACCCGATCGCGGCGTATCTCCCGCCCCTGTTCGCCCCCTTCTGGGCCGCCGACGGTCAGTTCATGACCGAGCAGGCGGCCTGGCTGGATCGCGCCCTCGACGAGTCCACCGCCCAGTGGAAGATCGTCTGCACCCACCACCCGTATCTGAGCAACGGCAGCCACGGCAACGCCGGCGCCTACGAGGGCCTGACGATCGAGCCGATCAACGGCAACCACGTGAAGACGTTCTTCGAAACGCACGTCCTGGGCCGCGCGAACTACGTCCTCTCCGGCCACGACCACTGCCTCCAGGTCCTGGAGCCGACCCCCGCGACGAAGGGCACCCGCCAACTGGTCTCCGGCGCCGCGGCCAAAACGAACTCCGGCTCCCACGCGAAGGGCGCGACGACCCCGGCCCTGTACGAGAATTTCACCGATCTGGGCTTCATGGTCCTGGACCTGACTCCGTCGACCGCCGACCTCGCCGTCTATACCGTGGATCCGTCAACCGGCCGGCCCGTCAACGCTTTCCAACGTCGCCTGGCCTGAACGTCCCCAAGTCCCGGCTCCCGCAACCACTTCGGCTGCGGGAGCGGATTCAAACGCGTCGACGCCCATCGATCACGCAGTGAGTTCAGTCGGGCTTCTTTTCGACCTGTCGGTGCGCGTGTGCGCACAACTGCCGAAGCTCCAGGTTGGCCAGTATGAACACCATGTGGGCCGGGAGTTCGTACGGGCGCAGTGTCTGCCCCCGCCTACGCCGGTTGGCCGCCTGCCGACATGCCGGACGGCAGTACCGCCTTGGGCGCCCCCGTTTTTCGCGTCGTAACGCTCCCCCACAGGTTTCACACGCGATTCCGGTGAGCGTGGCGTCGCCGGATCCTTCGAACAGCGCTCGCAGCTCCGGACGGCGAAACCCTGCGAGCATCGCAGCGAAGCCAGCGCTGGGGTTTTCGTCGTCGCGAAGGTCCTCGATCATGTCCACCAGCTCGGAGAGTTGATAGAAGAACGCGGTGGCATTGATGCCCAGTGATTCACCGATAAGGGCGTCCGCTTCTTTCCACGTCGATGCATGAGCGATGTGCTCGCCCACCCCGTCACGCCTCTCTGTCCGGCGTCTCATCTCGTTCCCTCTTGGTGGGTCGGGTCAGCCGGTGCTGTCGATGCGCGGCGCGGCAGGCGCCGCGGCCCTGCGGATCGGCGGGCCAGGATCGCGGTGAACGCTTCGAATACACGGGGCACGTCCTCAGGATGCGCACGTCTAATGGCCGTTATCCCTAGAACGATGACAGCTATCGCAAGCACGAGTACAGGCAACTGAACCCAGAACACCGTCCACGCTCCGGCGGCCGAGACGACAGCGTCCATCGATACCTCCTCAAACGACGAAAGGCCCCCGGCATACGCCGGAGGCCTCGGTGGGTAAACGAAAAATGCCCCATACCAAGTGGTTTGGGGCAGGTTGGACATAGCTGTGGCCAACTGGCGTGAACGCTACTGCGAGCTTGCCTGCCAGTCAAACCTGATGGTCAGAGGGGGTGCCGACCTGCGGATCGCTTTCGCCCTTCCAGGTCAATTTCGTCACGCGCGGTCCCCACAGTGGTCGCCTGTGTCCTCTGGCCCGCTCATTCGAGCGCTGCGCCACAATTGGCCGCGCCGAGGGAGTCCGCTAGGACCAGTCCATCGCTTCCAGGTGCGCGAACTGGCCGACCCACTCGGCCGTGGCCTCGATATCGTCCATCAGGCGTACCGCCAACGTCTGGTTGCGTGGTGCGGTGAGCTCGGCGGCGACGGTGATGCCGAGGTCCCTGGTGCTCTCGCCCGCGCGGAACCAGGTGTGGTCGATCTCGGTGACCACGACGCTGAGCTCGTCGCCGAACTTGCCGTTGAAGTTCAGGCGCTCCCCGACCCGGGGCAGGGCCGGGCCGTAGGCGTTGAACGTGATCGCCCCCTCCCCGTCCGGGCCTTCGACCAGAATCCATACCCGATAGCGCAACAGAGCGCCGGTGTCGTATGCGTTGTCGGACAACACTTCCCCCTCGTGTCGGATTGCTGTTTGTCACCCGGCGCGCAGGTGGTCGGCCTTCGTCCGCTGGTGATCTCGACCGGTCCGGTGATGCGCCTTCGGGAGTGGATCGCTCAGTTCACAGGTCGACGCCGTAGATGGTGCGGTTCGCCTCATCGTGCTCATGGTGGGTGAGAAGTTGCCAGAACCCGGGCGAGTAGATCCGTGTGCCGTAGGTCTTGCTCTCCACCTTCAGGACCCCGGAGCCGTAGATGGTGTATCTGTCGCCGTCGCCGAATTCGATTCCGGCCGGTGATGCGTCGTCGGAAGTGTGCACGGTGAACGCCATGTTCCCGATTATCAAGTCAGACACGGATATTCGTGTCGCATTGCGAGATGATCGAAGTTCCCTACCTCCGAAGAGATCTCTGAAGGCCTCGAAGAACCTAGGTCTGAGCTTGCTTCTGTCCCCTGAACGAGGCCGCCGCACTCCCGGATCCGGCCGCGTCCCTGTCCGTCGAACTGTCCGACGCGGGCACATCCGGGAAAACAGCGACCAAGCGCCCCGCTCTCGAATCAGGGCTTCAGCACGATCCGAATCGGGTTGCCCTCCTTGGCTTCCAGCGCGTGGACCGCCTTGGCGGCGTCCGCCAAAGGCACCACCGCGCTCACCGACCGCGAGAAGTCGACCCGCTGCAACCCCTGCAACTTCACCAGCTGAGTCACATGCTCGGGCCCCGACCCGTAATGCCCGCGCAGTTGCTGCTGGAAGAAGCTGAAGGCGGTCCCGCCGGACACCGTGATCGGCTTGTCGGTCAGGCCGACCAGGACCAGGCGGCCCTGGGGGCCCAGGCACACCACGGCCTGTTCGCGGACAGCCGCGACGCCGGCGAAGTCGAAGGCCGCGGCCAGGCCGGTGCCGGTCGCGGCGAAGATCTTGGCGCGCAGCTCCGGGTCGGCGGGGTCGAAGGCCAGATCGGCGCCGAACTCCAGGGCGCGGTCGCGGGCTGCGGGCAGCGGGTCCACCGCGATGATCGGCGCGGCGCCGACCAGGCGCAGGAGCTGCACGCCGTGTGCGCCGAGGCCGCCGACGCCCCAGACGCCCACCGGCTCACCGGCTTTGATCTCGGCGGTCGCGGTGATGGCCGCCCAGGGGGTGGAGACCGCGTCGGGGATGAAGCACGCCTGCTCGAAGGGCAGCTCGTCGGGAATCGGCACCAGCGTGTCGACCCGGGCCAGGGTGTATTCGGCCCAGCCGCCGTCGTAGTCGACGCCGCGGGTGAAGGTGGCCTGGCCGCGCATCTCCCCGGCCTGCAACAGGACTCGGTCGCCGATCTCGGGTCCGGTGACGCCCGGTCCCAGGGCGTGCACGGTGCCCGCGACCTCGTGCCCGAGGGTGACGACGTCGCCCTTCAGGAACAGCGGGGTCAGGGTGCCGTCGATGAGGTGCACGTCCGACAGGCACACCCCTGCCGCCTCCACCTTGATCAGCACGTGATCGGGGCCCGGTTCGGGGATCGGCACCTCGTCGAGTTCCAACCGGCGGTTCGGTCCCAGGTGTAGACGCGCGGCGAGCATGGTCATCGACTCCTCGTGGCAGATCGGTTCGGGCACTCCGACCGCCATGCTAGGCCGATCGCGTGCCGGGTTCGGGTGATCGCCCGGGCTGTGGTTCGGTGGTGGGGTCCCGGCGGGGACCGGACGGGAGGTCGGTGCGATGGTCGACGGCGGCGTGGAATTCACGGTGGATGCCCTGCGGGTGCAACCCGGGCGGCGACTCGGCGGCCAGGTGCGTCTGACCGGTGGCTCGGACCCGATGACGGTGTCGCGCACCCGGATCCAGGTGAACTGCCGGAACCCCACCGACTGGGACGACGACCTCGGCTCCGCCCGGCACCGGATCTACCTCGACGAGACGGTGGCGACCGACACCCGGGTCCGGGACTCGGGCTCGGTCCTGATCCCCTTCCGCATCCGGATCCCGTGGGACACGGCCCTGACCGAATCGCGCGGCAAACCGATCCATCCCCTGTCGATGGACATCCGCGTGATCGCCGAGCGCGCGGGTGCGCTCGCGCTCGGACACACCCGCCCCCTGCGCGTGGTGCCGCTCCCCGCCCAGCTCGCCGTCCTGAACGCCGCCGTTGCCCTCGGCGCGGAGCCGAAGACGAGCCGGCTGTTCGACGGCGGCCAGGTTTTCGAGCTGTCCGGTCTACCTGGCCGACCCGCCCCGGGCCCCCGCCTGGCGCTCGCCACCACCGAAAACACGCTGGCGGTGAGCTGGTACGAACTCGGCGGCCCCACCGCGGACTCCATCGAGCTCACCCACGAACAGGCGGCGGCCGAGCCCTGGACCGACCGCCTGGGGGAGTGGTTCACCCGCCGCCCGTCCCCGCATCTGCCCCCGCCCCCACCGTCACTCTGACCCATCGCCAAATCCGCCGACGGTCGATGGGTACGGCGGTCCTTCACGCGCCCGGCCGGCCCGTATCCGGCTGAACGCGTTCAGCTTTCGGCCGCCACCGGCGCCGGAACCACGGGAGACAGGTGCTCGGCGAAGAACTCGCCGACGATCGCCGTAACCTCCGGCGCCCGTTCCAGCATCGCGACATGCCCGCAGCCGTCCAGCCATTCGGCGCGTTCGGGGCGCAGGGCTGCGTTCACGGTCCGGCCGGCGGCGGCGGACAGGATCCGGTTCTCGGTGCCCCAGATCGTGCAGACCGGGGGCAGCGCGTCGCGATCGGGCCAGTCGTCCAGGGTGGCGAAGGAACCCAGGTCGCGGACCAGGCCCACCAGGGCGCGGGCGGGGAACCCGGCGGCCAGCGGGGTGACGTACGGGCACTCGCGGTAGGCGCGGCCGCTGCTGAACCAGGTGCGAATCGTGGTGCGCGCGAACCATTCCGGGGTGTGCCAGCCGCCGAGCACCCGGGCGCCGAACCCGGGCAGGCCGCGGGTGACGCGCGCCGCGAGGCCGAGATCGCCGTGCATGGCGGTGTTCTCGGTGAGCGGGTTGATCGCCACCACCGCGCGCACGAGCCCGGGTTCGCGGCGGGCCAGGGTGAGGCTGATGGCCGCGCCGAGACAGTTGCCGACCAGGCCGATGCCGGTGAGCTCGTGCCGAATCACGAACTCCCGCACCAGTTCGGTGTAGCGCTCGAGGGTGTAGCCGGCCGCGGGCCGGTCCGAGGATCCGTAGCCGGGCAGGTCCAGCGCGTACACCCGATGGTTCCGGGCCAGCGCGGTGAGCTGCGGCATCCAGATCAGGTGTGAGGAACCGGCGTTGTGCAGCATGAGCACCGGCGGGCCGTCGTCCCCCTGCCGGAGATACGCGATACGGGTGCCGTCGAATTCGAACTCGTTCATGACGCTCCAGGGCTTCGTTGCCGATGGTCTCGCACCCATCGTGCGCCGCGCGGTGCGCGCCGCCGGGCATTTCCCGGGTTTCGGTGCCGGATCGCGTTGTGCGGCGGCCTGTCAGGCCCCGGTGGAAGTCTCGCCCAGCCGCAACAGGCCCCGGTCGAGGAACCGAACCATCCAGGCGAAGCTGGCGTCCGGTTCCCCGTCCCACTGGAATCCGCCCCCGGACTGCAGGGTGGCGAACCCGTGAAAGGTGCTGCGCAGGGTCCGCATCGCGTGGATCGTGTCGGCCTCGGGGATGGAATAGCCGCGCAGCACCGCCGCCATGGATTCCAACAGCCGTGAACTCGGCTGTCCCAGTGGATCGTCCGCCCCCGCCGGCTCGACGCCGACGGTGGCCGCGTACCGGCCCGGGTGCTCGACGATGTAGCCCCGGAACCCGTCGGCGAAGGCGGCGAGCGCGGCGCTGCCCGAATGTCCGTGCATGGCATCGCGAATACGCGCGTCGAGTTCGGTCAGCGCGAGCACCGCGATGCCGTGCTGCAGGTCGGCCAGGCTCTCGACGTGCTTGTAGAGCGAGGGCGTCCGCACGCCGAGCCGCTGCGCCAGCGGGCTCAGCGCCAGGTTCGCGAAGCCCACCTCGTCGGCCAGCGCCGCACCGGCGGCGATGACCTCGGCTCTGTTCAGTCCGGCCCGCGGCATCAGGCGTGCGCCTGCAGGAACGGCAGGATCAGTTCGGCGGTGCGCTCGGGCATTTCGGCGTGCGGGTAGTGGCCCGCGCCCTCGACCAGTCCGAGGCTGCCCAGTCCGGCGGGCATGGCGGCGATGACGGCGCGGCCCTCGGCCTCGGGGTTCGGGAAGTCCGGGTCGGCGGTGCCCATGACGACGAGCGCGGGCCGGGTGACGTTGCCGAGCTGGGCCTGCGCGTCGGCGGGGGTGGATTTGCCGGTCTTCATGAATTCCGCCATCCGGCCCGGTTCGCGCAGCGTGGCGAACAGGGCCGCGAGCTCGGCGTCGTGGTCGGCGGGCTTGGTCGGGTACGACACGTCCAGGTACTTCGCCCACTGCCCCAGGCTCTTGAAGACGAGCGTCGACATGAGCGGCACCATGCCGCGGCGGTACCGCGGGGTCTTGACGAGCGCGCCGAGGTCGAACTTCTGCACCAGGGTGAACGGGTTGATCTCCACGATCGCCCGCACCAGTTCCGGCCCTTCGGCGGCGGCGATGGTCGCCGCGCCGCCGGAGAGCGAATGCCCGACGATGACGGCCGGTCCGCCCAGTTTCGCGATGAGGGCCAGCAGGTCCCGCGCCACGTCGGTGCGGCTGATGGCGTCCTTCCCGGTCTCGGACGGCCAGTTCAGGCTGGATTCGCCGTGGCCGCGCATGTCGGCGCTGACCACCCGGTAGCCCGCCGCCGCGATCAGGGGTGCGAGGTGCCGGTAAGCCTGGCGCCGATCGCCGATGCCGTGCGAGAGCACCACCAGCGGGCCGTCACCGATCACGTCGTACGCGATCCGGCCGCCGTCGATGTCCAGGTACTCGGTCATGGTGTCCCTCTCCTCGAAGAAGTGAAGCTAAGTTCGATAGCCATAAAGCTAATAGCTTTAGCCAATCTCGTCAACCCCGCGCGCCGCGCCGCTTTTCGGGCCTCCGTACGGCCGAGCCCGTGGACTTTCCGTGGTGCCTTCCGTGGTCAGCACGGATGTCGCGCCGACCGCCCGGAAATACCGTTATAGCCATACCAACCAGCACGAACAGGAGCCGGAGACTATGACCGCCACCCCAGCCAAGGGCATCAAGACGGTGCTGTACCCCGTCTCCGATCTCACCGCGGCCAAGGCGCTGTACACCGCCCTGCTCGGGGTGGAACCGGAGATCGAGGGCACCTACTACGTCGGCTTCACCGTCGACGGCCACCACATCGGCCTGGTGCCGGACGGCGGCCCGCAGGGCAACACCGTCCCGGTCATCTACTGGGAGGTGCCCGACATCGAGGCCAAACTCGCCGAACTGGGCCCGGCCGGCGCGACCGCGCGGCAGTCCCTGCGCGACACCGGCAACGGTCGCCGCGTCGCCGAGGTGCGCGACGCCGACGGCAACATCCTGGGCCTGCTCCAGGATCGCTGAACCGCCGCGGTTCTTCGAATCTCGCTGTCCCCGAATCATTCCCGCCGACCACGGCACCCGAACACCGCACATCCGGAGGAACCCGAAATGACCACCGCCACCAAGACCACCGTCGGCTTCTCCGCCGCCGAGCGCGCCGCCATGAAAGCCCATGCCGCCGAACTCAAGACCGAGGCCCGCCGCGGCGGCAAGTCCTCCAAGGCCGACGGCACCGCCGACGTGCTCGCCAAGATCGCCGAGATGAACGACTCCGATCGCGCCCTGGCCGAACGCGTGCACGCCATCGTCACCGCGAACGCCCCGCACCTGATGCCCAAGCTCTGGTACGGCATGCCCTCCTACGCCAAGGACGGCAAGGTGCTCTGCTTCTTCAAGAGCGCCGAGAAGTTCAAGTCCCGCTACGCCACCTTCGGCTTCGAGGACAAGGCGAACCTGGACGAGGCCTCGATGTGGGCGACCTCCTTCGCCCTCACCGATCTGACCCCGGCCGACGAGGCGTTCCTCGGCGCGCTCGTCGCCCGCGCGGCCCAGTAGTCCGCGAAATACCTCCCGGCCTGCTGTTTCGCCCGGATCACCACCCGGTGGTCCGGGCGTTCGCCGGGGGCGAACAAGGTCGCGGAATTACCGGGCGGGGGTCGAGGTTGACTGGGTAACGCTCAACCTGAGTTGAGTAGGAGACGCTCAATCTTGGAAGAGGTAGCAGTCGTGACCAACACCCAGAACCTCCCGGTCCTGTTCCTGACCGATCCGATCGTGCTGCCCGGCATGATCGTCCCGATCGAGCTCGACGAGTCCGCGCAGGCCGCCATCGACGCCGCCCAGGCCGGCAAGGTCAACCAGGTGTTGGTCGCGCCGCGACTGGATCAGGGCTACGCCGGATACGGCGTGGTCGCCACCATCGAGCAGGTCGGCCGCATGCGCGGGGGCGCGCCCGCCGCGGTCCTCAAGGCCGAGGGCCGGGTGAAGATCGGCCACGGCGTGACCGGACCCGGCGCGGCCCTGTGGGTCGAGGCCGAGCTGGTCGAGACCCCGCCCGCCGACGGCCGCACCCGAGATCTGGCCGCCGAGTACAAGAAGCTGGTCGTCGCGGTGCTCCAGCGCCGTGAGGCCTGGCAGGTCATCGACGCGGTCAATCAGCTCTCCGATCCGTCGGCCATCGCCGACGCGGCGGGCTGGGCGTCGTACCTGAGCCACGACCAGAAGCGCGAGCTGCTCGAAACCCTCGATGTGGCAACCCGTTTGACCAAGCTGACCGAGTGGACCAAGCAGCACATCGCCGAGACCGAGGTCAACGAGAAGATCAGTGAGGAAGTGCGCGACGGGGTCGAGAAGTCCCAGCGCGAGTTCCTGCTGCGCCAGCAGCTCAACGCGATTCGCAAGGAGCTCGGTGAGGACGAACCGGACGGCGCGGAGGATTACCGCACCCGGATCGAGAACGCCGATCTGCCCGAGGACATTCGCGAGGCCGCGCTGCGCGAGGTCGGGCGGCTGGAGCGGGCGAGCGATCAGAGCCCGGAGTCGGGCTGGATCCGCACCTGGCTGGACACCGTCCTGAAGCTGCCGTTCGGCGTGAAAACCGAGGACAGCACCGATGTCTCGGCCGCGCGCGCGGTGCTGGACGCCGATCACCACGGCCTGGACGAGGTCAAGGACCGCATGGTCGAGTACCTGGCGGTGCGCGCTCGTCGCGCCGCCCGCGGCCTGGAGGTCGTCGGCGGTCGCGGTTCCGGCGCGGTGCTGGTGCTGGTCGGCCCGCCCGGCGTGGGCAAGACCTCGCTGGGTGAGTCCGTGGCACGGTCGCTGGGGCGCAAGTTCGTTCGCGTCGCCCTGGGCGGCGTGCGCGACGAGGCCGAGATCCGCGGCCACCGGCGCACCTACGTCGGCGCGCTGCCCGGTCGCATCGTGCGGGCGATGAAGGAGGCAGGTTCGATGAATCCCGTCGTCCTGCTGGACGAGATCGACAAGGTCGGCTCCGATTTCCGCGGTGATCCGGCGGCGGCGCTGCTCGAGGTCCTGGACCCCGCGCAGAACCACACCTTCCGCGATCACTACCTGGATCTGGATCTGGACCTGTCCGACGTGCTGTTCATCGCGACCGCGAATGTCATGGACACCATCCCCGGCCCGCTGCTGGACCGCATGGAGCTCATCACCGTCGACGGTTACACCGAGGACGACAAGGTCGCCATCGCCCGTGACTTCCTGATCCCGCGGCAGCTCGAGCGCAACGCGCTCACCACCGACGAGGTCGAGTTCACCGACGAGGCGCTGCGCGAGGTGGCGGCGAACTACACCCGCGAAGCCGGTGTGCGGCAGCTGGAAAGGCTGATCGCCAAGGCCCTGCGCAAGGCGGTGACCAGGCTGTCGGAGTCGGCGGACCCCGCCGCGGGCAGCATCGTCTCCGCCGGCGAGTTCGTGCCGGACACCGGAAGCGATTCCGCCGCACTGGGTTACGACGCGGAGCTGGGCTACGACGCCGGGGTTCCGGTGTCGGCCGCGGATCGCCTGGTGATCGGCGTCGGCGACCTGAAGGACTACCTGGGCCGTCCGCGCTTCACCCCCGACGGGGTGGAACGCACCGCGGTGCCCGGTGTCGCGACGGGTCTGGCGGTGACCGGCGCCGGCGGCGACGTCCTCTACATCGAGGCCAACGCCGCCGAGGGCGAGCGCTCGCTGACCCTGACCGGCCAGTTGGGTGACGTGATGAAGGAGTCCGCGCAGATCGCGCTGACCTACGTCCGCTCGCACCTGGAGGAGATCGGGATCGAGCCGAAGGTCCTGGATCGCAACATCCACATCCACTTCCCCGCGGGCGCCGTTCCCAAGGACGGTCCCTCGGCCGGCGTCACCATGGTCACCGCCCTGGTCTCGCTCGCCCTGGGCCGTCAGGTCCGCGCGGATGTGGGCATGACCGGCGAGGTCACCCTGAACGGGCGCGTCCTGCCGATCGGCGGCGTGAAGCAGAAACTCCTCGCCGCCCAGCGCGCGGGCCTGAAGACCGTCTTCATCCCCGCCCGCAACGAGCCCGATCTCGACGAGGTCCCCGCCGAGGTCCTGGCCGCCCTGGATGTGCGCCCCGTCGCAGACGTGGCCGACATCCTGGCCTACGCCATCGAACCGGTCGTGGAGCCGGCCCTCGACGGCATCCCGCTGAGCGCCACCGCCTGATAGCGCACGCCCAGGTAGCCACGCCGATGAGAAATCCTCTTCGGCGTGGCTACCGGCGTATGAGGGATTGTCACGGTGACCTATGGAATTCTCGCACTGTCGTGTACGTGATCACGTACGCTGAATTCATGTCAGTTGAACATGTGAGGGAGATGGCCATGCGACCGATGTCCGCCAGCGAATTCCGGACCAACCTAGCCAGCGCCCTCGACATGGTCACCGACGATTTGGAAGAGGTGGTGATCACCCGGGCCGGTCGTGAGCCCGCCGTGGTCATCTCGCTTCGCGAGTATGAATCGCTGAAGGAGACCGCATACCTTCTCGGCACCGAGGCGAATGCCCGGCATCTGCGCGAATCCCTCGCGCACTGGCGTCGCGGCGAGGTCGAAGAGCACGATCTGATACCGGTCGATGACGAGGTGGAGGAATGAAGATCACCTTCACTCCACCGGCATGGAAGGACTACCTGTGGTGGCAGGAGAACGATCGAGCAGCGCTACGGCGAACCAACAGGCTGATAGATGACATCACTCGTAATGGCCACGAAGGCATTGGCAAGCCCGAGCCGCTGCGTGGAGACCTACAGGGCCTGTGGTCTCGTCGAATAACCAGTGAGCACCGACTCATCTACGTGATCGAAGAAGACTCGGTAACCATATTCGCCTGCCGCTTCCACTATCAGTAGCCGCACAGCTACCGCTGCGGCCCGTGTATGTTTCACATGAAACGAAACCTGCACGGGCCGTTCATTTCTCGTACGGTGATTGGTTGTGATGACTGTTGCCACCTGGAACGTTCTGCACCGTGTACACGCTGACAACTGGGACAGCGAGATTGCCGAGAAGTGGCCGGACGAGCGTGAGCGCATCTCCGCTGTCGCGGGACTGTTGGCCGACCGATCGGAAAAGGTGATCGCGCTCCAGGAGGTCAGTGGCGACCAGTTGGCGGAACTGCGAAGGGTTATGCCGGGCAGGAGTTTTCACGTGCTGCGGTATCCGCGGATTCCCAGGCCCAAGCGGGTTGCCTCGCAGTTGGCCGACGGCACCGAAGCGCTGGTGCTCATGGTGGACGGGCCGAGCCGGGAGGTGTCCGCCGAGCCGTTCGTCAACGATCCCGGTAACGGCGCGCTCGCCGTGGAGGTCGGGGGCGTGCTCGTGATCGCGACTCATGTCACCGGAGACGGTCGCCGAGACGTCCAATTCGCCCGGCTCGCCGAGTTGGCCGGGCGCGAGCCAGCGGTCCTGCTCGGCGATTTCAACGCCGACAGCATCACCGTGGCTACCGCGCTGGGGCCCGAATTCGCCTTCGCGAGTTTCGCGCCCGGCTCCGCCGCGACCCGGCCGCGCACCGCGAGCTCGAAATCCCAGTTCATCGATCACGTCATCGCGCGCGGCCGCGCCGTGCGCGCGGCCGCCGTGGTCGATGTGGCGGGGGTGTCGGACCACAACCTGGTCCACGCCACCATCGACTGACGGGCTCAGAACTCCCCGGCCACGCCCAGTACGGTGCGGCCGGAGTGGGTGCCCTCGAGGACGG
The DNA here is from genome assembly GCF_053645575.1 of Nocardia sp. NPDC055321. Classification (NCBI taxonomy): domain Bacteria; kingdom Bacillati; phylum Actinomycetota; class Actinomycetes; order Mycobacteriales; family Nocardiaceae; genus Nocardia; species Nocardia sp. NPDC055321. Next base: position 348,069 of record NZ_JBSHMS010000002.1, read on the forward strand.
CGTGCAGCACGGCGCCGGCCTCGGTGACCGGCGCGTAGTTCTCCAGCAGCGAAAGGCTCTGCGGATTCAGCTCTTTCGCGAGCCGGGCCCAGAGTTCACGGCGCGCGGCGATGGGATGGTGCACCGAGTCGATGCCGAGCAGGGACACCCCGCGCAGGATGAAGGGCATGACCGTGGTGGGCAGGTCGGTGCCGCCGGTGAGCCCGCTGACCGCCACCGCCCCACCGTATTTCGTGGTCGAGAGGATGTGCGCGAGCGAGGTGCCGCCGACGCTGTCGACCGCGCCCGCCCACAGCGATTTGCCCAGCGGCCGGACCTTCTCGCCCTCGGCGGGGAGCCGCCCGATCACCTCGGACGCGCCGAGCGTGGTGAGCAGTTCGGTGGTGCCGAGCTTGCCGGTGGAGGCGATGACCTCGAACCCCAGCGTGGACAGGATGTCCACCGCGATGCTGCCGACGCCGCCGGTCGCGCCGGTGACCAGGATCGGACCCGAGGCGGGGGTGAGTCCGTGGTCGAGCAGGGACTGCACGCTCAGCGCCGCGGTGTACCCGGCGGTGCCGATGGCGGCGGCCTCGCGCGGGGTGAGCCCGTCGAGCTTGACCACCCACTCGGCCGGCACCCGGGCGTATTCGGCGAAGCCGCCGTGCTCGGTGACGCCGATGCCGTACCCGTGCGCCACGACCGGATCGCCGACGGCGAAGTCGGGGCTGTCCGAGCGGAACACCTCACCGGTGATGTCGATGCCCGGCACGATCGGGTAGTCGCGCACCACGCCGCCGCCGGGGGTGATGGCCAGGGCGTCCTTGTAGTTGGCGCTCGAGAAATGCACCTTGATCGTCACGTCGCCCGCGGGCAGGAAATCCTCGGTGACCACCTCGCGATCGAGCGTGATCCCGCTGTCCGATTCGTGTGCCACCATCGCCTGGAATTCCATGCTCCGAGCATAGGACCCGGCTCCCGCCCACAACAGGGTCCGGCGTCGGCGAGGCGGCATTACCCCGCGGGTAATCGCTTTCGCTCACCCGCTGCGGGACCGTTGTCCCAGCCCGCGAAAAGCAAAGGAGCGCAGCCGATATGCCGACCTACCAGAGCACCGACGGCACCACCCTCGCCTACGAGGACTACGGCACCGGGGAGCCGATCCTCTTCGTGGCGGGCTGGTCCCTGAACTCGGAGATGTGGGAGTACCAGCTGCACTTCTTCCTGGACCGGGGCTACCGCTGCATCCTGCCGGACCGGCGCGGTCACGGCCGCTCCGAACGCCCGAGCACCGGCTACGACGTGGACACCCGCGCCGACGATCTGGCCTGCCTCGTCGAGCACCTGGACCTGCGCGACTTCACGCTGGTCGCGCATTCGGCGGGCGGCGCGGAGGCGGTGCGCTATCTGGCCCGGCACGGGCAGGACCGTGCGGTCCGCCTGGCCTTGCTGGCGCCCGCGATTCCCTACCTGTGCCAGACCCCGGACAACCCGGTGGGCGCGCCGCGTGAACTTCTCGAAGCCTCCCTGCACCAGCTGCGCACCGACCGCCCGCAGTGGTTCGCCGATCGCGCGCAGGGCTATTTCGCCACCCACCTGCGGCCCGGCACGAGTCAGGCGGTGATGGATCTGGAGATGAGCCGCTGCCTCTCGGCGTCCCCGTACGCCTCGGTCGAGGTGCAGCGTCAGCTGTTCACCTCCGATCACCGCCCCGACGTCGAGGCGCTGACCCTGCCGGTCCTGCTGCTGCACGGCTGGGCCGATCAGTCGATCCCGATCGAGATCAGCAGCAGACAGGCGGTGCTGCTCGCCCCGCACGCGGTGCTGAAGGAGTACCCCGACGCCGGTCACGGCCTGTACATCACGCACGCCGCCGAGGTGAACGCGGAGATCCTGGCCTTCATGAAGGGGTGAGCGGCGGGGCGCGCCGGACAGTCGCCGCGCCCCGCATCCCGGCTCCGGCTCAGGCGAACTTCGGTGCCCGCTTGCCGACGAACGCGGCGATGCCCTCCGCACCGTCGGCCGATTCGGCGGAATTCGTGATGAACGCGGCCTCGGTGGCCAGCTGCTCTTCGAGCGTGTGCTGCCCCGACACCAGCAGCAGCTTCTTGACGTGCGCGTTGGAGCCCTTGGGCCCGGCGGCGAACTGCTCGGCGAGCTCGTCGACGGTCGCGGCGAGCTCGGCGTCCGCCACCACCCGGTGCAGCAGTCCCCACTCGAGCGCCTCGGCGGCGGTGAGCACGCGGTTGGTGAGCATGAGGTCCTGGGTGCGGCGCAGGCCGATCAGGCGCGGCAGGTAGTAGGACGCGCCGCCGTCCGGGCTCAGCCCGACCTTGGTGTACGCCATGGTGAATTTGGCGGATTCGCCCGCGACGACGAGGTCGCCGGCGACGGCGAGACTGAACCCGGCCCCGGCCGCGGTGCCGTTCACCGCGACGATGAGCAGCGCGTCCATCCGGGCCAGCGCGGACACCGCCTCGTGCAGGGTGCCCGCCAGCTTCTCGATGAACTGCCCGGTGTCGGCGCTGTTCGCCATGGCCTGCAGATCGCCGCCCGCGGAGAAGAACTTGCCCGCCCCGGTGAGCACGACGACCTTGACGGCCGGATCCTCGGAGCAGTAGGTGGCGGCGCGGACCAGCTCGTCGGCCAGGGCCTGGTCGATGCCGTTCGCGGCGGTGGGCCGGTTCAGCGTGATGCGGGCGATCGGGCCGGCGGGCTCGAAGCTGATGTTCTCGTATGTGGTCATCGGATGCGTGCCTTCCGTCTGTATTCCTGGACCCAGCATGTCAAACGCGGCCGCTCACCCCGGTTCGGGACCGAATTCGACGCGGACGCCGAGCAATCGGATGGGGCGGTCCAGTTCGAAGGAGTGCAGGACCAGCAGTGCGGTCCGCACGACTTCGTCCGGGTCGGTGGTGGGCGCGCGCAGTTTCTTCTGTTTGGTGCGGGTGAAGAAGGTGCTGGTGCGCACGGTGACGCCCACCCGCCGCACGGTGCGCCCCTCCGCGAAGGTCTCCTCGGCCACCACGGTGGCGAGCCGGGTGATCGCGGCGTCGAACTCGGCGCGTTCGGTGAGATCGGCGGCGAAGGTCTCGGAGTGGCTGCGCCCGACGGGTTCTCGTGGTTCGGCGACGTCGGTGTCACCGGCACCGTGCCCGAGTACCCACAGATAGGGTCCGGTATTCGGGCCGAATTCGGCGGCCAGCGCCGCGCGGTCGGCGGCGGCGAGTTCACCGATGGTGTGAATGCCCAGGGCCGCCATGCGTTTCGCGATGCGACCGCCGACGCCCCACAGCGCGGTGGTCGGCCGGTGCGCCATGAGCGCGGTCCAGTTCTCCGCGGTGAGCCGGAAGACGCCGGTGCCCGCGCCGGGAATCGGTTCCTCGGTGGCGCCGGACTTGCCCACCGCCTTCGCGAATCCGGTGGCGAGTTTGGCGCGAGTCTTGTTGTCCCCGATGCCGACCGCGCTGGTCAGCCCCAATCCTTCGATGGCGGAACGGATGTCGCGCGCCAGCTGTTCGGGGTCGTCGGTGTCGGCGGCCAGGAAGGCCTCGTCGAAGCCGAGGACCTCGACCCGCCCGGGAAAGGTGCGCAGCAGCTCCATGATCTCCTCGGAGGCCACCGCGTAGGCGGGCAGATCCTGGGCCAGGAACAACCCGTCGGGGCAGTGCCGCAGCGCGGTGCGCAGCGGCATCCCCGCGTGCACCCCGCACGCGCGGGCCGGGTACGAGGCGCACGAGACGACCTTGCGCGGCTCGTTCGGATCCCCGTTGCCGCCCACGATGACCGGGAGTCCGCGCAGCTCGGGACGGCGGCGGAATTCGACCGCGGCCTGGAATTGGTCGAGGTCGACGTGCAACAGCCAGCGCGCCACCCCTCCGTCATACCGCATGGTCTGTGGAAATGCCGGGATTCGGGGTTGCGGGATCGAGTAAAACAGAACTAAATTCTGGACATGAAGATTCGAGATCGGTTGCTGCTCGCGGCCGAGCGGCAGTTCGCCGAGCACGGCGCTCTCGACGCCACCCTCACGCAGATCCGGGACGCGGCCGGCGCCAGCGTCGGCGCGCTCTACCACCACTTTCCCGACAAGGCCGAGCTGTACCGGCAGGTCTGGGCGCACGCGCTGGCCGACTACCAGCGGTGTTTCTGGGCGGCGGTGGGCGAGAGCGCGGACGCCGAGTCCGGGGTGCGCGCGGCGGTGACCGAACATCTGCGCTGGGTGACCGAGAACCAGTACCGCGCACAGGTTCTCACCTCCGCGCGACCGCCGGGGGTGCGCGAGAGCGAGAGCAACCGCGAGTTCATGCGCTCGGTGCTGCGCTGGTGGCGCACGCACGCGAGCTACGGCGCGGTGCGCGAACTGGATTTCGACCTGCTGTACGCGCTGTGGCTGGGGCCCGCGCAGGTGTACGCGCGGCAGTGGCTCGGCGGCGAGATCGTCACCGCGCCGATCGAGGTGGCCCCGCAGCTGGCCGACGCCGCCTGGCAGGTGCTGCGCGCCGATCGAACCGAGGTGAAGGAAGAACGATGACCACCACCGAATTGAATCTCGAACTGGGACAGCGGATTCTCGAGGCGCAGGGCTTCAGCCGGCTCGTCGGCGCGGAGCTGACCGCCTTCGGCGACGGCCGTGCGACCCTGGAGATTCCGGTCCGCCCCGAACTCGGCCAGCAGTTCGGCTACGTGCACGGCGGTGTCCTGGCCTACGCCGCGGACAACGCGCTCACCTATGCCGCGGCCACGGTGCTCGGTGCGAACGTGCTGACCGGCGGCTTCACCATCACCTATCTGCGGCCCGCGGCGGGGGAGCGGTTGCGCGCGGAGGCGAGCGTCATCGACGCCACGCGCCGCCAAGCCGTCTGCCGCTGTGAGGTTTTCGCCGACGGCCCGGACGGCTCGGTGCTGTGCGCGGTCGCGCAGGGCACGACGCGCGGCGTCGAACGGCCGCTCAGCGGGAACGGCGCAGCCACTCCATCGGAGAGCGATACGCGTAGCGCGCCTTGACGACCCCGGTCTCGATCTGACCCACGACCCGGATCAGCGGAGCGCCCGGAAAACGCGGCAGGTTCACCCGATCGGCGACGGTCGCGTCCGCGCCGCGGCGCAGGCCGTCGAGGTCGACCCGCCAGCCGCGCGGCACCACGATCACGATGGAGCCGGACCCGGCGTGCAGCTCGAGATCGATTTCCCGGCGGGTGCAGTGCGCCCGGGTGAAGTCGATGACGACCCGGCCCGAAGTGCAGTGGGCGACAAGCTGTTTCGGTACCGTCCACTGCTCCGGGGTGCGCTGGAAGCCGGAGGTCACCCGCAGTTCCAGCGGGTGCTCGGCCAGCGGCGACCGCTGCGGGGCGGTGCGGCCCGCGGGGTGCGGCGCCTCGGGGAAACGGTAGGCGGAAACCCGCTGCTGCTCCGTCGTACGACTCACTGATACTCCTCCCCCGGCCTGTGAAACAAGCATCCGATCGGCTGTGCCAGGGAAGTCGAATTATGCCGTACACCAGGGTGTTTCGGACCGGCCGGACCTTAACGGTCCGGTTACGGGCCGGTCTCGCTCCGGTACCCTTCGCCAGATCATGTTCAACCCGGAATCGCTGCGGCACTGGTCCCGGCCCGATCCCGGTGATCCGGGGTCCGCGCGCACCGGCGTGGCGCCGCGCGCGACCCGGTTCAGCGCTGCCCGAGATAGATGGTCGACGCGCCGAGCATGAAGATGTCCTCGCGCGCGGCGACATGGGTGGGCGCGGTGGAATCCAGCAGGGCGTCGATGGTTTCGCGATCCGCGGCCGCGATGTCGTCGCCGATATGGGTGCGCAGCGCCGCGAGCCAGGCGACCACGCTCTCGCGGACCTGCGTGCTCGGCGGCGCGGGATGTTCGGTGAGCACGCTGAACGAGGTGACGGTGTGCAGGCCCGCGCGTTCGAGCGCGCTGCCCCAGCCGTACGGCATGCGCACGGCCGCCGGGATTTCCGCGCGCATGCGAGCGAATCCCGCGTCGCGCGCGGCGAGCAGCCGGTCCTGCAGGCCGGGTTCCCCGATGCCGAGATCCCAAGGCAGGCAACGGGTCGTGAGCCCGCCCTCGGACAGCGCCAGCCAGCCCTCCGGGTGCAGCAGCCGGGCCAGTCGATCGGTGCCCGCCTGCTGATCGGGCAGGTGATGCACCATGCGCGAGGCCCACACCACGTCCGCGGCCGGGACGAGATCGAGCAGCGCGTCGTCCGCGGCGTCGGCGTGCACGGTGTCCACGCGAACCCGGTCGTCCCCGGCGAGCGCGTTGTCGACGGTCTCGCGCGCGGCCTCGATGAGTTCGGGCACCGCGTCGACGATCACCAGCCGCCCGCCGCCGCGCCCGGCCAGCTCCCGCGCCAGCGCCGCGCTCTGCCCGCCGGCCCCGGCGCCGATGTCGACGATGGTCGGCAGATCGGTGGTCACCAGGCCGATGAGCCTGCGCGCGATCAGCGCGCTGCTCTCCTGGCCCATCGCGTCGTCCCGCCGCAGGTTGGCCAGCTGCTCGGTCCAGTCGATGCCGTCATGGGTGTGCCCATGAGCGTGGCTGTGGTGCCGGCCGTGTGAGTGCCCGTGCCCGAGCCCGTGTGAGTGCCCGTGCCCATGACTGTGCGTGTGTGCTCCCATGGGTTCGACGCTACTGCGCACCCCGGGCGGCGAGCACGAATGTCCCGGATCGGCCGGTGGGCCCGGGCGTCTGCCGCGCACGGCGGAGGCCGGACGCGTGCTCGGCGTCCGGCCTCCGGTCGGTGCGGTGCTCCCGGGCCCGCGTCAGGCGGCCGCCGAGTCGGCGTCGTCGGCGAACTGGGTGCGGTACAGCTCGGCGTAGCGTCCGCCCGCGGCCAGCAGCCGGGTGTGCGTTCCGCGTTCGACGACCCGGCCGTGTTCGAGCACCACGATCTGATCGGCGTTGCGGATGGTGGACAGCCGGTGCGCGATGACCAGCGCGGTCCGGCCGGTCAGCGCCTCGGCCAGGGCTTCCTGGACGGCGGCCTCGGAGGTGGAGTCCAGCGAGGCGGTGGCCTCGTCCAGGATCACCACGCGGGGCTGCTTGAGCAGCAGCCGGGCGATGGTCAGGCGCTGGCGTTCACCGCCGGAGAGCCGGTAGCCGCGCTCGCCGACCACGGTGTCCAGGCCGTCGGGCAGTGAGGCGATCAGCTCGCGCAGGCGCGCCCGCTCGAGGGCGTCCCACAGTTCCGCCTCGGTGGCGCCGGGGCGGGCCAGGGTCAGGTTGGCGCGGATCGAGTCGTGGAACAGGTGGCCGTCCTGGGTAACCAGGCCGACGGTGTCCTGGATGGAACGGCTCGTCAGCTCGCGCACGTCCTGCCCGCCGAGCCGCACGGCGCCCGAATCCACATCGTAGAGTCGCGAAACCAGTTGGGCGATGGTGGATTTGCCCGCGCCGGAGGAACCTACGAGGGCGACCATCTGCCCGGGTTCGGCGCGCAGTGACACCTCGTGCAGCACCTGTTCGCCGCCGCGGGCGTCGAGCGTGGCCACATCCTCGAGCGAGGCCAGCGACACCTTGTCCGCGGCCGGGTAGCCGAAGTTCACCCGGTCCAGCTCCACGGCGATGGGCCCGTCCGGCGCGGGGGTGGCGTCCGGCGCGTCCTGGATGAGCGGCTCGAGATCCAGGATCTCGAAGACCCGCTCGAAACTCACCATGGCGGACATGATGTCCACGCGGGCGCTGGCCAGTGCGGTGAGCGGGGAGTACAGGCGGGTGAGCAGCAGCGAGAGCGCCACCACCGAACCGGCTTCCAGCTGTCCGCGCAGCGCGAACCAGCCGCCGAGTCCGTACACCAGCGCCAGCGCGAGCGCCGAGACCAGGGTCAGCGCGGTGATGAACACCGTCTGCAGCATGGCCGTGCGCACGCCGATGTCGCGCACCCGCCCGGCCCGCGCGGCGAATTCGCCGGATTCGCGGCTCGGCTGTCCGAAGAGCTTGACCAGGGTCGCGCCGGGTGCGGAGAACCGCTCGGTCATCTGGGTGCTCATCCGGGCGTCGAGTCCGGCGGCCTCGCGCTGGATCCCGGCCAGCTTCTCGCCCATGCGCCGCGCGGGGATCACGAAGACCGGCAGTAGCACCAGCGCCAGCAGGGTGATCTGCCAGGACAGGCGCAGCATCACCACGAGGGTGAGGACCAGCATCACCACGTTGGTGACCACGCCCGAGAGGGTGGAGCTGAACGCGCGCTGCGCTCCGATCACGTCGTTGTTCAACCGGCTGACCAGCGCGCCGGTCCGGGTCCGGGTGAAGAACGCGACCGGCATGCGCTGCACGTGATCGAACACCGCGGTCCGCAGATCGAAGATCAGCCCCTCCCCGATGCGCGCCGAGAGCAACCGGATAACCAGTCCCAGACCGGCATCCAGCACCGCGACCAGCGCGATGATCACCGCCAGCGTCACCACCGTCGAGGGCGCGGAGCCGCTGACGATGTGGTCGACCACGCGTCCGGCCAGAACCGGTGTGGCAACGGCCAATACCGCGGCCACCACGCTGAACAGCAGGAAGGCCAGCAGTCGCCGATGGTGGCCGCGGGCGAAGTCGAAGATCCGCCTGGCCGTCACCATCCGCAACGGTCGTTCATCCGTGTTGGCGTGCATCTGCCGGTACAGCTGATCCCACGCCACCGATTCCATACTCATCGCCGAACTCCTCACCACGTCCGAGCTCATCGAACCCCGGACCACCGACACTAGAACCTCAACAAAGGTTCAGAGCAAGCGATGCCGGCGGTTGCTTCGCCGAGAGCGAACGGCGCTCCGGCGCCGGGGTATACGTCCGGGCGCGACGCTCGTCTCGGCGCTCGGAAAAAAATTCGCCGCGACCGATGAGTTCCGAATCGGCCCTTCGTCCTAGCTGTTGAACGCGCTACCAACCCGGCGCGACGGACCAGAAGGACAAGACGATGACCACCGCGAACCCCACCGCCGCTTTCACCGCCGACCGCACCGACCGTCCCGGCAAGACCCGCAACCGGGTGCTGTGGACCCTGCAGATCGTGCTCGGCCTCTTCTTCATCATCGCCTCGGGCGGCCCGAAGCTCGTCATCCCGAACACCCTGATGGAGAACCCGCCGGAGAACCTGACGATCCCGATGGGCCTGCTCATCTTCATCGGCCTCGCCGAGGTGGCGGGCGGCATCGGCCTCATGGTCCCGAAGCTGACCGCCCTGGCGGCCGCGGGCCTGACGGTCCTGACGATCCTGGCCGCCGGCGCCCAGGGCATCATCGCCGGCAAGCCCGAGCTCGCGATCTTCCCCCTGGTCCTGGCCGCGATCTTCGCCTGGATCGCCTACGAGCGCCGCGCCTCCCTGACCGACCTGCGAAACACCTTCTCCCGGTGACGGTTTCCCCGCCCCCAAGTTCATAGCCCGACCCGGCGACCGGTGGCCCCCACCGGTCGCCGAGCTGCGGCTATCGACGTCGATCGCTCGTCGGGTTGGCAGCGATCGATCCCGCGGCCACCCGGTCGCGCCGCCCACCGGCGGCGCACCGGGTGGCCGTTTCCGTGTCGCGCGACTGCCGCGAGGACCACGAAAGCCGTGGGTCGCGGGTCAAAGTGTCGGTCGAGCAAGGCGTGCATGACGGGGGCGTGGGACCGCTGGTTCTAGGCTGGCCGGGTGAGTGAAACGTTGCTGCGTGAGCTGCGGGGGCGGCTCCGTGGCGAGGTCGACCGGTCGGAGCGGCGGCGGGTGGAGTACTCGTCGGACGCTTCGAACTATCGGGTGTTGCCGGTCGGGGTGGTGTTTCCGCGCACGGACGACGACGTCGCGGCGACGCTCGAACTCGCGCGGGGGGAGGGGATCGGGGTCACGGCGCGGGGAGCGGGGACATCGGTGGCGGGCAACGCCATCGGGGCCGGGCTGGTGGTGGACTTCAGCAGGCATATGAACTCGGTGCTCGAGGTCGACGCCGAGCGGCGGGTGGCGCGGGTGCAGCCGGGGACCGTGCTGCGTGAGCTGCAGGGGCGGGCCGCGCCACTGGGGTTGCGGTTCGGGCCGGACCCGTCGACGCAGAACCGGTGCACGCTCGGCGGGATGATCGGCAACAACGCCTGCGGGCCGCGCGCGGTGGCGTGGGGGCGGACCTCGGACACCGTGCGGGAGCTGCGCGTGCTCGACGGTCGCGGGCAGGCGCGGCGACTGGCGAACGACCCGGCCGCGGTGCCGGGACTGGCGGAGTTCACCCGGGCCAACCTCGCCGTCATCCGCACCGAACTCGGCCGGCTCGAGCGGCAGGCCTCCGGCTACTCACTCGAACACCTGCTGCCCGAACGGGATTCGGCCGTCGCCAAGGCGTTCGTCGGCACCGAGGGCACCTGCGGACTGCTGCTGGAAGCGACCGTCGCGCTGGTGCCGGTGCCCCGGGCCACGGTGCTGGTGGTGCTGGGCTATCCGGACATGCCCGCGGCGGCGGACGACATCGCCGCGGTCATGGTCGCCGCGCCCATCGCGGTCGAGGGCATGGACGCGCGGCTGGTGAACGTGGTTCGCGCCCATCGCGGCCGGGTACCGGACCTGCCGCGCGGTGCGGGCTGGCTGCTGGTGGAACTGGCCGCGGACACCCCCGAACTGGCCCGCGCGGCGGCCGAACTGCTCGCGGGCGCCACGAACGCCGTCGACGCGCGCGTGGTACTCGACCCGCGAGAAGCCAAGGCGCTGTGGGCGATCCGCGCGGACGGCGCCGGTCTGGCCGGCCGCACCCCCGACGGGGCGCCGGCCTGGCCCGGCTGGGAGGACGCGGCCGTGCCGCCGGAACGGCTCGGCGACTACCTGCGCGAATTCGCCGAGCTCACCCGCGAGCACGGCGTGGACGGCCTGGTCTACGGTCATTTCGGCGACGGCTGCATCCACGTGCGCCTGGATCTGCCGATAGCCGATGCGCCGCAACGCTTCCGCGCCTTCCTCGAGGACGCCGCCCGGCAGGTGGTGCGCTTCGGCGGCTCCCTGTCCGGCGAGCACGGCGACGGCCGCGCCCGGTCGGAACTGTTGCGCCACATGTACTCCGACACCGCCCTGGCCGCCTTCGCCGGTTTCAAGGCCCTGTTCGATCCCGACGACGTCCTCAACCCGGGCGTCCTGGTCCGCCCCCGTCCCGTGGACGCCGACCTGCGCGTCGCCGGTCTGCGCCCCCTGGCCGCCGGCGGCGGCTTCGCCTTCCCCCTCGACGGTGATCTCGCCACCGCCGTGCACCGCTGCGTCGGGCTCGGCGCCTGCCGCGCCGACAGCTCCGCCACCGGCGGTTTCATGTGCCCGTCGTACCTGGCCACGGCCGACGAGAAGGACACCACCCGCGCCCGAGCCCGCGTGCTGCAGGAGGTGGTGCGCGGCGACCTCGACTGGCGCTCTGACGCCGTGGCCGAGTCCCTGGACCTGTGCCTGTCCTGCAAGGCCTGCCGCTCCGACTGCCCCGCGGGCATCGACATGGCCACCTACAAGTCCGAGACCCTCCACCGCCGCTACCGGCACCGCCTCCGCCCGCGCGACCACTATTCTCTCGGCCGCCTCCCCCAATGGCTCACCGCCGCAACCCGTTTGCCCCGACTGGTCAACCGACTCACCGCTTCCCCGGCCCTGCGCCGCCTGGCCGCCCGCGCCGCCGGCCTCGACCCTCGCCGCCCGTTCCCGGCCCTCGCCCCCGAGTCGTTCCGCCGCGCGTACCGATCGACCCCCCTCGGCCCGGGGCACACGCCTCCCACCGGGGGCCGGCTCGGTCTTCACGACCGGCGCGCCGAGGATTCGGCAGGCACCGACCTCCTCGGTACAGGAGACGAATCACCCACCACCCGCCCTCGGGAACATGCCGTCGAGCCCGCGCGGTCTCCATGGCTTCCCGCCGATGGCTCACCGATCGACGCCCCCGACCCCATTGGCCAACGCGGTGCGAGCGTCCCGGCGCAGCCGGTGATGCTGTGGGTGGACACGTTCAGCGACGCCTTCGACCCGGAAATCCTGCGGGCAGCAACGGAATTGATCGAATCGCTGGGATACGAGGTGAGAATTCCGGACCGCCGCGTGTGCTGCGGCCTCACCTGGATCAGCACCGGCCAGTTGGACGGCGCGCGCAAGCGGCTGCGGGCCACGGTGGACGCGCTGGCCGAGCATGCCCGTGCCGGGGGAGTGGTGGTCGGTTTGGAACCCTCGTGCACCGCCACCCTGCGCGAGGACCTGCCGCACCTGCTGCCGGAGGACGAGCGCGCGGTCGCGGTGGCGGGCGCGGTCCGCACCCTCGCGGAGTTCCTGGAGGCCCAGCCGCACTGGCGGCCGCCCGATCGGAACGACCGCACCGTGGTGGTGCAGCCGCACTGCCACGAGCACGCGGCGTCCGGGTTCGCGGCCGACCGCCGCGTCCTGGAACGCACCGGCGCGACCGTGCGCGAGATCGCCGGCTGCTGCGGGCTGGCGGGGAACTTCGGCATGCAGCGCGGCCACCACGAGGTCTCGGTCGCGGTCGCCGAGAACGGCCTGCTCCCGGCCCTGCGCGCGGCCCCCGGCGCCACGCTCCTCGCCGACGGGTTCAGCTGCCGCACCCAGGCCGACCACCTGGCCGGGCGGAAGGCCCAGCATCTAGCCCAGTTCCTGACCGAGCGCGCGGACCCCGGGGATACCTCTCGACCATGACCGCCGTCACTGGCGCAGAATGTTCCGGTGACCTCCGCCCCGCCCATCACCGCCGCCGTGCGCACGGTGCGGTCCGAGCGGCCTGTCGACCTGGCGGCCACCGTCACACCCCTGCGCCGCGGTTTCGGTGATCCCACCCATCGCGAGACCCCGGACGGCGCGCACTGGCACGCCTCGCGCATGCCGAGCGGCCCGGTCACCTTCCGGCTGCGCCAGGCCGACCGGTGCGCGGTCGAGGCCCGGGCCTGGGGCCCCGGCGCGCAGGAGTTCCTGGACGGGCTGCCCGCCATGCTGTGCCTCGACGAGGACGTCACCGACTTCACCCCGGACCACCCCAAGATCGCCGAGGCGCACCGCCGCAACCCCGGGCTCCGGATGCTGCGCACCGGCCTGGTCTTCGAAGCGCTGGTCCCCGCGGTGCTGGAACAGAAGGTGCACACCAGGACCGCGCACGAGTCGTGGCGGAAACTGGTGTGGCGCTTCGGCACCGAGGCGCCGGGCCCCGCGCCGCGCGGACTGCGCCTCATGCCCGACGCGGAGACCTGGCGGCACATCCCGTCCTGGGAGTACCACCGCGCGAACGTGGGCCCGCAACGCTCGAAAACCATTGTGCTGGCGGCCCGTATAGCCGCGAAGCTGGAGGAGGCCGCGACCCTCGGCCACGCCGACGCGGCCGCCCGCCTGCGCACCGTTCCCGGCATCGGGGTCTGGACCGCCGCCGAGATCGCCCAGCGCGCCTTCGGTGATCCGGACGCCCTGTCGGTCGGCGATTTCCACCTCGCCGCCACCGTCGGCTGGACGCTGCTCGGCAAGCCGATCGACGACGACGCCATGATCGAGTACCTGGAACCGCTACGCCCACACCGCTATCGGGCGGTCCGCCTCCTCGGCCTCGCGGGCTTCGCCCACAAACCCAAGTTCGGCCCCCGCACCCCTTACACCGACCACAGCCGCATCTGACCTACCCCGCACGGCCGAGCCCGCGGCAGCGCATTGTTCCCGGCCGAGCCGGGCTCCCGCTCACCCCGGGAGGGATATTCTTCCCGCCCACAGCGAGTCTGACCGGATCCGACACGTTCCCCAACGCCGGGCGCGGCGCGTCGGCGCTCGTCGGAGGGAAGCATCGATCCTGGCCCGCGCACCCGACGCCCGCGCACCCGACGCCCGCGCACCCGGCGCGCCCGGCCGAGAACCCTCAGCCCCGTACCGCGTCGGTGGCGGCGGCCTGCGCGCGATCCAGCGCGAGCGGCACCGGCACCCGCCCGAGGAACATCTCCGCCAGTATCGGATCCATCGCCGCGAGCGCGGCCGGAAAGCCCGGTCCGCCGCCGGCGCCGGTCTGCCCGTCCCGCAGGACGTCGAAGAACGGGGAGACATCCACCCCGCGCCCGGTCCAATACTCCCGGTACACGCGCTGTTCGGACACCACCGCCGGGATGGTGTTCCCGTCCAGCCCGAGGTACCGGTTGCCCGCCGCGCTCCCCAGCCAGGCCAGGACCCGGCGCACCTGGTCCGGATGGCGTGTCGCGGCGTTGCCCGCCCCTGCCCCGTTCTGCCCACCTGAGCGGTCCGCTCCGAAATCACCATCGATCGTTGCTGCGGTCGGTGGGAGCCTACGTGCATCGCGCCGACCGGCTCTACCTCGGGATGATGCGTACAGCCTGCGGGGCGCCGAGTGCAAGCGAAGCGCACACAACACCGCAATCACCGCAGGCGAGCAGCAAGGTGAGCTCCGTTAATGCGTCGATTGGCGAAAGGGCGCGCAAGATCGCAGATGCTGCCGTGCCAGCCCACCGATTACGCGTCCTCGGTATCGGCGGGCGCCACCGCGCTTGAAATCGTCAGGTCGGAGGGACGCGGGGTGTAGGCGCTGGGCGGACTTACTGTCGGTTATTGCCACTATGCTGACCCGCTTACATGACTTCTCCCGCGGAAACCGCACCAGCCCTTCGGGATACGGGCCAGACTGAGACGAGAGGTCTCAAAGTGTATGAGGAGCGATGACGGGCACAACAGCGGGGGAAGATGAAGCTGGCACAGGCACAAATTCGGCGCGCAGAGCGCGGAAGCGGCTTGAGGATCACCGAAAATGCATGATCACCACCACCATGGAGGTCATGGAGCAGCGGGGGTTGCCACTGGATCCGAAGTACATGAATGTACCGGAGCTGATGAAAGTGGCCGGCGTGCCCAAGTCTACGTTCTACCGCGCCTTCGGTTCGATCGAGAAGTTCTACATCGAGCTGGTCGAGGCGATGGTGGAACCCACTCGCGCCGAGCACATCCTGCTGCATGAGGGCACCATCGCCGCGGCTGAGGAAGTGATCGCCAAGAACAAGCATCTGCTGCGCGACGAGCAGCGGAGGCTGGTGCCCGATGTCGAGGGCCGACGCGGCGTGCTGCACGAGGTGATCCGCAAGGCGGTGCAGTTCAATTTCGAGAACACATACCGTATGCGCGCCGCGCACACCTATGCCGCCCTGGCCGCCGCCCTACCCTCGTTACGCGATGACGACCTCTACCAGCGCGCACGGGATCTGCTGGCTGCGGCGGATTCTCGCGATATCCAGCGTATGGCCGACTTCTACGCTGGCATGCTGGCCGAGTTGGGCTGGAGGTTCAAAGACAACTTCCAGCCCACCACCTTCGCCGCGGCCGCCGCGGCGATCGTCAACGGGCTCGCGGTGCGGGCGACGATGAATCCCTCGGCCACCGATTCGATCTGGCTCGAGCACGAGCAGGGCAACCCGACCGAATGGCATCCGGCCGCGGTCGGGTTCCTGGCCGTCCTGGACGGGATGAGCGAACCGATCGAATCGAGGACCGAGCGAGGGATCAGCGTTGGCCGCGGCCGAGATAGCGACCTACCGGGTTGATCTGATCCTGTAGGGCCTCTACCTGGGTGCCGCTGAGGCGGGTGCGCCAGGTGAAGCCCTTTAGGACCAGATCGTTGATCGCCTGCTGGTACTGCTTGAACTCCTCGTCCGGGATGGGCTCGGGTCGCATGTAGGTGTCCTCGCGCGCTTCGGGGTGCGCGAGGGCAAGATGCTGGCGTTCGAGCATGGCGAGGTTGCGCAGCGTGCCGCCGGCGCCGCGGCGGCGGGTCACCGCCTGGGCGTAGTCGTAGAAGTAGATCGCGGCCTCGAGCAGTTCGATGCTTGAGGCGTCGATAATCGAGCCGTCGTCGGGGTCACCGGCCTCGTCGGGTTTGTGACCGATCTTCATCCGGGCCTTCGCGGCCAGGTATCGGGCGACCAACAGGTGGCGGATGATGCCGAAGCGTGCGCTGCGCAGCAGATCCAGGGGCGCGTCCTCGTACTCCTGGATGACCTCGCGCAGATCGGTTCCGGCGGATTCGGCTTCTTCAAGCGCGATGCCGAGCTTCTGCAGTCGGATCAGGCCGATGATGTCGCGTTGCTGCTGCCAGATGTCGTCGCCGGTGGCGGTGGAATAGCACGCGAGCAGCGCTTCCTTCACCTCATCGGCGCCGTGAGGGAAGGCCCTGCGGTAGATCGCGGCGTAGTTGTCCGCTCGGCTATAGGCCATCTCGATGGCGCACAACCGGGAGATGACTCCGGACAGTTCGTCGGCGGGTAGGGTGTCCATCGGCGGACGGCCTTGTGCGGCAGTGTGTTCGCACATCCGAAGCAGCGTGGCGGTGATCTCGCGAATGGAGACGATTTCGGGGCCGACGCGGTCGTCGCACAGCGCAGCGGATCGGTCGCGATGGAATCGGGCCAGTTCGGCCTTGAGTTGCCATCCCAGCCGGCGGGCGAAGACGATCTCGAGGTCCTTGAGAGAGCGGATCCGGCTCAACCCGGTGGTCTCGTACTCCAGCTGTTTGGTGGAGACGAGCAGCTCGGCGCGGGCCGCGGTCTGAGTGAGCCGGAATCCGAGCATGCAGTGGTCGTCGTTGTCGACATCGACGAATCCCAGACCGTGCTCGGCGTAGTCGAGGGCTTGGTGGGCGAGGCCGAGTACGACACCGCGCGCGCGGTCGTCGAGCGGCTTGCTGGACAGGCGCAGATTCTCCCGCTGGCAGTTGGCGAAGCAGGCCTCGGTGAGTTCGGTGCACCAGTAGATGATCTCGGTGGGATCGTCGGTGGCATCCATCCGCGTGAGCGCGGCTGTGTAGCCCGCTTGCAGTTCCTCGATGGTCGGATGCTTGCTTGAGATGCGGGCGAGTAGGCGGTTCTGTTCGGGATGGGCTTGGTATTTCCAGGACACGTCACGGGCGTGGCGTTCGGCAAGGTCGGCCAGTTGTGCCGGGACCGCCCGGCCCTCGGCCCGCATGCGCTCAGCCACCGCCGCGCCGACCTCTTCCACGGTTTTGAACCGGCGCAGCATGGTCGTGCGGACGATGCCAGCCTCCTTGCACAACTCCGACATTCTCAACTGCGACAACGGCTTTGATGGTTGGGTCGCCAAGCGGGTCAGTAAGGCGAGCTCGGTGGCGTCCAGTATCGTCTTGGTGCCTTGCCGGGCCCGGGTTTCTGCAGCTCGCTGCCGCCAATCGCGGTCGAGATCAACGGCAGGCGAATCCGTGGACATGCCGTGCTCCTCGTCATCTCAGGTTGATCCGAATCTTCAAGCTGTACAACGTGTAGCGTGCCACCGCGATCTGAGAGGTACAACCTGTATCGTGTTAAGACTCCCAGCCGCAACGGAAGTTTCGGCTGGGATTACAGCGCGGTACTATCTCCGGTAACGCTCGGCACGAATCTCGTCGGGGATATGGCCCCACCACGAGCCGGAAAAGTTAGTAAGACCAACAGGTATGACATCTCCACAGTCCGGGGAGGGCACCATGAGCGACAGCGATCCGCTGGCCGTGCCCGACCTGATTCTCGACACCGAATCCGACTCGTTAGCTGGTGATGACTGGCTGGCGGGCGATGGCGGCCTGGAAGGCGAGGGCGATGCCGCAGACAGGCTGCTCAACGGCATCTACGAGCTGATTTGTAGTGGCGCTGAGGCGTATCCGGCGCTGGCCGCCGATCTCGCGAACGCCGACCGGCACCGTCTGCGCACGGATCTGTTCCAGCCGATCTGGGAGGAATTGCAGCGCCGGACCGAGGGACCGCTGCCGCACTGCACCACTGCCTCCTTGCTGTACTTCCTCGTCCTGTCGCTGCTGGGACTCAAGCACCCGCACTGGGACCAGGACACCAATTTCGCGGTCGCCTACGTGGTGTTCCGCGGCCAGGCCCGGCTCGCAGGCTACGATCGCGACTTCCAGTTCAGTGACCTTGAGCGCGAGGTCGAGTGTGAGCAGGCCGCGTTCGTCGTCCGTGTTCGCTAAGACGAACAGGAGACCAGGTGTCCAACGGTGAGTTCCGTAATCCACTGTGCACCATCGCTTTTGCCAAAATTCCCAAGACCCAGACCGGCGTCGTCAGCCTGGAACTGCTTGGGACCGTGCTGGCGCGAATGGTGCGCCTGACACCGGAATCGGTGACCCGCGCCGAACTCGCGGCCGGCTTGCCGCAGGCACCCCGGCTGATTGACCGCCGCACACTGGCGCAGGCCACGCTGAGCAAGGCCGCCAAACGTCTGACCTGGTTCGGGCTCCTCGATGAGGATGTTCGGCGTCGGCAGGGCAAGCGCCACTACGTCCAACGGCTGCGCATCGGGAAGGGATACGTCACCGCCGCCGTGCACGTCGTGCTCGACAAGGACGTGCCCGCCGCGGTCACCACCACGCTGTGCGACATTGCCGGATCGACCGTCCTGGCCGAGGAATCCGACGAACTCACCGGCGCCGACTACGCACGCTGGGCCGAACTTGCCGTGCTCGTACACCACCAGGTCGAGTCGCTGCTCGATCAGGTGACCCAGGACCGCGGCGGTAACCTGCCCGCGCTGTTCGGGCTCGGCGTCGAACTCGGCGCCCCCGTGCTCAACGGCACTGTCACCCCGATCGTCGACATGACCAAGCTCGAACCGTTCCCCGTGAACCTGGAAGCCGAACTCCGCCAGGTCTTCACCGAAACCTTCGGCGAGATCCCCATCGTTATCGAGAACGACGCCGCCGCCCTGGCGGCCTTGGCTATCCGCGACCTCAGATACGCCCACGCCGATCTGGCGGTCGTGGCAGTTTTCCAAGGAGGCGTCGGTGGCGGCCTAGTGATGGACGGTCGGGTCCGACGGGGACAGGCCGGGCGCGCTATGGAAGTCGGCCACCTCGTCGTCGACTGTCCTCCCGGATGGCCGACCAGCTCCGAGACCGCGGCCGAACCCCGTTGGACCAGCGCGCTACAGCCAGCCAAATGCCCGTGCGGACGCCGCGGGCATGTTGACGGCATCTCCACGCCGGACAGCATCGGCGCGGAACTGGCAAAACCCGGCGCCGACCCGTACGAGGTCTACGCCCATGCCGGCGCGGCACTGGGGCGCGCGCTGTCTAACGTGTGCAACGTCGTCGCCCCCAGCCTGCTCATCGTCCACGTCCCCGCGGCGTTCAAGAACGCCGCGGAGGGCACGGCAGAGGCCGAGTACGTCAAAGCCGCTGAGCTCGAGGTCATGAGAACCTTCGCCCTCGACGTGCCGGACGCGACGACCGGCGTCGAATTCAAGGCACTACCGGATCACCCACACGAACTTGCCCTGCTGGGAGCGCGGGCGGCCGCCGTCAGCGTCTTGGACGTAGTCATCGAACGGGCACTAGCCGACGAAACCCCCGCAGCGCTCACGCAGAGCGACGGCCCGTTCGCCGATGACCAAACAGTGGAGCCGACCGAAACGGAGAACCTGGCAGTCCACGCCGAGTGAGCTCCGGTTACGAGCGGGAAGCCTCGAACTTGGTCAGCGCTTCGAGCATCGCCTTCTTCTCTGCCGCCAAGTCCTGCTCTTCGTCGGCGAACTGCTGTCGGATGGTCTCGGCGTCCTTGGCGAGATCCTCGGCGATGAGGCGGGCAAGATAGACATTGAGGGTCAACCCGCGCTGCTTGGCCAGGCGCTTTGCGCCGACGGCGAGAACCCAATCGATCTTGGCATTGATCTGCACCGGCGCCTTGTCGGCCCCCAGCTTGGCGCTTCCGGTCTGCATTTCGTCTTCACTTTTCGTCATAATCCACAACTGCCTTCGCGAGTTGGCGCCCGGTCACCGCGCCGATCGAGTAGCGAACCACCTTGATCCACCGCCCGACCAATGAAAGTGACCACTATCACCTGCGGCCAAGTTCGGCGTCGAGCCCCAGCACCCTTGCTCCTTGAGACCGATGGTCTCAACACTTCATTTGTACTCTACCTGCCGATTCTTGTCGCCATCCAGCGATGGGAAGCCCCCGGACTTTATCAAATCGCAACTTTGTCCTTGGTCAGTTTCGGCGATTCCGTTGACCAAGGATGAAGGAGCAAGGTATCCCGTGGAATGAATCCGGATGGTCGGTGGCTCAAGTCTGCAAGGCACATGTAGGGTGGCCCCAGGGTAACCATCAACAGTGGCCAATAGGCCGCAAGGGGGACCGCAGTAAGGAGCAGGCACAGTGACCAAGCTGTCCGACAAAAGCACCAACAGCGAGCAGAGCGAGAAGAGCGAGAAGCCTGGCGTCGGCCGCAAGCTCTTGAACCTCGCGACCAGCGCCCGGTTCTGGACGGTCACAAGCGGCATCGCCACGGTCGTGACGTTGGTGATCACGGTCGTGGTGCTGCTGGTGCAGGACGCGCCGGCCGAAACCCGCACCATCCCAGCGCCGGTGTCCGATCCCGCGATGAAATACTGGGGTTCGGCGATCGCGGCCGGTACCGACTGGTGGGGCATGAAGTTCACCGACTGGACCGAGGCGAGCCAGGACCGCGCTGACCTCGCTCTGCATATGCAGTTCGGCGTCTCGGCTCTGCACGGGGTCGTTCTGGCCCGGGTCGCCGATCCGAACTTTGCGAACTGCTGGAACGCCACCTACGGCACCACCCGGCTGACGCTCGACGAGATCCCCTCCGGCAGCACCGTGTGCGTGAAGACCCAGGCGCAGCGGATCGGCATCGTCCGCTTCACATGGATGAAGGAACCCACCGGCTACCCGCGCAGCATCGAGGTCAGCGGCATCATCTGGGAACCGCACAAGTAGTCCACCATGGACATGACGAAGGGCTCCACCGAAGTGGAGCCCTTCGTCAGGTCCACGCCTTCATGCTGTTTGGAGATATTCCGGCGAGATGGACGAGGTGGTCGCGTTCGGCGCGCAATTCGACGTCCGTCACGTGGCCCGGGGCCACGCGTCCATCGCGAACCTTGGCCCACTGCTGCTCATCTCGCCCCGAGTCGGCCAGCTGACTGCCGGTCGGCCGGGCGTCGCGGGGGACAGCCGCGCGAACATCAGATACAGCGGTATCAGGGTCACCGCCGCGGGCACCATCATGGTCCCCAGATACACCCCGAACAGCACGTCCCGCCCGGGAAAGCTCAGGCGCGCGAACGCGTAGGCCGCCATGATCGAGCAGATCAGCTGGCCGAAGGTGATGAACGCCGTCATGAGCGCGGTCACCAGCACCGCCCGGCCGAGCCCCTGGTCCAGCACGGTGGCGAAGTTCTCCGCGGTCGCCGGATCCGGTGGGGCGAGCGCGGATTCGCGCGCGAACCCCTCGGGGGTCTTGGCCGCGGTCATGGCGCTGAGGACCAGCGGCGCGACCGTGAGCAGCGCGCCCGCCAGCAGGATCGCGTACGCGGCGATGCCCCGCGCGGCCCGGGTCCGGGACTCAGTACTCATAGACGGTCCGATCCCGGAAGTACCGCTGCTGCGCGAGGGTGACGATCAGGACCACCGCGAACACCACCGCCGCCATGACCGCCGCCCGCCCCGGCCGCGCCGCGTCGAACGCCTCCGAATACATCCGCATGGCAACGACATCCGTGCGGTGGTCGGGCCCGCCCCGGGTGAGCGCGTACACCACGTCGAAGGTCTGGAAGGTGCTCAGCACGCCGGTCGCCAGGACGAAGAACATGGTCGGGCGCAGCAGCGGCAGCAGCAGCCAGCGGGTGCGACGCCAGCCCGTCGCCCCGTCCAGGGTTCCGGCGTCGAGGATCTCGCCGGGTATGGCGCGCAGGCCCGCGAAGAAGAACAGGGCGACGTAGCCCAGATTCATCCACACGATGACGGCGGCCACCGCGGGCAGTGCCAGCGCCGGTTCGCTGAGCCATTCGACGCGCCGGCCCAGCAGCGCGTTCAGCGCGCCGTCGGTGGGCGCGAACATCCACTGCCACAGCACGCCGACCGCGACCGGCGCGCACATCCAGGGCAGGGCGTAGACCACCCGCAGCGCGGTGCCGCCGCGGCTACGGCGGGCGAGCAGCGCCGCGACGGTGAAACCCAGCGCGGTCTGCGCGGGGACCACCAGGGCGGTGAGGGCGAGCGTCACCAGCAGCGAACGCCCGAACTCACGGTCGGTGAGTACCGAACGCCAGTTGTCGGCGCCACTGAACTCGATGGGCCCCAGGAGATTCCAGCTGTGCAGGCTCAGCCACAGCACGACGGCGATCGGCAGCACCAGAAAGCAGCCGATACCGAGCAGGCTGGGCAGCAGCAGGGCATAACCGGTGGCGATACGCCGATACGACCGGCTCATGGGGGTGGACGCTACCGTGCGGGGGTACGGTCCGGTTCATCCGCCGTCTGTGGAGCGGATGAACCGGACCGCGGTGCTGCCGGCGGGACTGCCAGCACCGTCGCGCGCGGAGGTCTAGGCGCGGCGGCGATCGAAAGGCGTTGCGGCAGCGGTCTGTGCGGCCAGGGGCCTTCCCCGGACGACCCTGGTCGCGGCGGCGCCGGTGCGACGATCGAGCAGCCACCACAGCAGGCGGTGCACGATGCGCTCGTACCGGTCGGGACCGCCCGTCACGGCAGTGCGCGCTCGTCGAGCACGCATCGTCCCTCCTCCACCAGCGTCGCCCGGGCTCGCCGGCGTACCTGGCAGGTCTCGACGGTGCAATCCAGATGGAGTTGCATCGCCGAATGGGCTTCGTCGACGCTCATGAGACCCGGATCCCTGCGACACCGCAGCAACCCGGCGACATGCATGTTGAGGGCGGTCAGTTGCATGTTCCGACCTCCGCCTCGAAAGGGTGAGAAGGGGTGACGACTTCGGCCATGACTCCTCGTTCCAGCAAGGGATTCCTGAAGTGCCCGGAGGACTCAGGAAAGGAAAGGGGCCTAGCAACACCTCTCCGGGCACATATCCAGCACACCACGAGCAGACGTCCGGCGGAGGAGTTTCGAAAAGGAGAACGCAAAATTGCGCGAATTCCCAGCAGCGAATCCGTTTGGGGGAGGAGGATTCCCCATAGTGGACGAAGCTCCCACGCGCTGCCGTGAAGCGGCCCGGGTCAGAGCCGTGTGGCCGGCCGGGTGACAGCCGCGAAGCGAGCTCCGGGCGGGAGCCGGTGTACCGCAACACTATCCCCGAGGGAAAGCGGGCGCTCACTCGCGCCGGCCCTTCCCGCTCGCGATCGAGACGGAGCTCGCCGTGTCAGATAGTCCTGCGTCATCCACCCTGCCTCGTCGTCAGCTGGGGCGCTATCTACGGGATTGGCGCAGTCAGGCCGGCCTGACCATCGCCGACGCCGCCAGGCTCATGGAGTGGGGCGCGAGCACGCTGCAGCGGCTGGAGAAGGGTAACGCCGATCGCATCCGCACCATCGACATCCACGAGCTGTGCCGCATCTACGGCATCCCGGCCGAGATCGCCGAGGGGCTCAAGGGTTTGGCGCAGCAGGCCGCGGTCAAGAGCTGGTGGCACTCCTACGGCGATCTGATTCCGGAGAACTTCGACGTCTACGTCGGACTCGAGGCATCCGCCCAGCAGTTGTCCTGCTACCAATCGGAATTGGTGCCGGGGCTGCTGCAGACGGCCGAATACGCAAGGGCCCTGAACGGCCTCGGCTACCCGGATGACACCGCCGCGGAGGTGGATCGGCGCGTTCAGCTGCGCATGCAGCGGCAGGCGATGATCACCCGGCGCATGCATCCGGCGACGGTCGCCATGGTGTTGCACGAATCGGTCTTGCGCCGCACAGTGGGAGGTGCAAAAGTGATGGCGACACAGGTGCGGCACTTGGCGGAACTGAGTACCCGGCCCAATGTCGATTTACGCATCCTGCCCTTCACAGCCGGTGTCCCCCTGGGACTTTCGACCGGTCCGTTCGTGATCCTGGAGTTCGGATCCGACACCAAGGGGCAGCCGGTGGAACCGCCCGTGGTCTATGTCGAAGGCTTCACGGGCGATCTCTATCTCGAAAGACAGGGCGACGTACAGCGTTATCGCCGGGCGCGCGATCACCTCGCGGACTGCGCCCTGGACGCACAGGACAGCAGGAACCTGCTGCGGCAGGTCGGCAAGGACTACTCATGAAGGACCGAGCGTGGGAAGAGGATGCACGATGAGCATGGAGCTGGCCGAGGCTCGCTGGTTCAAGAGCAGCCGCAGCGGCGCGGGCAAGGAATGCGTGGAGGTGGCGTTCCTGGCGGCCGCACGGGTCGGCGTGCGCGACAGCAAGAATCCGGACGGGCCGGCGCTGGTATTCGCCGCGGGGGAATGGGCGGCGTTCACCGCGGCCGTCGAAAGCGGTGCGTTCGAGGCCTGAATCCCAGCTCATGAGGCTGCCGGGCGGTGAACCCGCTGTTCGCCGCCCGCCGGTTCGGAAGATCACGATCCGGCGACCGTTGTGCAACGAAAACATGTTTGCCGCAGCTAAGCATGGGTAACCCATAAACCGTGGACCGTGGATTGAGAAATTATCGTCCCCGGTATCGGAAAATGGGTCCTGACGACTGGGTCGAACGGCTGATCGTGGGGATGCTCTTCGCGGTATCGGCGATGGGCATATACGTACTCACCGGAGCATTGATGCCCGCGCTGGCCGTGGGTGTACTGGTCGGCGCGGTGGCGCTCGGGGTCGTCGCCATGCTCTGACTCGGCGTTCCCGTGCTCCGAATCGGCATGGGGCGCACCGGAAGATGCTCCGACCTCGGGTAAAGCACGAAGGGTGGCACTCGATTTCGAGTGCCACCCTCTGCCGTATCGTCCGGGAATCGGCGCCCGCGGTCGCTAGCGGCGGAAGAGCTTGTTACCCAGCCAGACCAGCGGGTCGTACCGGTTGTCCACCACCCGCTCCTTGAGCGGGATCAGCGCGTTGTCGGTGATCTGAATGTGCTCGGGGCATACCTCGGTGCAGCACTTGGTGATATTGCACAGCCCGAGCCCGGCGTCGTCCTGGGCGAGATCACGCCGATCACCGACGTCGAGCGGATGCATTTCCAGTTCCGCGATGCGCATGAGGTAGCGCGGCCCGGAGAAGGCCTCCTTGTTCTCCTCGTGATCGCGCACGACGTGACAGGTGTTCTGGCACAGGAAGCATTCGATGCATTTGCGGAATTCCTGCGATCGCTCCACATCGCGCTGCTGCATGCGATAGTCCCCGGGCTTGAGATCGACCGGCGGGGTGAAGGACGGAATCTCGCGCGCCTTGCGGTAATTGAACGACACGTCGGTGACCAGGTCGCGAATCACCGGGAAGGTGCGCATGGGTGTCACCGTCACCACTTCGTCCTCGGTGAAGGTCGACATGCGGCACATGCACAGCAGTTTGGGCCGCCCGTTCACCTCGGCCGAACACGAACCGCACTTGCCCGCCTTGCAATTCCAGCGCACCGCCAGATCGGGGGTCTGGGTGGCCTGCAGGCGGTGGATGACGTCGAGCACCACCTCGCCCTCGTTGACCTCGACGGTGTAGTCCTGCAGTCCACCCCCCTCGGGATCACCGCGCCAGACCCTGAATTTCGCGTCGTAACCCATGGCTATTCCGCCTTTCCGGCGCCGTCCGCCACGGGGGCGAGTTCGGCTGGGCTGTAGTACTTTTCGAGCTCGGAACCGTCGAACAGCGCGAGCAGGTCCGCGCGCATGGGTTCCTGGTCCTCCGGGGTCACCGTCACCGCCGGCACGGAGAAGCCGACCTCGTCCGGGTCGATCCGGCACACCAGCAGTTTGTTGCGCCAGGCCGCGTCCATACCCGGGAAGTCGTCGCGGGTGTGCCCGCCGCGGCTCTCGGTGCGCAGCAGCGCGGCCTGGGCCACGCATTCGCTGATCAGGAGCATGTTGCGCAGGTCGAGCGCCAGGTGCCAGCCGGGATTGAACTGCCGGTGGCCCTCGATGGTGACGCCGTCGTAGCGGTCCCGCAGTTCGGACAGCTTCTCGATGGCCTGCTTCAGCTCGTGTTCCTTGCGGATGATGCCGACCAGGTCGTTCATGGTCTGCTGCAGATCCAGGTGCATGGTGTAGGGGTTCTCACCGCTGCCCTCGCCGGGCGAATCGAACGGCGCGACAGCGGATTTGGCCGCCGCGGCGATGTCGTTGTCGGTGATCGCGGGGCGCTGCGCGAGCTGTTCCACGTAGGTCGCCGCGCCCAGGCCCGCGCGCCGGCCGAACACCAGCAGATCCGACAGGGAGTTGCCGCCGAGCCGGTTCGAGCCGTGCATACCGCCGGAACACTCACCGGCGGCGAACAGTCCGGGCACCGTGGCGGCCCCGGTATCGGGATTCACCTCGATGCCGCCCATGACGTAGTGGCAGGTCGGCCCCACCTCCATGGGTTCTTTGGTGATGTCGACGTCCGCGAGTTCCTTGAACTGGTGGTGCATCGACGGCAGCCGCTTGACGATCTCGGCCGCGGGCATCCGCGAGGCGATGTCCAGGTACACGCCGCCGTTCTTGGTGCCGCGTCCCGCCTTCACCTCTTCGTTGATGGCGCGGGCCACCTCGTCACGGGGCAGCAGGTCCGGGGTGCGGCGCGCGGAGTCGTTGTCCTTCAGCCACTGATCCGCCTCCTCCTCCGATTCGGCGTACTGCCCCTTGAACACCGCGGGGATGTAGTCGAACATGAACCGCTTGCCCTCGGTGTTCTTGAGCACCCCGCCGTCGCCGCGCACGCCCTCGGTGACCAGGATGCCGCGCACGCTGGGCGGCCAGACCATGCCGGTCGGATGGAACTGCAGGAACTCCATGTTGATCAGGGTCGCCCCGGCGCGCAGGGCCAGCGCGTGCCCGTCGCCGGTGTACTCCCAGGAGTTCGAAGTGGTCTTGTAGGACTTGCCGATGCCGCCGGTGGCCAGTACCACCGCGGGGGTCTCGAAGAGGATGAACCGGCCCGATTCCCGCCAGTACCCGAAGGCCCCGGAGATCCGGTCGCCGTCCTTGAGCAGTTCGGTGACGGTGCATTCGGCGAAGACCTTGATGCGGGCCTCGTAGTCGCCGGTCTGGGCGAAGTCCTCCTGCTGCAGCGAGACGATCTTCTGCTGCATGGTTCTGATGAGTTCGAGTCCGGTGCGGTCGCCGACGTGGGCCAGTCGCGGGTAGGTGTGCCCGCCGAAGTTGCGCTGGCTGATGCGCCCGTCCTTGGTGCGATCGAACAGCGCCCCATAGGTTTCCAGCTCCCAGACCCGGTCCGGCGCTTCCTGCGCGTGCAGTTCGGCCATCCGCCAGTTGTTCAGGAACTTGCCACCGCGCATGGTGTCCTTGAAATGGGTCTGCCAGCTGTCCTTCTCGTTGGCGTTGCCCATGGCGGCCGCGCAGCCGCCCTCGGCCATGACGGTGTGCGCCTTGCCGAACAGCGATTTGCACACCACCGCGACCGAGAGGCCGTGTTCACGGGCTTCGATGACCGCGCGCAGTCCGGCGCCCCCGGCGCCGATCACGACGACGTCGTACTTGTGCCGTTCGACTTCAGGCATAGGACCGAATACTCCTGGGAGACATGTGAATTAGGAATCAGCCGATGAATCGGAGATCTTTGATCGTTTCGCTCGCGACCAACATGACGTAGAAGTCGGTGAGCACCAGGGTGCCGAGCGTGGTCCAGGCCAGCTGCATGTGACGGGTGTTGAGCTTGGACACCTGGGTCCAGTACCAGTAGCGCACCGGATGTTTGGAGAAGTGCTTGAGCCGCCCGCCCGCGATGTGGCGGCAGGAGTGGCACGACACCGTGTAGGCCCACAGCAGGATCACGTTGCCCAGCAGCACGATGTTGCCCAGGCCGAACCCGAACCCGCCGTCCTTGCCGTGGAACGCCGCGAGCGCGTCGTAGGTGTTGATCAGCGAGACGATGATCGCCACGTAGAAGAAGTAGCGGTGCGCGTTCTGGATGATCAGCGGAAGTTTGGTCTCACCGGTGTATTTCGCGTGCGGCTCGGCGACCGCGCAGGCCGGCGGGGAGAACCACACGGACCGGTAGTAGGCCTTGCGGTAGTAGTAGCAGGTGAGCCGGAAGCCGAGCAGGAACGGCAGCACCAGGAAGCCCAGCGGGATCCACATGGGCAGCTCGCCCAGCGGCGTGCCGAAATGGGCGGAGCCCTCGACGCACGAGTCGCTCACGCACGGTGAGTAGAACGGCGTCAGGTAGTGGTAGTCCGCGACGTAATACGCCGAGCGCACAAAGGCTCTGACGGTCGCGTAGATGATGAAGGCGGACAGCCCCAGCACGGTCAGCAGCGGCGGGAGCCACCACCGGTCGGTACGCAGCGTGCGCGCGGCAATCGCGGCGCGACTCCTACTGAATACCCCGGTCGCGTTCGATTCGGGAGCCTTGATCGGTGCGGCGCTCACTGCTGGATGCCTCGCTGCTCTATCCCGTGGAACGTCATCGTTACCTCCGGCATCGAATGTGATGGTGAGCACCCTACGACAGGGCGGCTATCACTCGAGCTGGGTACGGCGAATTCGTGATCGAGTGATTTGCAACACAATCCGGCGTTCGCACGGTCGGTCGTTCGATTGGTGAACGAACGGCTATCTCGCGAAGAACGCGGCACCGCAGTGAGTTTCGCGAATACGACGAAACGCCCACGGAAAGCACGTACGAACAGCGCAATCATCCGTTCCCGCTCCGTCACACCCCAGCAACAAGGGTGTGGTGACCTTTTCTCCGAAGCAGGAAACCCCTCGGCGATCCGAATGCGAGGGGAAGCGGGAAGGAACACCGGCGATGAGGCGAGCCGCGATCGTAATGCCCATGCGCACACCCGTCGGGCTCCCGGGCGGGGCGCTATCGGGCGTCGCGCCGCGGCGCTTGATTTCGACCGTGCTCAGCGCTGTGGTAGGGCGCTCGGGCATCGACCCGCACCGGATCGACCAGCTCGTCACGGCGACGCCGGACGCGGCCGCCGTGCGCGGCGCGATCCCGCTGGCCGGGCTGCCGTGCACCCTGGACGAATTCGCGGTCGGCGCGGCCACCGGCGGCGGCCTGCGCGCGCTGATCACCGCCGCCATGATGGTGCAGACCGGATCGGCCGACGTGGTGCTGGCGCTCGGCGCCGAATACCCCGGCCCGCCGCCCGCGCCGGTTCCGGCGCAATCGCCGGGGGCGCAACGGCATCCGGGCGTGCCACGGGTCGACCCGCCGGGCGGACCGCGAGGTGACGGGCCCGGTGGACCGCGGGGCAACGGCCCCGGCGGCTTCGATCTCTCCATCGCCGGCGGGCTGCGCGGCAACCAGCGCCCCGACAATCGCGGCGGCCCGGGCTTCGTCCTGCGCGGCGGCCCGCCGGGGCCGGACACCGGCGAGCAGCTCGCGGTCTGGGCGAACGCCGAAACCGCGCACGGCGGAAGGGAATCCAAACAGGTCGAACTGCTGGCCCAGCACTACGGCATCGGCCGCGCCGAGGCCGACGAGTTCGCCGCGGCCAGTCATCGCCGCGCGGCCCGGGCCCGGCGCCAGGGCATCTTCGGCGCGGAGATCGCGCCGGTGGTGGTGAACGCCATCCCCGACGACGCGAATTCCGGTGTGGTGCAACTGGTCGACCGGGACGAGGGCCTGCGCGACGACGTCTCGCATCGCGCCTTCGCCGCCCTCGAGCCCTTCGTGCCCGGCGGGGTGCGCACCGTCGGCAACTGCAGCGCTCGCACGCTCGCCGCGTCCGGCTGCCTGGTGGTGGCCGAGGACCGGCTCGACGAACTGGGTCTGCAGGCCCTGGGCTACGTCGTCGGCTGGGCCACCGCCACCGCGGAGCCCGACGCCGTCCTGCCGGTCGCCGGGGTGGCGATGGACCGGGTGCTCGCGCGCAACGGCCTGACCGCCAACGATCTGGATCTGGCCGAGATCGACGAGACCAGCGCGGTGGAGGTGCTGGCCCTGACCCGGGTCTGGGAGCGCGAGAACAACGGCTTCGATCCGGTGGAACAGCTGAACGTGCACGGCGCGGCCATCGCGCTCGGCGACCCGGGCAATGCCGGGGGCCTGCGCATGGTCACCACGCTGATGCACGAATTGGACCGCCGCGACGGCGGTTTCGGCCTGGTCGCCGCGCCGACCGGGCCCGGCCGGGCCCTGGCCGCGCTGTTCGAGTCCGCCGACGCCGAGCGGCTGGCCCCGGCCCCGCGCGGCGCCCGCTTCCACGGGGCGCGGCAGAGCCGGATCGGCCGGGGGCGGCACCGCGGGTGATCGGCGCCCGGGGGTGATCGGTCCGGCCGTGCCCGGACCCGGACACACGGCGGCACCCGCCGCGAGGGGCGCGGCGGGTGCCGGGGGTGCTGCTACTTGGTGCGGGGCCGGGAGTGGAAGCCCAGCCCCTCGTCCTGTGCGCCCATCCAGGCGGCTTCGTCGGACTTGCTGTCGGGGACGTAGATGACGTCCTGGGCGCCGCGGGTGACCTGGGCCGGCGGGGCCTGCTCGAATTCATCGGTGTCGATGACGAGTCGTTCCAGATCGTTTTCCAAGCGGCGGACCATGCTGGCCTCTCCGTACTGCGAGCGCAACGCGCCGACGCACTGCCGGAGCTGGCCGACCGCGTAGCGAAGTTCCGCAATCTCGCTGCGTGTCATCGAAACCTCCTCGGGGCATGTGATCGAGCCGTGTGACAGACCACACATCGTGATCTACAACACAGTACGCGACGAATCGCGATCCGTCTCGCCGGAGTGAAAGAACCGCTGGTCAGTGCGCCGGGCGTGGATGGCATTCCGGCCGGTTAGGGGGACATTCGGGGCATTCGCGAACCGTCCGCGCGACCGCTCGCGCCGCCGCCGGATCAGCCCGCGATGGCGTATTCCGGCCCGCATCCGGGCTCGCGCAGCCGCGCCACCGCCCGGTCCACCAGTCCGGTGATGGCCGCCGCGACCTCCTCGACGCGTTCCATGATCACGCTGTGCCCGGCGCCGTCGAGCCGGATGAGTTCGGCGTCGTCGAGCTGGGAGGCCAGCACCACCGAATGCGCGAACGGGATCACCACGTCCGCCGACCCGGCCAGCACCAGCGAGGGGATCTCGCCCAGCCGGTGCAGGGCGGCCATCTCGTCGAATCGGATGAGCGAGTCCAGGAATCCCGACATGGTCAGCAGCGAGGTCTCGTTGAGCATGGCCGTGGCCACCGCGAGCAGG
Source organism: Nocardia sp. NPDC055321 (assembly GCF_053645575.1). Classification (NCBI taxonomy): domain Bacteria; kingdom Bacillati; phylum Actinomycetota; class Actinomycetes; order Mycobacteriales; family Nocardiaceae; genus Nocardia; species Nocardia sp. NPDC055321. The sequence goes on from NZ_JBSHMS010000002.1 coordinate 379,043, forward strand.
CGCGGGCCGACCTTGCGGGTGCCGTGCGTGGCCTCGCGCATGATGGGCTCGAAGATCCTGCGGCTGAAGTGTTTCGAGGCCTGCATGGCCCGCGGCGCCCGCCGCATGGCCGCCTGCAGCGAGGCCACTGCGGGCCCGTTCAGCAGGCGTCCCATCCCGACCCGGGTGACGCTGCTCGCCGCGCCCGCGAGCAGGCCGACGCCGGCGACGCGGCAGCCGATGCTCTCGGGAAAGATGCGCGCGTAGGCCAGGATCGTCATGGCGCCCATCGAATGACCCACCAGCACAACGGGTCCGGTGGGCGCGACCGCGCGCAGCACCACGTCCAGGTCCCGGGCCAGCTGATCGATCGTGTAGGTGGCGGGGTCGGCCGCGCCCGAATCCCCGTGTCCGCGATGGTCGTAGAAGACCAGGTGGGTGTCCTCGCCCCAGGCCGGGCGCAAGTGGTCGCGCAGCAGCGCCCAGGACTCGGTGCGCAGGCAGTGCCCGTGGATGAACACCACGGTGAGGGCGGCGTCGGGGGCGCCGAATTCGTGTACCGCGATGGGCACGCCGTCGGCGGCCGGAACGGTGAAGTGGTGGCCGTCGTTGTCGGCGGCGCGGCGGGTGATGGACATGACGTACTCCTTGGGAGATCGCCTCTTGCCCGGTTGTCGAGAGAGATTGCCGGTTCGTTAACCGCTTACACCTGGCGTTATGCACAAGTTGCCCAACTGTCGCCGCCGATCGATATACCGATCGCCGGTCGAATCCGCGATCACCTCGCCCGGCCGCCGGTCGGCGGTGGATTTTGTGCCATCACCGCACATCGGGGTCTATATGTGAATCTAGAGAATCAGCTAGAAAGCTGTAGACATCCCACGACGGGCGATTTCCGCACAAGAATCTGCCCCTCTCTAGCCGAGTGACTAGAGAGGGGCAGATCCGGCTCGATTCCCGCCGGGAGGTTAGGTGCCCGCCCCCGCCTTGGTCGACGGCAGGAACGTGCGCAGCAGGTTCTGCTCGGTACTCGGCCCGATCGACCACTCCGAGATCCACGGCCCGGTGCCCTCGCTCGGGTCGAGCGCGCCGCCCTCCAGGAACGTGTAGCGCCCGTCCAGGACGCCGCGGGTCAGTTCGGTGTCCGCGTCGTCGGTGTTGTCCCACAGCGCGTCGAACAGCCGCCCGATCCGCAGCCGGGACTGCCGGCAGAACACCTCGGCGAGCTCTTCGGCGGCTACGCCGTCGGGATCGCCCGCCACGCGCAGGGATTGGGCCTTCACGCAGGCCGCCGAGATGGCGAACAGCTCCGCCCCGATGTCGACGATCCGGCCCAGGAAGCCCTGTTTGTACTCGAGCTTGGCCTGCCAGCGCGCCATCCCGTACATCAGGGCCCGGGCCTGCTTGCGCGACATGCGCTCGACGAACCGCATATGCCGTGCGAGCGGGCCGAATTCGCCGAAGGTGGCCGGCACCGTGCCCGAGCCCACCGCCAGCTGCGGGAACCATTTGGCGTAGAAGCCGCTCGCGCCGACCGCGGCCTTGGCCTTGTCCTTGAGTTCGGCGTTGCGATCGACCAGCGCCCCGGCGGCGGACATGTGCGCGTCGGCCATCTCGCGGGCGATGAGCAGGCGCATGATCTCGCTGGAGCCCTCGAAGATCCGATTGATGCGCAGATCGCGCACCATCTGCTCGGCGCCGACCGCGCGTTCGCCGCGCGCCGCCAGCGAGGCCGCCGTCTCGTAGCCGCGGCCGCCGCGGATCTGCACCAGTTCGTCGGCGATCTCGCACGCCATCTCCGAGGCCCACAGTTTGGCCAGCGCCGCCTCGATGCGGATGTCGTTGCGGTTCTCGTCGCACATGGTGGCCGACAGGTCCAGCACCGCCTCCAGCGCGAAAGTCGTTGCGGCGATGTAGGACAGCTTGGCGCCGACCGCACCGTGCTCGCCCACCGGGCGGCCCCACTGCACCCGGGTGCCGCTCCACTCGCGGGCGATCTTGAGCGACCACTTGGCCGCGGCGGTGCACATCGCCGGAATGGCGAGGCGGCCCGCGTTCAGGGTGGTGAGCGCGATCTTGAGGCCGTCGCCCTCGCGGCCGACCAGATTGCCCTTGGGCACCAGCACCTTGTGCATGCGGGTGACGCCGTTCTCGATGCCGCGCAGGCCCATGAAGGCGTTGCGGCGCTCCACCGTGATGCCCGGGCTGTCGGCCTCGACGATGAAGGCCGAGATGCCGCCGCGGTGTCCCTCGCTCTTGGGCACGCGCGCCATCACCACCAGCAGTTCGGCCACCACGCCGTTGGTGGTCCACAACTTCACGCCGCTGATCTCGTACGCCTCGCCGTCGGCGGTCGGGACCGCGACCGAGGCCATGCGCGCGGGGTCCGAGCCGACGTCGGGTTCGGTGAGCAGGAAGGCGCTCACCGCGCCACGGGCGCAGCGCGGCAGGAACTCCCGCTTCTGTTCGAGCGTGCCCGCCAGCTTCAGCGGTTCCGGGACGCCGATGGACTGGTGCGCCGAGAGCAGGACGCCGAGGCTGGCGTGCGCCGAGCCGACGAGCATGAGGGCCCTGTTGTAACCGACCTGCGAGAGGCCGACGCCGCCGTACTCCTCGGGGATCTTCAGGCCGAAGCAGCCGAGATCGGCCAGCCCCCGGACGTATTCGTCCGGAATGCGGCCCTCGGCCTCGATGCGGTTGCCGTCGATCGTCTCGCAGAAGGCGCGCAGGCGGTCCAGGTACGCGGTGTTCTTGCGCTCCTCGGCGGCGGTCGGCCGCGGGAACGGATGAATGAGATCGAGGCGGAAGCGCCCGAGGAACATCTCCTTGGCGAACGACGGCTTGGCCCACGTGGTTTCGCGAGACTCCTCGACGAGTGCCCGGGCCTGCTCCTCGGTGGCGTCGACTTTCGCTGTTGTCGCCATATGTCCTCCTCGGACGTGATGGGAATCACATTCGAGTGTAGGAGTCTTTGTTACCCACCGGTAGTCGTTGGCAAAGTTCGAAAGCGCTTGTCGTCCAATGATCTTGAAGTGCTAGCTACCGAATGGCAATCGCAAATGGCGGGGTGTCGCGGAGTTGTTCCGTGCGTGTATTCAGTGCCGAAAGCTATTGCACGCCACGCAGATAACGCCCGAAATGCGGCACCGTGAAACCGATCGTGCCGCGCTCGGCCGAATAGATCAGCCCCTTCTTGATCAGGCCGTCCCGGGCGGGGGACAGCGAGGCCGGCTTGCGATCGAGCTCGCGCGCCACCGCGGCGGTGGCGACCGGACCGTCGTCACCGGACAGATCGGCCATGGCGCGCATGTACTCCCGTTCGGCGGGTGTCGCCCGTTCGTAGCGGGAGCCGAAGAAACCGACCGCCAGCTCTTCTTCGGCGGCGGGCGCCGCGAGTTCGACGTCCCGCGCCGAGATCGGATCGCGGGCCGCGGTATCCCAGGTCGCCTTGCCGTACGCCTGCACGAAATACGGGTAGCCGTCGGCCTTGCGGTACAGCGCGGCTAGCGCGTCGTCGTCGTACTTCACCCCCTCGCGCGCGGCGGGCGCGATGAGCGCGTGATCGGCCGCCGCTCGGTCCAAGCGATCGATGCGGTGATAGGAGAACAGTCGCTCGGAATAGGACTTGGACGCCGAGAGCACCGCGGGCAGATGCGGCAGGCCCGCGCCGACGACGATCACGGGCGCGGCGTCCTGGCTCAATTCGTGGCAGGCGCCGCAGATGGCCGAGATGTCCGCCGGGCCCAGATCCTGGAGCTCGTCGATGAACAGCGCGATGCCGATCCCGGCGTCCCGGGCCAGCTGCGCGGCCTCCAGCAGCAGCTCCACCAGATCGATCTCGATATCGCCGGAATCGGCACGCCCGGTCAGCGCGGGCACGTCGATACCCGGATTCCAGCGCTCGCGCATGCCCTTGTCGGCGGTGGCGCGCAGCGCGAAAGCCTTGAGAATGCCCAGGAAGTCGTCGATCTGTTCGGGATTGCGATGCTCCACGGCCAGCGCGCGCACCGCCATGTGCAGCGCCGCGGCCAGCGGGCGGCGCAGCTGCTGATCCGGGCGGGCCTCCAGCTTGCCGGTGCCCCACCCGCGCGAACGCGCCGCCGAGCGCAGCTGATTCAGCAGCACCGTCTTGCCCACCCCGCGCAATCCGGTCAGCATGACGCTGCGTTCGGGACGGCCCCGGGCGATCCGCTCCAGCACGATGTCGAACGCGTCGAGCTGGCGATCGCGGCCCGCCAGCTCGGGCGGGCGCTGCCCGGCTCCGGGGGCGTACGGATTGCGCACGGGGTCCATGCCGCCACACCGTAGCGCCAAAATTCGGGATTATCGCGGCGTCTATCGAAGTCCCTAGACGGCACCGCGCACGGGCATACCCGGTGCGGCCCTTCCGTTTCGGCGCGCGGCGCGGACGTACGCCCGGGTAGCTCCCGCGCTGTCGCGTGCCCGGCGGCGCGCCTCGCTACCCTGGTGACGGAATGCGCCTGCGCCGGGGCCGGGCCGTGTACGAGGAGGCGTCATGCCGGAAGAGCCGACCAGCGTCGCCGAGGTGGTGCGGTCCTGGAACGTGCCCGGCGAGGCCGCGGTGGCGGGCCGCATCCGCAACAACATCCTGTCCGCCATCGAAAGCGGTTTCGACGACCCGCAACTGGTGGCGGACCTCGCGGTGGGCCCGCTGGTGATGGCGCTGGCCACCCTCGAGGTCGACCTCGCCGACGCGCGCCGGCGCATCGAGCAGCTCGAGCGAGCGCTTGACCAGCGCTGATTCGACGAATGGCGGATCGCTGGAAGATAACGGCGTATTCGATCAGGTATATCGAGTCGTGATCGGCGCGCCGAGACCAGGATTCGCGTGTCTGCCGGGGAGTTTGCCGCGAATCGCAGCGCGCCGCGCGTGTGGGGTGGACAACACGGCTCGGCAGTCGTAATCTTCTCGTGACTTAGTGGAGTCTGTCGCTTCATCGGAGACGCGGCCCACTGCGTTACGTAAGAAGGATCGGAGATGGCGCTCGGTGGGTAAGCACAGCATGCAGCGGGAATCTCGCGTTACGAATTCCGTGAAGGGCGCTATCGTCATGGGCGCCATGGCAGCAACGACAACCGGCGCGTTCCCGGCGATCACCGCCCAGGCCGCCACCGTCGAGATTCCCGGCCTCGGCAACTTCGACGTGCCGGACGCGTTCGCACCCCAGGTGCAGCAGTTCAACCAGGCGGTCAAGGACTTCCAGGAAGGCCCCGGCCTCACCGTCGGCGCCAACCCGAGCGTGGGCAACGAGAACGGCTTCACGCTTCCCGGCCTGCTCGGCCAGCAGAAGCAGCAGGGCGTGGGTGACATCGCCCTCGAGGCCGCCGCCACCAAGGTCGGCGCGCAGTACTCCTGGGGCGCCTCGGGCCCGTTCAGCTTCGACTGCTCCGGCCTCGTGCAGTGGGCCTACAAGCAGGCCGGAATCGAACTGCCGCGCACCAGCTTCGAGCAGTCGCACGTCGGCGCTCCGGTGGCGTTCAAGGACCTCGTCCCCGGCGACATCGTCATCACCAACGGCGGCGGCCACGTCGGCATCTACGCCGGCGACGGCAAGCTGCTGAACGCGGTGCAGTCCGGTACCCCGGTCTCCTACACCCCCCTCAAGGCCGATCAGGTCGTGACCGCGCGCCGCGTGGTGGCCTGACCCGATATCCTTCAGCGCGTGTCATCCGCGCTGCCGAACGAACCGGCCCACGCCAGAGTCGACTCCTGGGTGTGGGCCGTCCGGCTTTTCAAGACCAGGTCCGAGGCCGCCGCGGCGTGCCGGTCCGGGCACGTGCGGGTCAACGGCGTCGCGGTCAAACCCGCGCATTCGCTCAAACACGGTGACGAGATCCGGGTGCGCGTCCACGGTATCGAGCGCATCGTGATCGTCGAGCGACTGCTCACCAAACGCGTCGGCGCGGCCGTGGCGGTGCAATGCCTGATCGACAAGAGCCCGCCGCCGCCGGACCCGCAGCTGATCGCCGCCCAGCCGCGCCGCGATCGCGGGAGCGGCCGCCCCACCAAACGTGAACGCCGCGAGACGGATCGGCTGCTGGGCCGGGACGACTGACACACCGCGCCGGCACCGCCCGCGTCAGGATTTCCCGTCGTGGCCGGGCGTCCGGCCCGCCGCGGTTCCGGCCCCGCGTGCCGTCCGTGCCGCGTGGGCCGCGGCCCAGACGGTCGCCCCGATGGTCACCAGCGCCCCGAGCATGATCGCGGACGCCTCGCCCGGCGCCAGCACCCCGAGTTCGGTGCCGACCGTCACCGCAGCGACCGGCACCCCGATCTGCGCCGCGGCCATGACCCCGTAGCCGATGGGCTGCCCGGACAGGCGCATCAGCACGTGGGTGAGCAGCGCCGCCGCGCCCAGCGCCAGCCCGAGCCCGATGAGCTTCGGCTGCTCGCCGAACTCGCGCAGATTCAAGCGCGCGCCCAGCCAGACGAAGAAGAGCGGCGTGAGGAAGCCGTCGCCGATGGCGAAGAGCTGACGCGCCACCCGGCGCGGTTCGCCGATGGCCGACACCGCGAGCCCGAACGCGAACCCCGCCAGCATGATCGAGACGTGGGTCCGGGTGGCCAGCGCGCACAGTCCGAACAGCAGCGCCAGACTCACCCGCAGTTCCAGGGCGTACTGCCGATCCTGCGAGACCTTGTGCAGGCGCCGCCGGGCGCCCGAGTCCTCGAGGTAGCGCAGCACGGCGAACAGCACCAGGGCGGCTCCGCACACCGTCACCGCGCCCACCGCCGCGCGCCCGGCATTGCCCGGATCGATGACCAGCGGCAGCGCCACCACGCAGGCGGCGTCGGCGACCGCGACCTGGGCGGTCAACTCCAGCACGGGCTTTCCGGTGAGCCGCTGCGCGTCCAGTATCGGCAGCACGAGCGCCGCCGAGGACGACGCGATGAGCACCGCGTACAGCGCGCCGTGCCCGATGCCGAAGGCGGCGGCCACCGCGTGCCCCGCCACCGCGGCGAGCAGCCCGACACCGGCGGCCCGGGCCACGCCGACCCCGAGCGCGGAGCGGATGCCGGCGTCGCGCATGGGCACGTGGGTGCCCGCCACGAACATGACCACGGCGAACCCGATGTCGGCCAGGAACGCGAAGGTCGGATCGCCGGTGTCCAGCACGCCGAAACCCGTTGTCCCGAACGCGATTCCGGCGGCCAGCTCGCCCAGCACGACCGGCAGCCGCCAGGCCCGCCGCCACGCCAGCAGCGGGCCGGCCAGGCCCAGGACCATGATCAGGGCGAGGGTTCCGAAGTTCACGGCAGGGAGGCGAACTTCACCGGGATCAGGATGTTCTCGTCGGTGTAGTAGATGGCGCAGACCCGGTGGTACCCGTCGGCGATCTGGGCGGGGACCCCGCGCCGGAAGTCCCCGCGCACCATCAGGATCGGCGAGAGCGCCTTCCCCGCCATGATCTTGGTGAGATCGCGCCGCACGTACGGGTTGTAGGCGGGCAGGATCTCCAGCCGCGCCGCCCGCAGGATGTCCTTGGCCTTCTTGTGGATGATCGTCGCGGCCCGCAGCTCCTCGACCACGGTTTCCACCACGTCCGGCTCACCGAGCATTTCGAGGAAGTCGGCGGCGGCCGGATAGTCGTGCTCATCCGGCTTGCTCTTCCATGTCACCTGGATGCTCGCATCGGCCATGGCGTCATCATTCCGGGGCCACCAGCGGGTTTCAGCTCGACACGCGGGACAGTGGCTCCCACCCGGCGGTGGAGAAGCCGATGGCGAAATCGGTCGGATCGCTCGCGGTCAGCGCCACCAGATTGGCCGTGGCGATGCGATCGCGCTCGCGGCCCGCGTGCACCACGCCCCGGATCGGCGAACCGCATTCGCGAATGTCGTGCAGCGCGTTGGCCAGATCGTCGCGATCGGCCGCGTCGCACCGCACCAGCACGATCCAGTCCTCCATGCCGTCCAGCGGCGGCGGCAGCGCGCGCGGCTGCCGGGTCAGCACGACCACGTCGCGCGCGCCCGCGTCCAGCAGCCACCGCACGGCGACGGCCCCGGACGCGCCGAGCCCGCCCGCCACCACGTAGGTCCCGTCCCCGCGAATGGCCACCGCGGGCACTCGCGGCGCGAGGCCGCGCCCCGAATGCGCGCGCCGCCACCGCCGCCGGGGCGGCGCGGCGATCCGGGGACCCGCCGCCGTCCCGTCGATGTCGCGGCCCGCCACGTACAGCCGTCCCACCGCCCGCAGGAACGCCTCGGCCTCGTCCGCCCGGGCCCCGGCTGCGTACGTCGAGTCCCGCAGGCGCGGGTGCTCGCGCACCGCGCCCGCCGCCACCGCCTGCGGCCCGATCTCCAGCACGGTCGAAATGCCCTCCCGCACAGCGGTGTCCAGCGCGCCGGCCAGATCGACCGGTGCTCCCACCCCCGCACTCCAGTACGCGGCGTCCAGCGCGCCCGGTGCGGGTGGGGTGGGCCGGAGCACCGCGCCGGGGCGCGAGGTGGAGAAGAACGTGATCCGGGGTGACCGGGGCGTGAGGCGGGACAGTTCCGGGATCAGGTGTGGCGCGAGGGCACGGGCCTGCGGAATGTGCGGGATCAGCTGTGCCGCGGGGGAGTCCGGGGTCACGCGCTGGGCGAAGATGGCGCGGCGGTGGGCGCGGCGGACCAGGGTGTCGATGTAGCGCGGGTCGCCCGAGACCGTGACCGAGCGCGCGCCTTCGATCGCGGCCACGCCGACGTCGGCGCGCATCGGCTCCAGCAGCCGGCCGACCTCGGCGAGCGTCGCCTCGACCACCGCGGCCGCGCCGCGCTCGGGAATCTTCGCCAGCAGCCTGCCCCGCACGACCGCGATGCGGGCGGCGTCCGTGAGCGAGAGCGCCCCGGCGACCGCCGCCGCCGCGAACTCGCCGGGACCGTACCCGGCCACCGCGTCCGGGGCCGGGCCCCAGGCCCGCAGCAGCGCCGCCAGCGCCCACTGGAACACGAACAGCGCGGGCTGGGTGTCGTCGTCGTGGGGACCGCAGCTCGCGAAACCGTTGCGCGGGGTCCACACTCGCGGCCCGCCCGCCTCGACCACCGCGTCCGCGGCGTCGGTCAGCGCCGCCGCGAACACCGGGTGCCGGGCCGCCAGCGCGCGCCCCATCCGCGGGTGCCCGCCCCCGCCCGCGAACAACCACAGCAGCCCGCCCGGTCGAGCCCCCTCGACCGGTTCCAGCACGGCTCCCGGGCCCGCGGCTCGGAATCGCGCGCCCGGGCCCGGCTCGTGCCCGCTCGCGTCGGCCTCGGCGCGGGAACCACCCTGCGTGCCTTCCGGATCGGCGGGCGTGCCGTGGTGCGCTCTCGTGTGAGCACGGAGAGCGGCGGGCGTGCCGTCGTGCGCTCCCGCCTGGGCGTGGGGACCGGTATGCGTGCCGTGCGGATCGCCGAGCGACCCGGTGTGCGCGTCGTACCCGTGAGCGTGGGAGTCGTCGTGTGCGGCGCGCGTCCCGGCGACGGCGTGCGAGCCCGCCGGATCGGCGGCCGCCGGCTCGCGGGTGAGGTGGCGGGCGAGGCGGTGGAGCTGGGTGCGCGCATCGTCGATGTCGTGCGCGAGCACCGCGGCGCGGACCGGCTCGGGGACGAGTCTGCTTACCCCGGAAGCGAATTCGCCGAGCGACCGGTACGCGGGCAGGCGTTCGGCCCAGTGCTCGGCCAGCTCGCGCAGGGCGTCGTGATCGCGGGCGGAGAGCGGCAGCAGCAGGGGCGGCTGGGCGCCGCGCGCGGCGGGGGCGGGCCGCGGATCGGCGGCCAGGGCGATATGGGTGTCGTACGCGCCGGCGGCGGGGAAACCCATTCCGGCGCCGGTGATCTCGGCGTAGCGATGGCTGCCGGTGTGGTGGGTGTCGGCGGTGCGCTGCAGGACCAGCACCGTGCACAGGCCGATGTCGGTGGGCACCGCGATGCCCGAAAAGCGGGGCAGCAGAGTCAGATCCACGCCGCCGGTGATCACGAAGGGTACCGACTCGTCGGCCAGCAGGCGCACGGCGGTGTCCACCGCCACCAGCGGCGACAGCCGGTCGCTCTGCACCAGCAGACTGGGTCCGCGCAGGTCCAGGGCGCGCGAGAGCTGATGCGCGCCGTTGGGTGCGGCGTCGCCGAAAACCGCTGCGGCGCCGAACACCACGGCCGCGTTCGAGCCGCGCGCCAGCCAGCCCAGCCCGGAGTCGTCCAGCGCCTCCACGGCGACCTCGAGGGTGACGCGCCGGCGCGCGTGCATACCCGAGGACTCCACCTCCCCGATGCCGAACCAGTCCCGGTCGAAGGCCGCGCCCGTCGCCCGGGCGCCGACACCCACGATGGACACCCGGGGGAAGGGTGTTCCGGTATCGGTCGAAGCTTTCGTACTCTGCCGCACAGGAATCCCTCCCGCGTCCGGCGACGTGCGCGCCGAGGTACCTCGGGCGATTCTGCCAAGATTTCGCTCGGCCCAGCCGGGCTTTCGCGCAGGTAGATTGTGACTCAGCGCCGTCCCGGCGGGTTACACCACCCCCGCCCGTCGCGGCACGCGGACGCGCCGGAACGCGTATCGAGCAGTGCGGGTTCGATCACACCGATCGGTATGGTGCGCAGGCCGATTCGCGCGCGGCCCCACGCCACCGGAGGTCGCCGGGCACTACCGCTCGGTAGGCTCCGGCGCCGTCCGGCTCAGGCGGTGGCGGCGCGCCGCTGCGGCGGCTCGAAGTCCGCGGCGGTGGCGTGCGAGGAGAAGAAACGCAGCGCTAGGTTCACCGCGTCCTGTTCGGTGTCGACGCCCGAAATCGCCATGGCCCGGCGTACCGCGTTGTCGTCGAGATAGATTCGAGTGACTGCCATTTCGGCACCTCCCACACGTCGGTCGTGTACTCAAAGCATGACGGATCGCGGGGCGCGGGGCAGCCGAATGGGCAATAGCCATTAGCAAATCGGGCTAATAGATCTTCGCCCGAATTATCTGGTACGCACGGACTTTCGGACCGGACAAATGCGCGATGCCCACTCGCGTCGGCGAGCGGGCATCGTGTCTGTGAAGTCCGGTACTAGACGAGCATGCCGCCCAGTCGCGCCTTGATCAGTTCCTCGGCCTCGGACACCATGCGCCCGACCAGTTCCGCACAGGTCGGGATGTCGTCGATCAGGCCCTGGACCTGGCCCGCGGACCAGATGCCCGCGTTCAGGTCGCCGTCCTCGAACACCTTGCGACCGCGCGCGCCCGCGACCAGATCGCGCACATCCTCGAACTTGCCGCCGGCCTTCTCGATTTCGACGACCTTGCGGCTGATCTCGTTGTCCGCCACGCGCGCGGTGTTGTGCATCGTGCGGAAGATGAGCTGGGTCGCGCGCTCGGTATTGGCGACGATCTGCTCCTTGACCGACTGGTGGATAGCCGATTCCTGGGTGCACATGAAACGCGTTCCCATATTCACGCCATCGGCGCCCAGCGCGAGCGCCGCGACCAGGCCGCGCGCGTCGGCGATACCGCCGGAGGCGATGACCGGGATCTCCAGCGCCTTGGTGGCGGCCGGGATCAGGATCAGGCCGGGGACGTCGTCCTCACCCGGGTGGCCGGCGCATTCGAAGCCGTCGATGGAGACGCCGTCGACGCCGATCTTCTGCGCCTTGAGGGCATGCCGGACGCTGGTGCACTTGTGCAGCACCTTGATCCCGGCTTCCTTGTAGTACGGCAGGAAGGGCTCGGGGTTGGAGCCCGCGGTCTCCACGATCTTGATGCCGGACTCGATGATCGCCTTGACGTACTCCTGGTACGGCGGCGGATTGATCGAGGGCAGGATGGTGACGTTCACGCCGATCGGCTTGTCGGTGAGCGCGCGCGCCTTGTCGATCTCCTTCAGGAGATCCTCGGGGGTGGGCTGGGTGAGGGCGGTGATGATGCCCAGGCCGCCCGCCTCGGACACGGCCGCGGCGAGCTCGGCGCGGCCGACCCACATCATGCCGCCCTGCACGATCGGGTGTTCGACCCCGAAGGTCTCGGTGAACCGGGTACGCAGCATTGAACGCCGTCCTCTCATGCCTCTCACAACTGGCTCGATACTCGCATAGTTGCATATGCGGGACAAGCCCGATGTGAGCCAGAGTTTGCAGCGATATGGACCGCTTCGCGGCCGGCCTGGGGATAACCTGACCGGCGCGAATCGGGCAGCATGAGCGATTTACCGGCCCTGAGCTGGTCAATGAATCGATGACAAATTTCCTACGGAACCTTCTCTGTAACCCTTGTCACGCTAAAAAGTTAGTTGGTATTCTCACGCTCGTTCAGCCGTCGGCGGCATCGGAACAGCCGGTGCCGCGGTGACGGTCCGAGAGGAGTACGTGGCATGACGGTGTTACAGCCGCTCGATCAGCCCATCCGGTCGCGGCGCAATCACTGGGTCAACCAGATCGCTACCCACGCCGTCATGCGCCCGGACCACACCGCGTTCCGGTGCAAGGGCGTGGACACCAGCTGGAAGGCGCTGCACGAGCGGTCCGAGCGCTTCGCCGACGGGCTCGCCCGCCGCGGCGTCGGGCTCGGCGATCGCGTGCTGCTGCTGGCGCTCAACTACACCGAATACATCGAAGCCGTCATCGGCATCAACGCCGTCGGCGCCATCGCGGTGCCGGTGAACTTCCGCCTCACCCCGCCCGAGGTCGCGTACATCGTCGGGGACAGCGGCGCCAAGGCCATCGTCACCGACAACCTGCTGCAGCCCCTGGCCACCGCCATGGTCGCGCAGGCCCCGGCGCTGGAAACCTGCGTGGTCATCAACGGGCAGAGCGCGGACGGCGTCATCGGCTACGAGGACTTCCTCGCCGAGGACGGCGAACCGCATGCGCCGCTGGACATTCCGGAGGACACGCCCTGCCTGATCATGTACACCTCGGGCACCACCGGCGCGCCCAAGGGCGCGGTGCTCTCGCACGCGAACATGAACTCCCAGGGCCTGACCTGTATCCGGGCCATGGACATCACGCCCGAGTCGGTGGGCTTCTGCACCTCGCCGCTGTTCCACATCGCCGGCCTGGGCAGCCTCACCCCGTACTTCCTGCTCGGCGGCAAGACCATCCTGCATCCGCTGGGCGCGTTCAACGCCACCGAATGGCTCGACGCCGTGGAGGCCGAACAGGCCACCACCGCCTTCTGCGTCCCCGTGCAGTGGCAGCTCATCTGCGAGGAGCCGACGGTCCGGGAGCGCAAACTCGCGCTGCGCATGCTGTGCTGGGGCGCGGCCCCGGCCTCGGACTCGGTGCTGCGGGCCATGGCCGACTGCTTCCCGGACGCGCAGAACGTCGCGGTGTTCGGCCAGACCGAGATGTCGCCCATCACCTGCGTGCTCGAGGGGCGCGACGCGCTGCGCAAGCTCGGATCGGTCGGCAAGCCCATCCCGACCGTGCAGGTGCGCGTGGTCGACGACGAGATGAACGACGTCGCCCCCGGTGAGATCGGCGAGATCGTCTACCGCGGCCCGACCATGATGTCCGGCTACTGGAACCGGCCCGAGGCGACCGCGGAGTCGTTCCACGGCGGCTGGTTCCACTCCGGCGACCTGGTCCGCCAGGACGAGGAGGGCTTCGTCTACGTCGTGGACCGCAAGAAGGACATGATCATCTCCGGCGGCGAGAACATCTACTGCGCCGAGGTGGAGAACGTGCTCTTCGCGCACCCCAAGATTCACGAGGCCGCGGTGATCGGCCGCCCGCACGAGAAGTGGGGCGAGGTCCCGGTCGCGGTGGTCGCGCTGGTCGAGGGGGTGGACGAGCTCACCCTCGAGGAGCTCACGCCGTTCCTCAACGAATCGCTGGCCCGCTACAAGCATCCCAAGGACCTGGTGATCGTGAGCGAGCTGCCGCGCAACGCCAGCGGCAAGGTGCTCAAGGTCGAGCTGCGCAAGTAGCGCGACCCCCGAGCGGCGCGCGGAGCGGTCACTACGCGCGCCGTACGAAAGAGCCCGCCGGACCGGGCCCGATGGGCCTGTCCGGCGGGCTCTTTCGATGATCCGCCCCGGCGGGTTGTTACGGCAGCGGCAGCCCGAGGAGCTCGCGGACCGGCTGCCCGAACAGCTCGGCCGGCTGGTCGAGCAGCGTCCGGACCGGTTCCTCGATGAGCGTGCGCACCGGTTCCTCCACGAGCGTGCGCACCTGCTGGTCGAGCGCCGCCGGTGAGACCGCGGCGAGCGCGGGCGCGACCGCGGCGGCCACGTCGGTCGGCACCGCCGCGGCGATCTCGGCCGGGACGGCGGCGGCCAGCTCGGGGGCGATGCCCGCGCTCACCAGCCGGTCGCGCTCGGCCTCGGCCATCGGGTGCGGCGCCGAAAGCTGCTGTGCCACGGCGATATCCGCGGCAATCGGCTTGCGCGCCACGTCACCCTGCAACCGCAGGGTTTCGTAGGCGTTGACACCGGCGATGATGCCGACCGGCACGCCGATCGCCAGACTGCCGATCGTGGTGCCCATGGCGCCCAGCAGGGACGCGCCGGTCAGGCAGCCGCCGGCGAATCCGGTGGCGGTGCCGGCCAGCGCCGCGGAGAACGTGCCCGCCGCGCCCACGCCGATGCCGCCGGCCAGGCAGCCGACGACCAGACCGGTCATGCCGCCGATCAGGCCGCCGATCGCGACCGCCAGGCCGAACTGGGTGCCCACGGCGCTGTACGCGTCGTTGATGTCCTTCTGCCGCTGCACCGGATCCTGATTCGGCTTGATGCCGCCGGGCGGGGGCGCCGCGCCGTCCGGCGCGGCCGGATCGTCCGCGATCGGCACGCTCGCGGGCGCCTTGCACACCGGGTCCGGCAGACCCGCCGCGCTGGCGTTCTCCGGCATGCGGTCCAGCTCGTCGCGCGGCACCCGCGAGATCGGCACCGTGCCGATCGGACACGGCACCGCGGCGTTGGGCCACAGCGCCATCGGCGAACCCAGGGTCAGGGTGTTGCCCATGACGTAGCGGCCCTGCGCGTCCAGCACCTGGAAGTTGTTGAGCAGTCGCAACTCCCGATCGCCGCCGGGGCCCGGCAGCAGCGGATCCGCGCCGGTGCCCGGGGCCTGGATGAGGACCGAGCCGATCGGGGTGGTCAGCAGCGCCGACATGTCGGTGAGGTCGCCGGTGTAGACCACGCCCTGCATGATGCCGACCGTCACCCGGGACAGGCCCTCCTGCAACGCCAGCTCGTGCGGGGTGAGATCGCTGAGGTTCTCCGACCGCGGGCGCGGGATCTCGCGGCCGAAGGGGATGTGATGCAGGGTGCTGCGATCCTCGCCCAGGATCAGATTGCCCGAACGATCGCGCAGCTGGAAGTGGTTGTTGCCGATGATGCTGACCGCCACGTCCGGCCCGTAGATGGTCGACAACCGGCGATAGGCGTTGCTGCGCAAGTAGATGTCGCCGTAGAGGTTCAGATCGTTCTCGCCGCACAGCGGATCGCGCTCGGGGATCGGGGCCATCGGATCGTCGGCGTCCGGGGTCGGCGGACAGCTCAGCAGGATCTGATCGGCGCCCGGATCGTCCGAGCTGGTGGCGCTCGGCGGGGCGGGGGTGTCAACGGTGACCGGCGTGGCATAGGCGGAGACCGCGGTGACGATCGCGGTCAATCCGGCGAATGCCGTGGTCAGAGCGACGGATGAGCCTCGCAATGGAACCTCGCAATCCACATACTCGCGCACGGAAAAGGCGGAAGTACTACAGACGAGCAAGATCTGAAATGCAGGCTATCAAGGGTGGATCCGATTCCCCGGCAGCCGCGATCGGGCCGCGATTCGGGTCAGATCATGTCCTTGGCCGTGAGCCAGCGCATGATGGGCCAGCCGCAGAACACCGGCAGCCAGCAGGTCAGCACCCGGTAGAGCAGCACCGCGGGGACCGCGATGGTGGCGGGCAGGCCGAAGGCGGCCAGACCGCCGATGAGGGCGGCCTCCACCGCGCCGACGCCGCCGGGGGTCGGCGCGGCCGAGGCGAGCGTGCCGCCGATCATGGTGACGATGGTGACGGTCACGAAAGTCGTACTGCCGCCGAAGGCTTCGATGCTCGCCCACAGCGCCAGCGCCATGCCCAGGGTGGTGGTGGCGCAGCCGCCGACGATCATGGCCAACCGGCCGGGGCGCCTGCCCAGATCCTTGAGCTGGACCACCACGTCGGCGATCTGCGGGCGCACCTCGTTGAGCAGCCAGCGCCGCATCTTCGGAATCAGCATGGTCGCGCCGACCAGTCCGAGCACCGCGCCGGCCACCAGGTACAGCACGGTGGCGTTGGGCACGAAATGCGACAGGTCCGTCGACACGCCCGCGGCCACGGAGAAGAACAGCAGCAGCGCCACGTGCGTCACGACCTGGATCGTCTGCTGCAGCGCGACCGCCGCGGTGGCCCGCACCGCGCCGAGCCCGCCCTTCTGCAGGAAGCGCACACTCAGCGCGAGCCCGCCGACGCCCGCGGGGGTGGTGGTCGCGGCGAAGGTGTTGGCGATCTGCATGAGCAGCAGATTGCGGAACTTCACCGCCTCGGAGGCGCACGCCCACAACGCCATCGCCGCGCCGACATAGGTCAGCGCCGAGACCGTCAGCCCCAGCAGCGCCCACCACCAGTTGGCCGAACTCAGTTCCGAGAAGAAGCCCGGCACCGCGCTGATGTACGGATACGCCACGTACACCAGGCCGATGAGCAACACGAGCTGAATGAATTGATTGCGGGAGAACCGCGTGATCTGCGCGGCCTGGATCTTGTCCTGGCCGGTCTGCTTGGCCACCTCTTCGCGGGTGCTCTTCATGAGCGCGCCCGGTTCGTGGACCGACTTGCGAACCAGTTCGGGGATGGCGGTTTTGGTGAGCCGGCGCGAGGCGCTCAGGACGCGCTGGGTGCCCAGGGCCGCGATGGCCGTGCGCACGGAGGTCTCGGTGCCGAACAGGGCCGAGCCGGTGAGCAGCAGCTGTGCCACGTCGGATTGGAAACGCACCTCGTACGCCCCGAACTCGGACTGCATGAACCCGCCGAATCGCACCTGCCCGTCCTCGAGGATGCGAATGTCCTCGGCTCTGAGATCACCGTGCGAGATCTGGGCCTTGTGCATCTTGTCCAGCGCCTGCCACACCGCGGTGAGCGCTGTCTCCCCGTCGTCGGCGGTGAGCGGGTGGCCCTGTGGTTCGGTGTGCGCGTACAACATCCAGCCGCGGTCCACCGCCGCCACCGTGAGCGGCTTGTTGCTGCCGAGTCCGAGATCGCCGAGCGCGATGCCCATGAGCGCGCGATGTTCCACGGCTCTGCGCATGGAGGCGAACAGGGACGGATACTCGCTGCTGCGAATGGTCAGCCACCACCGCAGTTGCCGTAGCGCGCTGCGGCTGCGCTGGTTCTGCCCGTACATCTCGATGATCAGCGGATCGGCGTCGGTCTTGGCGGCCAGTACCAGCGGCCCGCGCCCGGCGGGGCGCACCACCTGGAATGCGGTGACCCGGAAACCGCGCTGGGCCAGCAATCTCGCGGCCGCGTCGAGCGGAACCTCCAGTGCGGGAGTGCCGACCACCAGCACGATGACCGCGCCGACGAGCCAGCCGACCGAGAGTCCGAGCAGGGCGCGGGCCGGGACCACGAGGCTGACCACCAGGTGGATGGGCACGAAGGCCAGCAGCAGCGTCCACCACCAGCGTCTCCATCTGGTCGGCAGCCACGGGCTCGCGACGGTCAGGGTGGCGGCGAGCATCGCGATCCAGCGCGGGTCGTCCAGGAACTGCGACAGGAAGGTGTTGACCTGTTCGGGTTCGGACAGATGCCAGCGCGGGGCCTTGAATCCGGCCCCGGTGATGGAGAACAGCAGCACCGCGATCAGGCCCGCGGACAGGAAGCCGCCCAGCAGTTTCCAGTGCCCGCCCCAGATCAGGCGCACCAGGATCGCGAAGGGCAGCGCCAGAATCGCGATGCCGTAGAGGATGTAGACGAGGTTGGACTGCTCGGGGGTCAGGAAGCCGACGATGTTGGAGACCGAGCTCTCCAGGTCCTCCCACTGCGGGCGCGTGATGAGCGAGCCCGTGATGACGAGCGCGACCAGGAGCGCGGACAGCACCACGCGCAGTATGTCGCTGGTGCGCCGGATCCGCGGCTGCAGCAGGCTGCCGGAGACAGGAATTTCCCGTCCGTCGACTCGCATGTCCTATGGGCGCTTTCGGATCGTGGGAACGTCTGCGGTCCCATGGTCGGTTCGTCTGGGCGTGTGGCAGGGGGTCTGACCATCTACCGGCACGGTGGTTACCGTAACCCGTCGCGCGCCCGTCCAGGGACGTCCCCGGGTCGGGGCGACCGTCCGGCGTGTCTGTTTCGTCCGCTGTGTGACTATCGCCTCGGTGGGTGGGGACCGGGCATACGTCAGGGGTCGGCGCGGTCGGCGGCCGGCGGATCGACCGGCCTGCCCGCCACGTGCCTGCCGGTGTCCGGGCCGAGCAGTTGATCGACCATGGGCGTGATGCGCGGCGGCTTCTTGGTCGCGACACCCGAACCGACGATGACGCCCAGCGCGATCGCCAGCACCGTCAGGGTGGTGGTGACCAGCACGTGCAGCCCGTCCGCGTTGGACTGCGCCACCAGCTCCGACACCCCGGTGAGCCCGATGCCGCCGGGCACCAGCATCCAGAACGCGGGCAGGAACGCCACCTGCGTGGGCGGGGCATTGCGGTTGCGCTGCACCAGATACGCGGCCGGGACCGCCACCAGACCGCCCAGGAACGACCCGAGCAGGCCGCCGCCGATCAGCACCCCGAGCTTCTGCGCCGCGAACGCGGCGTAGAGCACGACCAGCAGCCAGGGCAGGGATTTCGGGGGTGCGCTCGAGCGCCAGGAATGGCCGAATCCGATCAGCAGCACCCCGAGAATGGGCGCCCACCAGCCCAATTGGCGCAGGTGTTCCGGACCCGCCGGGGATTGCGGGCCCAGCAATTGCAGACCGATGAACACCCCGAATGCCAGCAGCACCAATTTGTTCAGGCCGTAAATGGTGCGACTGGCCCCGGCCACCATCGACCCCGACGCCAATTCGATGGAACCGTTGGTGAGGGTCGAGCCCGGCAGCAGCGAGGCGACCCCGGGCACCAGCAACTGCTGGGGATTCCCGCCGCCGAGCGCGTGCGGAAAACCGAAGGACAGCAGGGTGACCGCGCCGCCCGCGACCACCGGCAACCCGGTGGACAGCAGCGGCATCCGCTCGGCGGCCATGATCAGCAGCTGCACCACCAGGCCGATGACGATGTAGCCGCCCAGGGCGTTGGCCGTCGGATTGAGCATGAGCCCGAGACCGATGGTCAGCACCACGTTGCCCAGCAGCTGCAGCCACACCGCGGTCGGGGGCGGGGATCGCAGGATCTCCTCGAGGTCGGCGGTGGCCTGCACCGGCGGCGGCACCGTCCGCTTCACCTTGTCGATGAGCCGGTAGAGCCGCCCGATCTGATCCAGTCGCAAAGAGTCCACGCCGGCTTCGAGCAGGTCCACCGCGGTGCCGCGGGAATCGTGCACGCGCACGAAGATTCCGGTCGGCAGCACGAAGAAGTGCACCTCTTCGGCGTCGTAGCGGTGCGCGAGATCGTCGAGAATGACCTGCACCTGATTGGTCGTCTCACCGGAGGCGATGAGCGCGACGCCGATGTGCCGCAGCAGATCGAGCAGATCGCCCGAGACCGGCGGCTCCTCCGGCGGCGGGGCGTCCTCGGGCGCGTCCGGCGGGACCACGCTGACCCGGCGCAGCCAGCGGTCCATGGAATCGGTGGCGCGGCGGGTGATGCCGTACAGCCGCCGGGACGCCTGCGCACCGGTGGCGCGCCGATGCCGTGCCGGATGCGGGGGATGGTTATCGGGCTCCGGGGGGTGCACGCGCGCCTCCTTCCGATCGCGGACGGATTGGCAAATTCTTGGCAAATTTCACCCTAGCGCGCATTCGACGCGGATCCATCGTGGCGCGTATCCCACTGTCGCCATTCCGCCGTGCGCGCACGCCCGGGTCGTCTCTAATGGGCGATGTGCCAGTACCGACCGGCGGGTCAGAACCGCCAATAGCATCCGGCGCGGTTCCCGCGGTCGCGGCCGGGGTATGCCTAACGGTTGCCGTCTCCATAACCTGAGTGGCATGGATATCGACACGCGACTGCTGCGTTACTTCCTGGCGGTCGCGGAGACCGAGAGCCTGCCGCGCGCCGCGCAGCGTCTGCACGTCGCCCAACCGGCCCTGGCCACCCAGATCAAACAGCTCGAACAGCAGATGGGCGTCGAACTCTTCATCCGATCCCGTGCCGGATGGACCCTGACCGCCGCCGGAAAAGTGCTGGCAGCACAGGTTCCGAGCCTGCTCGCGGTCTGGGATCGCATCCTGCGCGACACCAAGAGCGACGCCAGCCGCGCGGCCCGGGTGCTGCGCCTGGGCTGCGTCAACAGCGCCGCCGACAGCCACATCCCCGAGATCATCCAGGTCTTCCACCGCCTGCACCCGGACTGGCAGATCGACATCCACCAGGGCGGCTGGACCGATCCCACCGCCGGCCTCGACGAGGGCGACGTGGACGTGGCCCTGCTGCGACTACCGTTCCCGGGGCAGGACGGGTATCACGTGCGCGAACTGTTCACCGAGCCGCGCTGGATCGCGCTGCCGCACAGCCATCCCCTGGCCGAACGCGAGGACATCGCCTTCCGCGAACTCTGGGACGAGCCGTACGTGGCCTCGCCCGCGGAAACCGGGTGGTGGCGCGACTACTGGATGGGCCTGGACGCGCGGCCCGCGGACACCGCCATCATCGGCGCCATCGCCCGCAACACCGAGGAATGGCTGCGCGCGATCGCCGACGACTACGGCGTGAGCTTCACCCCCGCCTCCACCGCGCGCGCCAATCCCTTTCCGGGCGTGGTCTTCCGGCCGGTGCACGGCATCGCCCAGACCCGGGTCGCCCTGGTCTGGCCGGACGCCTCCGAGGCGGATCCCATCGTGCGGTACTTCATCCGGTGCTGCACCGACATCATGGGCCACCAGGCGGGCGACGGCCGCCGCACCTCCTAGCGGTCGCGGCCCTCCAGGACCGCCATGGCGGCGTTGTGGCCGCCGATCCCGCTCACCCCGCCGCCGCGCACCGCGCCCGCGCCGCACAGCAGGATCTCCGGGTGCGCGGTGGCCACGCCCCAGCGCGCGGCGGCGGTGTCGGAATCGCCTGTGCGATAGGGGAAATCGAGATCACCGTGGAAGATGTGCCCGCCGGGCAGGGCGATGTCGTCCTCGAGATCGAGCGGGGACCTGGCCTCGAGGCAGGGGTTGCCGTCCGCGTCCGAGGCCAGGCAGTCGCGAATGGGCTCGGCCAGCACCGAGTCCAGTTGCGCGAGTGTGGATTCCAGCAGTGCTGCCTTCGCACCCGCCGGATCGGCGGCGAAAAGGCGTGCGGGAACGTGTAATCCGAACAGGGTGAGGGTGTGCGCGCCCTGGGCGGCGAGCTCGGGGGACAGGATGCCGGGATCGGTCAGGGTGTGGCAGTAGATCTCCGAGGGCGGGGCGCCGGGCAGCCGCCCGGCGGCGGCCTCGCGGTAGGCGTGGTCGAGCTGGGAATACGACTCGGCGATATGGAACGTCCCGGCGAACGCCGCGGCCGGATCGACCGCGGTGTCCCGCAGCCGGGGCAACCGGCGCAGCAGCATATTGATCTTGAGCTGGGCGCCCTCCGGCCGTTCGGCCCGCTCGCCGAGCAGCCGGGCCAGCTCGAACGGCGCGGCGTTCACCAGCACCCGCCCCGCGCCCACCGCGCCCGCCCGGCCGTCCGCGCGCTCGAACGCCACATCCGCTGTGCCGCCGCCGGTCTCGATACCGGTCACGGTGCACCCGGTGATCAGCTCGGCCCCGGCGGCGCGGGCGGCCGCCGCGAGCGCGTCGGTCAGCGCACCCATGCCGCCGATCGGCACATCCCAGTCGCCGGTGCCGCCGCCGATCACGTGATAGAGAAAGCAGCGGTTCTGCAGCAGCGACGGATCGTGCGCGTGGGTGAAGGTCCCGATCAGGGCGTCGGTCAGCACCACCCCGCGCACGGTGTCGTCGGCGAACTCGCGCTCCACCCACTCACCCAGTGGCCGTTCGAAGATCGCGTCCCACAGCGCGGAATCACCGACGACGCCGCGCAATTCGTCCCGGGTCGGCAGCGGCTCGGTCAGCGTCGGGAACACCCGGCGCGCCAATTCCCCGGTGCGGCCGTAGAACTCGCGCCAGGCCCGGAAATCGCGGTCCGACCCGGTGACCCGGCGAAAACTCTCCCGGGTGTCGGACTCCGAGCCGTTGTCCACCAGCAGCCCGCCCGCGCCGACCGGGGTATAGGACGAGATGCGCCGGCGCCGCGTCTCGAAACGTAACCCCAGGTCCCGCACGATCGTGTCCGGCAGCAGGCTCACCAGATACGAATAGCGCGACAGGCGCGCGTCCACACCCGGGAACACCCTGGCGGACACCGCCGCGCCGCCGACGTGATCCTGGCGCTCCAGCACCGCCACCGATCGTCCCGCCCGAGCCAGATACGCGGCGGCGACCAGGCCGTTGTGGCCGCCGCCCACCACCACGACGTCGTAGCGCGCCCGGCTCGGCGCGGGCGGGGACTTCGGGTCGCCGGTGCTCATGGCTCGACTGTAGAGCGCCGGACCGCGCGCGCCGGTGAGCTCGCTACCGCGCGGCCATGTCCAGCGCCGCGAGATGACTGAACAGCACCGAGGCCCCGATGGGATTGCCGCCGCCGGGATAGGTGGTGCCGCTGACCGCGGCCATCGTGTTGCCGGCCGCGTACAGCCCGGGAATCGGTGCGCCCGCAGAGGTCAGCACCCGCGCGGCGGTGTCGGTGCGCAGTCCGCCCTTGGTGCCCAGATCGGAGATGCCGAACGCGGCCGCGTGGAAGGGACCGCGCACGATCGGGGTGAGCGGGGGAGCGCCCTTGGAGAACGCGCGATCGTAGGCCTCGTCCCCGCGCCCGAAATCCGGGTCGACGCCCTTGTCCGCGATGGCGTTGAACCGTTCCACCGTGGCCACCAGCGCCGCGCCCGGCACGCCGATCCGCTCCGCCAGCTCCTCCAGCGTGTCCGCGGTGTGCCAGAGTCCGGCCGCCACATACTCTTCCGTCGCCACCATCGGTACGTTGCTCGCCTTGACCGGTGGCACCGGGCCGTGCGCGTCGTCGTAGATCATCCAGTACGGCAGGGTCACGTCGCCGCCGTCCAGATGCTCGATGATCTCCCGGCCCAGCCGGTCGTAGGGCGCGGACTCGTTGACGAACCGCTCCCCGTGCCGATTCACGAAGATGCCGCCGGTGAACCACAGCGCGAACGCCGCGCGCCCGTCCGGATGGATCAGCCCCGGCGACCACCACGCCTGATCCATCAGATCGACATCCGCGCCCGCGGCGATGCCCGCCTCGTGCGCCCGGCCCAGATTTCCCCACGGCCCCATGGTGTCTCGCGCCAGGCCGGGCACGCCGAAGCGTTCACGCAGCGCGTCGCTGCCCTCGAAACCACCCGCCGCCAGCAGCACGCCCCGGCGCGCGCGCACCGCGCTGCGCACCCCGTCGCGCTCGATGATCGCCCCGGTGACCGCGCCGTCCTCGAGCACCAGCTCCACCAGCGCGGTGTTCAGGCGCACCGCCGCCGCCGGATACGCCGACAGCGCCAGCAGGAACCGGCCCACCAGCGCGCGCCCGCCGATGAGCAGGTCCGGCGGCGGTTCGCCGTGCCGGTCGGTGCCCAGCGGGCCGCGCACCGACGCGCTCAGCTCACCCAGCTCGGCCGCCGGCAGCGGGGTCGGGACGATGTGGCGCTTGCCGTCGAGGCGGGCCTTGGGGGCTTTGCCGTAGTAGTCCGGCCACGGGAACATCTGGAACGACAGCTTCTCGTCCTGCTCCAGGTACTCGATGACGCGCGCGCCGCCGCGCACGAACGCCTCCTGCAACGCGGCCGGCGTCCGATCGCCCACCACCGCGCGGAAGTACTCGAGCGCGTCCTCGACGGGTTCGTCCACCCCCGCCCGGCGCAGCACCGGATTACCCGGGAACCACATGCCGCCGCCGTTGGAATAGGAGGTGGTGCCGCCGAACTTCTCGGTGGCCTCCACCAGCAGCACCGACAGGCCCTCGCGCGCCGCGGTATAGGCCCCGGCCAGGCCGCCGCCCGACCCGGCGACCAGCACATCGACCTCTTCGTCCCAGTCCGTCACCACAACTCCCTGCTCTCGCTCCTGCCCGACGGTAAGCGCACGCGGGCACGAATGCGGGGGATATGTCCCGATAGGCAGGAATGCGGGGCGGCTCAGCCCACCGGCGCCGGCGCGCCCTTGACCGCGAGCAGATACCCCTGCGGCGTGCGCTCGTCCGGGCGCGCCACCCGCTGAATCCGCGCGGTCACCGCGAACCCGGCGTCCTGGAGCGCCACCGCCAGGGTGTCCGGCGCCCAGCGATACGACGTGGTCACCCGATGGTCGTAGGGCTGCACACCCGTCACCCCGTCGGCCGCCTGGAACGCGAACAGCGCGTGCCCGCCCGGGCGCAGCACCCGCGCCAGCTCGGTGAGCACCGCGGGCACCCGCGCGGGCGGCAGATGAATGATGGAGTACCAGGCCACGATCGCGCCCAGCGCCGCGTCCGGCAGGTCCAGCCGCTCCATCGAACCGACCTCGAAACGCAGCCCGGGATACTCGATCCGGGCCAGGCGAATCATCTCCGGGGACAGGTCCAGACCGAAGACGTCCAGGCCCGCGCGGTGCAGGTGATTCGTGATTCGGCCCGGGCCGCACCCGACTTCGGCCACCGGGGCCCCCGCGTGCTCGCTCTCGCGTACCGCCTCGGTGAACACCTCGAGCACGGCACGGTCGTACACGCTGGTGAGCAGGTGATCCCGGAACATCCCCGTATACAGCTCGGCCACTTCGTCATAGGCCGCGCGGGTGATGCCGACGTCCTCGGCCTCGATCATCACTCGACTCTAACGCGGCGCTCAGCGCTCGGTCGCCCCGATCGAGGGGGTCCGCACCGGCCGATCCGCGCCGTCCGCGCTGACCAGCAGCAGCGTGTGCGCGGCCAGCCGGGTCCGCAACGGCCACAGCGCGAACTCCACGAAGTGCCGGAAATCGCGGAACAGCACCGGATCGTGCAGGCTGTGCCGCCACACCGCCGTCGTCACCTCTGGTCGCTGCCAGCCGTTCGCGCGCATGAGCTCGGTGACGCGCGGATGCAGGCCCGCGCCCGCCTCGGCATCGAGGTACACCCGCAGCGATTCCGGGCCGCGACTGAAATGCACGGATCCGCGATCGCCCGCGTCGACCGCGGCCGCGCCACCCGGCGGCAACTCGGCCACGATGGCGGTCAGGTCGTCGAAGAACTGCCGCCACTCGCGCTCGGTGGCACGGCGGGCGGTCTGCTGCTGCTCCAGCACCAGGCGGCGATCCCGCTCGGCCGGATTGACCAGGTACAGATCCACCGTGTCGGTACCGGCCACCACGCCCACCGACAGCCGCTCCGACATCCACACCGGGCCCGGGGTCCGCCACAGCGTGCCGTGCACCGGCGTCCCGAGATCACCGCGGAAGCCGTCCGCCGCGCGGGTGAACGCCGCCGCCAGCTGCTCGCTCACCTCGGCGGGCAAGCCCTCGTCGTACAGCGCGGATTCGATACTGTCGCTGAGGGTTACGCACACCGACTCCAGGCGATCGCCGTCGAAACTGAACAGCGCGCGCTCCTGCTCCACCCGCAGCGTCGTGTGCGCCGGCACCAGCCGGGGCCGCGCCTCGTCCGGCCGCAGCGCCCAGCCCGCCCGCTCCGCGAAGGCCGGCACATCGGCGCGGGTCCAGGTCCACTCGAAGTCCCGTGCGGCCTTCGCGATTTCGAGACCGCCGGGCACATCCACGCGCAGCGGGCCCGCGTCGAAACTCGCCACCGCGTGCTCGCGCAGGAACTCCGCGCGCTGCGTACGGGCCGTGGGATGCGGGGCGACCCCGAGCCCGGAGATGTCGATATCCGCCTCGCCCTCCACCCAGCCGTCCGCGACCAGATCGGTGACGGCCGCCACCCCCAGCGCGCGCAGCGCCTCCACCGCCCGAATCACGAACCCGCTCATCGCCGTTCGGCCCGCCAGCCGCGACATCCGGCAGGACCAGTTCGATTCCGCACCCGCCGACCAGCCCCGGGCGCGCAGGGTCTGCTCCACCTCCGCGCCGTACCGCCACGTCGGATCGATGAACTCGCTGCGGCTCAACTCCGCGGATAGCTCGCCGTCGGTGTTGGTGAGCTGCACGTACCGCCCGCCCGCCGCGCTCAGCACCACGTGCGCGTCCGCCGGGAGCGTATCCACCAGCGCCGTCAGATCCGCGGTCAGCCTGCCCCAGCCACCCAGCGCCGCGCGGCGGCGCGCGCCCTCGTGCCGCCGATCCATCCAATACCGCTGCTCCACCGGATTCACCAGCAGCAGATCCACGCAGTCCGCCGAGGTCGTCAGGCCGACAACCACATTCGGGAACACCCAGGCCACGCCCTCGTCCGCACCCGCGCTCTGCTCGGCCGGCTCGCCCCACAGCTCCACGAACCGGGCCCGCACCCGCGCCAGCGCCGCCGCCAGCGAATCCCCGCCCGGCCCCGGGCAATCCGACACCGTCACCCGCACGTACGCCAGCCCGCGCACACTGCCCCAGAACATGGCCGAATCCGCCCACACGCCGAGCCCGGTCCGCGCGAACAGCGGGCCCTGGCGCAGGGTGCCCACCGTCTCGGGTCCACTCCAGCCCGCGACCGCGGCGAAACGCCGAATATCCGGGGCGCCCCACCGCCAGCCGAATCCGACTGCCGCCCGGACAATCTCCACCGCGCCCGGCACATCGACCCGCACCTCGAATCTCACCCCCGCGACCCTAATCTCCCGGTCCGATCCACCCCGCGTGTTTCGCGGCCGATCCGGTCTCCCGGGTACTCTCGGCCCGCGTGACTCCAATGCTCGCACCGCATGTGGCTCCGGCCCGCACCGGCGGGACGCGGGTACCGTCGGGACGATGCGCACAGGTACGAGACTGCTCGGAATGTTCGTCGCATCGGGGCTCGCCCTGACGCTGTGCTCCTGCGGCGACTCCACCGCCGACCGCATGCGCGACGCGGCCGCCACCTTCACCGACGCACTCGACGCCGACGACCTCGGCGCCGCCGCCCGCGCCACCACCGACGAGAAACAGGCCACCGCCACCCTCGGCCAGCTCTACGACGCCCTCGGCAAGGACGTCGACTTCACCCTCGGCGACATCACCGACGACGGTGCCTTCACCCTCGACGCCACCTGGAAACTCGGCGACGGCGGTAAGAACCAGTGGACCTACCGCACCACCGGCGACCTCGACGACACCGACGACGGCTGGCGAGTGCGCTGGAACCCCGCCACTCTCGCACCCGGCCTCGACATCGGGCCGCTGTCCTACAGCCGTGTCGACCCCAGCCCCGCACCCCGCGTACTCGACAGCGCCGGCGGCGAATTCATGACCCAGCAGACCGTCACCCTGGTCAACCTCGCGCCCGGCGCGGACACCGCCGCCGTCGCCGCCCTGCTGCGCACCGCCGCCCCCACCATCACCGCCGCGTCGCTGGACACCGAACTCGCCGGGGCACAGGGCAAACCGATCACCGCGGTCCTGCTGCGCGAATCCGACATCGCACCCATCCGCGACGCCCTCGCCGCCCTGCCGAACGTCACACTCGCACCGCAGAATCGGCTCCTGGTCACCGACCGCGCCCTGTCCTCGCCGATCTGGTCCGGCCTGGCCGAACAGTGGCAGAACGACGTGGACGCCGCCGCCGGCTGGGCCGTGCGCGCCCGCGGCGCCGACGGCACCCAGCGCGTCGGCGGACCGGACGCCAAGCCCGCCAACGACATTCGCACCACCCTCGACCCGGCGCAGCAGCGCGCCGCCGAAAACGCCTGACCCCCATCGACCGGCCCGCGGTCATCGTCGCCATGCAACCCTCCACCGGGAACATGCTCGCCCTCGCCCAGAACGCCGCCGCCGACGCCCAGGGGCCCATCGCGCTCACCGGCCTCTACCCGCCGGGCTCCACCTTCAAGACCGTCACCGTCTCCGCCGCCCTGCAGGCCGGAGCCGTCACCCCCGACACCGTCCTGCCCTGCCCCGGCACCGATAACATCGAGGGACGGCAGATCCCCAACGACAACAACTTCGACCTCGGCAGCGTCCCGCTGCACACCGCCTTCGCGCGCTCCTGCAACACCACCATGGGACGACTCGCGGTCAACCTCCCACCGGACGCCCTCACCCACGCCGCCGCCCAGCTCGGCCTCGGCCTGGACTACCTCACCCCGGCCCTGACCACCGTCACCGGCAAGGTCCCCACCGCCGACACCCCCGCGTTGCGCGTCGAGGAAGGCATCGGCCAGGGCAAGGTCACCGCCACCCCCTTCGGCATGGCACTCATGGCCGCCGCCATCGCCCACGGCACACCGCCCGAACCCGTACTGGTGCAGGGCGAACCCGGCACCCCCGACCGCCCCGCCGAACCCCTGCCCGCCGGCATCGCCGACCAGATCCGCACCATGATGCGCGAAACCGTCACCGGCGGCACCGCCACCCAGCTCGCCGACATCCCCGGCCTCCTCGGCAAGACCGGCACCGCCGAGTTCATCGACGACACCCACGCCCACGGCTGGTTCGTCGGCATCGCCGGCGACCTAGCCTTCGCCGTCTTCATCGACGACGCCGGCAGCTCGGGCCCCGCCGTC
Organism: Nocardia sp. NPDC055321; assembly: GCF_053645575.1. Taxonomy (NCBI): domain Bacteria; kingdom Bacillati; phylum Actinomycetota; class Actinomycetes; order Mycobacteriales; family Nocardiaceae; genus Nocardia; species Nocardia sp. NPDC055321. Next base: position 407,731 of record NZ_JBSHMS010000002.1, read on the forward strand.
GACGCCGCCGGCCGCATGCTCCGCGGCCGCTGAACGGCGCCGGCCTCACCCGCACAGCGCGCGCGTCAGCACCCCCGGAATATCGGTCGACGACGGCGTACCGGTGAACGCGACCGTCACCGACCGGCCGGCCGCCGTTGTGCCCGAGAACGTGGTGAACCCGCGCACGCCACCGACATTGCCCACGAAATCCGTTCCGCAGGGCAGGCGCAGGGTGGACACACCCAGCCCGTAGCGAAAACCGCTGTCGCCACCCATATCGACCCCGTCGAGCATCTCCCGCAGCAGTGACTCCGGCACCACGCGGCCGGCCAGCAGCGCGGCGAAGAACCGATTCAGATCCGCGCCGGTGCTGACCATCGCGCCCGACGCCCACGGCAGCGACGGCTCTATCCGCGTCGTATCGGTCACCGTGCCATCGAGGGTCGTGTACCCCGTCGGATGCGGCGCCCGTAGATCGGTCTCACCCGTATCGGGCAGATACGTGCCGGACAACCCGAGGGGGACCAGGATCCGATCGCGCAACTCCTCGGTGTAACGACGGCCCGTCACCGCCTCGACCAGCATCCCGGCCACGAGATAGTTGATATTGGCGTACTCGAACCGGGCACCCGGAGCCAGCCCCGTCGGCTCCCGGACCACCCACGCGACCGCCTGCCCGGGCGTGATCGTGCGGCCGGCGCGCGCCGCCTCGTACTCGTCCACCTCCGGCGACATCGCCGGATCCACTAGCCCGCTGCGATGACCCAGCAACTGACGCACCGTGATCTCGCCACCGGCCGCACCCGCCCCGGCCAGCAACCCCGGCAGATAAGCCTCGACCGGCCTGTCGAGATCCACCCGCCCCTCGGCGGCCAACCCCAGGATCAGCGCCGCCGTGAACGTCTTGGTGATACTCCCGATCCGCACATGCTGCGCCGGATCGACGGGAATCGGCGCTCCCACAGTTCGATCCGCCACACCCGCGGTCAGCACGGTGGTCGTGTCGCCCGCGGTCACCGTGGCGATCGCGCCCACCGCCCCGTCCCGCACCAAACCCGCCAGATCCTCCCGGACTACCTCGGCCCCGGCCGGTGCCTCGCCGTCCCCGGCCGCACACCCCACCAGCAGCATCGACGCCACACAGATCGACATACCAACAGCCCGCAATCGCATGGCCCGACACTAGAAATCGCTCTCGCACAGCCACATCGGACCGCGGTACCACCCCGCCTCACCCCGTGGTACCGGTCCGCCGGACGGCGAATCGCTAGTGCACCCGCGCTTTCGGACGCTGCGGGCGGGAACCGCCGAAACGGGGAAGCAGGGAATGGCCGCGGTAACTGAGCACCGACTGCAGCAGCGCGACCCCGATGATCACCGCCACGACGGTGAAACCGGTGCGATAGACCGTGGGCAGCAGCACACCCAGCGCGCCACCGAGCACCCACGCCAACTGCAGGACCGTCTCGGTCCGGCCGAACGCCGACGCGATGGACTCCGGGGGCAGATCGTCCTGGATCGAGGCGTCCAGCGACACCTTCGCCAGCGCGGTGGACGCCGACGCGACCAGGGTCGCCAGCACCGCACCCACCAGACCGTTCTGGATCGCCGCGACGATGGTGATCGCCAGGCAGGCGCCCGTGCAGGACAGGATGATCGCGGCCGGCCGGCCCAGCCGCAACCGGGCGCCGGTGAAGTTGCCGCCGAAGTTGCCGACGCCCGCCGCCGCACCGGCGGCCGCCAGCATGAGCGCCTGCCGCATCGCCGATTCGTCACTCGACTTGGCCACGAAGGCGATATAGAACGTCAGGAAACCGGTCAGGACCCGGATCGCGCAGTTCGCCCACAGGGCCGCGATCACCGTGCGGCCCAAGGGTTGCCGGGCGTGGAGCGACAGGCGGCCTGGGTGCTGTCGATCGGGTGCCGCGGGATCGGCAGCACCGGATGCCACGGGGCCGGACGCCGGTGCCGTGTCGGCCGGGTCGGTGGGATCCCCCTGCCCCGGTGCGGTTCCCCGGTACCCCAGGGTCGCCGGCACCTCGCCCTCGGTGACCTCCACCCACGGCGGGATCCGCAGGCTCAGATACGCGCCCGCCGCCGCGAGCAGCGCCGCGACCACCAGCGCGCCCGTGGAATGGAACACGAACGCGGCCGCCGCCGCGATCCCGCCCGCCACGATCGACCCGCCCACCAGACCGAACACCGTCAACCGCGAGTTGGTGCGCACCAGATCAATCCCCGGCGGCAACACCCGCGGCGTCACAGCGCTCTTCAGCACCGAGAACGACTTGCTCAGCACCATCGACCCCAGCGCCAGCGGATACAGCGCCCAGCCGTTCAGACTGAAGATCAACCCGACCGCGATCAGCACCCGCAGCGCGAACGTCGCCGCCAGCGCGATCCGCCTGCCGTGCTGCAACCGGTCCAGCAGCGGCCCGATCACCGGCGCGATGACCGCGAACGGCGCGACCGTCATCAACAGATACAGCGCGACGTTGACCCGCGACTGCGTCGCCGGGCTCGCGAAGAACAACGTATTGGCCAGCGCCACCGCGATAGCCGCGTCGGTGGCGAAGTTCGCGACCGTGGCCCGCATCAACGCCGTCAACCCGGACTCGTAGGCCCCGTCCGCCCGCGCGGCCCGCCGCACCATCTCGACCCCGCGCCGGGTCAGCCGCTCACCCCGCTCGACCGCCGCCCGCCCCGCCCCGCCGGGCGCGGCCCGATCACCCGCCGACATAGCGCTCCCCAATCGGATGAAACGACCGAACGGCACGAGCCCACACACCTGCTCCGGACTCTAACCAGGCCGGTCCCCGATCCACCGAACGTTCCCCACCCCGGCGATTCGCCCTCCCGGGCCACCCTCGCCCCGGGGTTCAGACCGCTACAGGCTCCGGCCCCGCGCCGCGGATCCACCGAAACGGGTTGTGCACCGAGATCCCCTGCGCCACGAAGTTGTAGGTGTTCGGCACCAGGCCGCCGTAGACGTCCTGTTCGCCCCGGCTCGTGATCTCGACGACCCGATCCCAGAAGATGTCGCTGGTCGCCAGCATGGCGAGGCCGGGGTCGTCCAAAACCGCTGCGACCCGCGCCATTCGGCTGCGGCTCGGGGAACATCGCCACATTGCCGGACCGCGGTAGGTGGAGCCGGTCGCCGCCTGGAAATCGCGGTGCGCGATGCCCCGGCCGGCAAGAATCTCCTGAACTCTGTTCCAGATCTCCTTGGGGACGGTGTCGACGTTCGTGTTGCGCGTCATGGGTTCGAGCTCGGCGAGCGCGGCCCGGGCGGCGACACCCCGGGCGCCGTGTACCCCGACGTCTCGGAGGAACAGGGTTTGATTGTCACCGCCGTCGATCGAGAGGTGCCAGCAAGGCCGATAGCCAGGCTTCTGAAACTGCTTGATGCGACCGTGGATACCCAGCCGGGTGAGCAACTGCGTGACATCATCGATGAGCCGCCGACTCGTGGATGCGTAGTAGACCCGAGCCTGTCGTCCCTTCGCGTCCCAGCGGACGGAACCGTCCGTGGCCCACAGATGCCGCAGAAAGAGTGCGATTCCTTCATCGCCGAGTCCGAAAACGCGCTCGGGAACGAACTTTTCGTAGCTGCGAAGTCCGAACAGCCCGAGTTCATCGAGCCACATCGCGATCGGGTTGCGGCGCCCGCGAGCCAAACGATACGGCGCGGGCAGGCGGAGGGTCGTCACCCTGGCGGCGGCGTACTCATCGCGAATCGCGGTGATGCCGAAGTGTTTCGCGGCGCTCGCCACCGCCGACAGGTTCGCTTCGTCGATGCTTGCGTACCGGATCGGCTGCTTCTTCACACAGGACCCGTCACCGATCATGTGCGCCAGCAGGATGATCTCGGGATCCGGCATCGACCCGACCTGAACGGGCGCTGGGATCCGGCGCGGGATCGCGATCCGCGAGCCGGCCACCAGTGCGGACAGCGGTACCCAACCGTCTACCGTCAGGAACGGGTGGCTGCCGGTCACCTCGATTTCCCGGCCCGAGGCCAGCCGCAGTCCGAATACTTCGCAACGACCGCTGTGGAAGACATGCAGGAGCGGTGCGGCGACCACCCTCATGTCGGCGTCGATCGACCAGACGAGGGGTTGCTCGTCGGAACGCAGAACTTCACCGACCGATATCTCGCTCCCGTTGTCGGCGCGCAGAATCCGGGTGGTCAGCGGGAAGCTTCCCGTCCTGGAAAGGTCAATTGTCCTGAATTGCTCGCTGATTCCGTAAAACGAAAAATGCGAATCCATCAGCCGATGGTAACTCGCTGGATATCAGCCCCGGGCCATATCCACGAACCTGCTCAAATGCAGCTGATGCGCAACGGTAATCGTGGCGGTAGGACCATTTCGATGCTTACCAACAATAAGGTCCGCTTCGCCACCGCGCGGGTCATCCCGCTCGAAAGCATCGGGCCTATGTAACAAAATAACCATATCGGCATCTTGTTCCAAACTTCCCGATTCACGCAAATCAGACACCATAGGTCGCTTATCGGTCCGCTGCTCCGGACCACGGTTGAGCTGCGAAATCGCGATAACCGGAACCTCGAGCTCCTTGGCCATCAGCTTGAGACTACGTGAAAAGTCCGAAACTTCCTGCTGACGAGATTCGACCTTTTTGCCCGAACTCATAAGCTGCAGGTAGTCCACGACAATAAGCCGCAAATCATGCCGCTGCTTGAGCCGCCGGGCCTTCGCCCGAATTTCCATCATGGTCAGGTTGGGCGAATCATCCACGAACAAAGGCGCTTCACTGATCTCGCTCATCCGCCGAGCCAGCCGAGTCCAGTCGTCGTCACTCATCCGCCCCGACCGCATGTCCCCGAGCTTGATCTTCGCCTCGGCCGAGAGCAGACGCATGACGATTTCCGTGCGGCTCATTTCCAAGGAGAAGATAACGCTCGCCATTCCATGCTTGATGGAGCAGCTGCGCATGAAATCCATTCCCAAAGTGGATTTACCAACGCCGGGCCGCGCCGCGACGATGATCATCTGGCCCGCGTGCAGGCCGTTGGTCAGTTCGTCCAGCTCGGTGAAACCCGTTGGTACGCCGAGGGAGATGCCGCCGCGGCTCGCGATCGAGTCGATCTCGTCCATCGTGGGCTGCAGGAGCTCCTCGAGGGGGAGGAAGTCCTCGCTCGAGCGGCGTTCGGTGACCTCGTAGAGCTCGGCCTGGGCGCGGTCGACCACCTCGGCCACGTCCTGGCCGTCGGCGCCGGCGTAGCCGTACTGGACGATCCGGGTGCCGGCCTCGACCAGGCGGCGCAGGATCGCCTTCTCGGCGACGATCTCGGCGTAGTAGCCGGCGTTGGCGGCGGTGGGGACCGTTTGGGTCAGGGTCACCAGGTACGGGGGGCCGCCGATGCGTTTGAGCTCGCCGCGGCGGTCGAGGGTCGCGGAGACGGTGACGGGGTCGGCGGGTTCGCCGCGGCCGTAGAGGTCCAGGATGGCGTCGTAGACGGCCTGGTGCGCGGGGCGGTAGAAGTCGCCGGGGCGAATGACCTCGATGACGTCGGCGATGGCGTCCTTGGACAGCAGCATGCCGCCCAGCACCGATTGCTCGGCGGCCATGTCGTGCGGGGGCTGGCGGCCGAAGTCCTCGCCGGGCGCCTCGCGATACTCCGACGGTCCCTGATCGTCGTGGCCGCGATCATCGATGACTGCCATCCGGCTCGACCGTCCTCTCTCCTGCGGCACGGATCGGACATCCCTGTTCTACGCCTGCGCACCGACAGGTTCCGAACGCGTGATCCACGACAATGATGCGAACCTAAGCGAAGCTACCGGCTCCACCAAACGGATCTGTGCATACAGCTGTGGATAAAGTGGGTGTTGTTCACCAACCGTTGTGCACCCCCTGTGGATGAACTGGGGACAACAATCGGTGTGGTGGGTGAATCCCCAGGTAGCATCCGATTTCTCGATGTTCGCAACTGTGGATCAAACCGGTGCGGCGTGTCGCTGGACGGCAACCTTCGGGCGTGTTGGGTGAACAGTGTTTCCCCGGCGGGTGACATGCCGCACAACAAGGCCGGTCGGTATCCCGATTACTCCACAGCCCGGGACCACGGGCCCCGGACAAACAGAATCGGAGGCCATCCCCGGGGGATGGCCTCCGACAGCGCCGAACTTATTCGGCGGCGTTGACCTGCAGGTCGAACTTGGCAGCCACGTCCGGGTGCAGGTGCACCTTGACGCCGTGCTTGCCGGTGCTCTTGATGTGAGCCTTCGGCAGCTCGATGCTGCGCTTGTCGACCACCGGGCCGCCCGCGGCCTTGATGGCGGCGGCGACGTCGGCGGCGGTGACCGAACCGAACAGCTTGCCGGTGCCGGCGGTCTTGACCGACAGCGCCACACCGGTCAGGCCCTCGATGGCCTGCTTCAGCTCGTTGGCGTGATCCAGATCGCGCACCTTGCGCGCGTCCTGGGCACGACGGATGCCGGCGACCTGCTTCTCGGCGCCGCGGGTGGCTACGATCGCCAGGCCACGGGGCAGCAGGAAGTTACGGCCGTAACCGTCCTTGACCTCCACGGTGTCGCCAGGCGCACCGAGGTGATCCACATCAGCAGTCAGAATCAACTTCATTGCTGTGGTTTCCCTTCTAGCGAGCGGTGGACACGTAAGGCAGCAGCGCCACCTCACGGGAGTTCTTGACGGCCACGGCAACGTCGCGCTGGTGCTGCACGCAGTTGCCGGTCACACGACGAGCGCGGATCTTGCCGCGATCGGACACGTACTTGCGCAGCAGCGCGGTGTCCTTGTAGTCGATGTTGACGGCGCCGGACTTAGCTTCCTTGCAGAATGCGCAAGCCTTCTTCTTCAGCACCTTCTCGCGTGCCGGTGCTTTGCCCATGGTCTTTCTCCAGTACTTTCGGGGAGCGGCTGACGCAGCTCAACTCCCTACGCGGGCCGTTCTAGAACGGCGGTTCATCGTCCATCTGCTGCCCGCCCCCGAAGGAGCCGGCCGCGGGCGCACTGCCCCACGGGTCGTCGCCGGCACTCTGGCCGCCACGACCTCCGCCACTGCCTCCACCGGAATAGCCGCCCTGGCTCTGGCCGCCACCGCCGCCCTGATTGCCACCGCCGGAGAATCCTCCGCCGCCGCCACCACCGCGGGTGGTCTTGGCGATCTTCGCGGTCGCGTACTTCAGGGAGGGGCCGACCTCTTCGACCTCGAGCTCGACGACCGTGCGCTTCTCACCCTCGCGGGTTTCGTAGGAGCGCTGCTTGAGTCGTCCGCTCACGATCACTCGAGAGCCGCGGGTCAGGCTCTCGGCGACATTCTCCGCAGCTTCGCGCCAGATGTTGCAGCGCATGAAGAGCGCTTCGCCGTCTTTCCATTCATTGGTATTACGGTCGAACACACGGGGAGTCGACGCGACAGTGAAGTTCGCGACGGCCGCACCCGCGGGCGTGAATCGAAGCTCGGGGTCAGCCGTCAAGTTTCCGATGACGGTGATGACCGTGTCGCCTGCTGCCATGATTCCTCCTGCTATCCGGTGCAGTCCGCAGTGCACTCGCTTTTTGCCGTCAGCCTAGAGACAGGCACCGACGGTTTACGAGCGCACATGCGGGAGGACAGGACCTACTTCTTGCCGAGCCGCAGCACCTTGGTGCGCAGCACCGACTCGTTCAGGCCCAGCTGGCGATCGAGCTCGCTCACGGTGGCCGGTTCGGCGGTCAGCTTGACGACGGCGTAAATTCCCTCGGCCTGCTTGTTGATCTCGTAGGCGAGACGGCGCTTGCCCCAGATGTCGACGTTGTCGACCTTGCCGCCCTCTGTACCAACCACGCCGAGCATGGTGTTCAGGTTCGGGCCTACGGTGCGCTCGTCCTGACTCGGATCGAGAATAACCATCACTTCATAATGACGCACGGACCTCATCACCTCCTGTGGACTGTAAACGGCCACGGACGTTCCGTGGCAGGAGGGTTCGTTGCGTCAGCAACCCGGCAAGGTTACATGAGGGGGATCTGAGCTGCGAAATCGGGTTCCCGCCGAACTTCACCCGGTCGCGACCGGCGTGTGCCGCCTAGGGTGGTGGCCATGTCGAACCGACCCGTCGCCGGTGAGCCGGTCGCCGCGCGTCGCGCCGGTGCGGTGGGCGCGCCCGCGGTGCTGTGGACGCTGTTCGCCTGTGCGCTGACCCTGCTGCTCGGTTACCTCAACAAGGCCCGGTGCGCGGCGGCGCCTTTCGACGGCGCGGGCCGCAGCACCATTTTCGACAGCGTCAAGGATTCGGATGTCTGCTACTCCGACATCCAGTTCCTGTGGCTGGGCCGCGACATCGATCTGCACGTGTTCCCGTATCTGAGCGGCGGTATCACCCCGGACGGCGTGCTCACCGGCGGCGCGGTGGAGTATCCGGTGCTGAGCGGGCTGTTCATGTGGCTCGGCGCGCTCGGTGCCGACGACGATGCCGCGTTCCTGCGCACTTCTGCGCTGCTGCTGGCGCCGTTCGCGCTGCTGACCGCGTATCTGCTGGTGCGCCTGGCCGGGCGCGCGGCGCTGCTGTGGGCGGCCGGGCCGCCGCTGGTGCTGTACGCCTTCCACAACTGGGAGCTGCCGGTGGTGTGCACGGCGGTGGCGGCGGTGTACGTGGTCGCGACCCTGACCCGGTATTCGCTGCGCACCCGCGGCGTGATCGCGGCGGTGCTGCTGGGAATCGGCTTCTGCCTGAAGCTGTATCCGGGGATCTTCGTGCTGCCGCTGCTGCTGTACGTGCTGGTGGGCGAGCCGGCCGCGGGGGAGAATCCGCGCGCCCCACGGCCTTTCGATGTGCGGGGCGCGTTCGCGGTGGCGGGTGCGGCGGTGGCGACGGTGGTGGCGGTGAATCTGCCGTTCGCGGTGGGCGGGTACGAGGGCTGGCGGGCCTCGATCACCTTCCAGCAGTTGCGGCAGGCCGATATCACCACCAATTCCATCTGGTACTGGGGTTTGCGGCCGCTGTTCGGCAGCGCCGCCGATGCCGAGGCGACGTTCCAGGACGTGGTGTCGGTGGCCTCGCCGCTGCTGGTGCTGGCGGCGTTCGCGCTGGCGGCGTGGCTGGGCTGGAAGCGGTATCTGCTCAACGGCTGGTATCCGTGGGTCGGTGTCAGCGGCGCCATGCTGTGCGGATTCCTGTTGCTGCACAAGGTGCATTCGCCGCAGTACACGCTGTGGCTGATTCCGTTCCTGGTGCTGCTGGAGGTGCCGTGGTCGTTGATCGCCGGGTATCTGCTCGCGGACGCGGCGATCGGCGTCGGGGTGTTCCGGTACTTCTACGCGCTGGGTTCGGGGCGGTCGGCGGACATGATGGAGAACGTGGTGCAGTTCGGCGTCTGGGGCCGGGCGGCGCTGCTGGTGGTGTTCTTCTTCATGTTCGTGTGGGCGAAAGAGCGTGGGCCGCTGGGTGTTCGGGGCCGGGTCGCCGAGGCGGAGCCCCGGGTGCTCGCTCCAGCCGCGTTCTGATCTTCCCGGTTTCCGGGCCCGACATCGGGTGCGCCCGCTCGCCGATGCACGGCGTCCGCGGTCGGTGCGCGGCACACTGTGCTGATGTTGCACCTACGAGTGATGGCGCCCGCCGCGCTGACCGACGATGTCCTCGCGGCGCTGGAGTGCGATGAGGCGGTGAGCGGTCTCGTGCTGCTGCGCGGGGCCGCTCTGCGGCCGCAGGGCGATCTGGTCATGGCGCAGATCGCCAGGGAGGCCGCCAACGACGTGGTCGAGCGCCTCCGGGTGCTCGGGGTGCATCAGGTCGGCAGTATCGAACTCGAGAATGTCGATACCTGGTTGTCGCGCAGCGGTTTCGAGGCCGAGATCCGTACGCCGGGCAGTTCCTCCGATGCCGTGGTGTGGGCGCAGGTGACCCAGCGCGCCTACGACGAGACCGAGTTGAACTGGACGTTCCTGAGTTTTCTGACCCTGGCGACGGTGATCGCGAGTATCGCCATCATCGTGGATTCGCAGATCCTGGTGGTCGGGGCGATGGTGCTCGGCCCGGAGTTCGGTCCCATCGCGGCGCTGGGGGTCGCGCTGGTACGCAGGCGTTTCGTGCTGCTGCAGTTGGCGATTCGCACCCTGGTCGCCGGTTTCGTCGTCGCGATCGGCCTGACCATCGTGCTGGCGCTGATGGCGCGGGGCCTGGGGTGGGTGACGCTCGAGGATGTGGTCGGGCCGCGGCCGGGCACCGCGTTCATCTACACCCCGGACAAGTGGTCGTTCATCGTCGGGGTGATCGCGGGCGCGGCCGGGGTGCTGGCCATCACCTCGGCCAAATCCCTGGGATTGGCCGGGGTTTTCATCTCGGTCACCACGGTGCCGGCGGCAGGCAACATCGCCCTGGGTGTGGCCTTCGGTGACGGTTCGACGATCTGGGGCAGTGTGGCCCAGTTGCTGCTGAACGTCGCGGGCATGGCGCTCGCGGGCTGGGCGACCCTGGCTTTCCAGCAGGCGGTGTGGTCGCGGATCTCGGTGCGCCGGGCCAAGCACATGCGGTTGCCCCGGCGCATGCTCTGACGTCGGCCGCGGTGGCGCGTGAACGACCGCGCCCGTCACGCGAATTCGCGTGACGGGCGCGGGGCGAGCGGTGGTGCGGGTCAGCCGACCGGGGTGACTTCCTTGTCGTTCACCGCGTCCACCTCGTCGCCGTCCTCGCGGCGATTGCGCATGACGCTGGTGACGAAGGCCGCGCCGATGAAGGCGATGCCGATCAGACCGGTGATCAACTCGTTGACGTGCACGCCGATCGAGATGAACAGGATGGCGGCCAGGGCGCCGATGGCCCAGTGCGCGCCGTGCTCGAGGTACACGTACTCCGCGAGGGTGCCCTTGCGGACCAGGTACACGGTGATGGAACGCACGAACATGGCGCCGATGAGGCCGAGGCCCAGGGCGATGATGATCGGGTCCGAGGTGATGGCGAAGGCGCCGATGACGCCGTCGAAGGAGAAGGACGCGTCCAGGACCTCGAGGTAGAGGAACAGGAAGAAGCCGGCCTTACCGGTGGCCTTCGCCAATTCCGAAGGCCCGCCGGCCTTCGCGGCCGCTTCTTCGGCTTCCTCGGCCAGTTCCTCGGTGTGGAACATCGAACCGAGGCCGTCGACGACGACGTAGACGACCAGGCCGAGCACGCCGGCGAACAACACGGTGGAGCGGTGGGCGTCGTCGGCGATGTATTCGGCGGTGAGCAGGATGGTGACCAGGGTCAGCACGACGGCGAGCATGTCGAGCTTGCCGAGCTTGGCCAGCGGGCGCTCGAGCCAGCCGAGCCAGGTGATCTCACGCTCTTCGAGGATGAAGTTCAGGAACAGCATCAGCAGGAACGCGCCGCCGAAGGAGGCGATCTGCGGATGCGCCGCGGTGAGCAGGGATTCGTAGGTGGGGCTGCCGTCGGTGGGCACGTTGAGTGCCAGGTCGAGGGCTTCCTTGGGGTTCAGGCCCGCGGTGATCCACACGATGGCGAGCGGGAAGACCAGGCGCATACCGAAGACGGCGATCAGGACGCCGATGGTAAGGAAGATCTTCTGCCAGAACTCGCTCATCCGTTGCAGGACGGTGGCGTTGATGACCGCGTTGTCGAACGACAGCGACACCTCGAGGATGCCCAGGATGGCGCACAGTGCCAGTGCTGTCGGTCCGCCATACACGAATGCCACCACGAGGGAGAGCACCGTTATGACGATGGAGAGGCCGAAAATACGCAACACTGGAGTGGGCCTTTCGTGAGCCGGATGCGTTCGGGTGGAGCTGATTTTACTGAGCGGGCGCTTGGCCGCACACCGCTGAATGCTCGCACGCGGGAGGCTCATGCGCCCGAGCCCCCCTGGCGCGACGGATTATTCGCCTCAGACGGTGACGCCGTAGTCGCGGGCGATTCCGGCCAGGCCGGAGGCGTAGCCCTGGCCGATGGCGCGGAACTTCCACTCGGCGCCGTTGCGGTACAGCTCGCCGAAGACCATGGCGGTCTCGGTCGAGGCGTCCTCGCTCAGGTCGTAGCGGGCGAGCTCGGTGCCGTTGGCGCGGTCGACGACGCGGATGTAGGCGTTGCGGACCTGGCCGAAGCTCTGGCTGCGCTGGTCCGCCTCGTAGATGGAGACGGGGAAGAAGATCGACTCGATGGTCGGCGGCGTCGCGGCGAGGTCGATGTTGATGACCTCGTCGTCGCCCTCGCCCTCACCGGTGCGGTTGTCGCCGGCGTGCACGATGGCGCCCTCGGGGGAGGAGAGGTTGTTGAAGAAGACGAAGTGCTTGTCGGACACGACCTTCTTGTCGGCGCCGGTCGCGATGGCGCTCGCATCCAGGTCGAAGTCGGTCCCGGTGGTGGTCCGCAGATCCCAGCCGAGGCCGACCGACACGGCGGTCAGGTTCGGCGCCTGCTTGGTCAGCGAGACATTTCCGCCCTTGGACAAACTGACACCCATGCGGGATCCCTTCCGTTGGAAAGCGTTTTAGCGTTGTCGTATCGCGGCATGTCCGAATTGCCGGGTCCGCTAGCTAGACCCTAGTGGTTTCCGGTGGTGTTGTGCAGGAACAAGGCGAGGACATCCCCCGGCACAACCCTGTCTCGCGACATGTCACCCGCGTTGATCGTCATACTCGCCGCCGATGTGAACAGTTGCCTACCATCGGGGCGTGGCAGGCCGTAGGCGGGGATGGTTCGGAGGGCAGAGATCAGCCCGCAACGACGAATGGGTGCAGCAGGCCAGGCAGACGCTCACGGCGGCCTTCCTGGACATGGACCGCAGGCAGAGCATCGCCGAGGCGGCCGTGGCCGCGTCGGCGCAGGTCTTCCCCGAACGCGGGATGAGTGCGCGCTGGGAGCCGATCCGGGCGCGCTGCTATGACGCGGCCGGGGTCTATCTGGCCCTGACCGAGCGGCTGGACCAGGCCGAACGCGCGGGCGGGACGGTGCCGCAGCAGGAGATCGACGCCTCGATCCGGCGCCTGGGCGACGCCGCGCGCGGGGTGGACGAGTTCTATCGGGGCGAGCAGGCCCATCTCGAGCACGCGGTGGCGGTGTACGGGACGGTGCCGCAGCTGGTTGCCCAGGTGCGTGCTGCGGCGGTCGGCGCGCGCCAGGCGGCCGACGCGTCCGCGTACGCGGGATACCCCTCCGTGCGGCAATGCGCGCGGGCTGTGGATGAGGGTCTCGTCACACTCGAGGCCGCGGTGGCCGGTGCCGGCGCGGGGGTGGTGCGCGAGGCCGCGAGCAACCTCGAGGGGCGGACCAGGGAGCTGTCAAGGGCACTGGAAGACGCACCGGGCAAACAGCATTCGGCGACCACCGCGCTGGCGTCGGCGGGCACCCGGCTGGCGGCCGCGCGGCACCGGCTGGAGCGCCTGCCGCCCGCCCTGTCCGCCCTGCTCCGGGAGTTCAACGCTGCGAGTTCGGCGGATTTGGCCAACAATGAACGGGAAGCCCACCGAGAGATCGAAGCCGCAGCCGCGGAACTGACCCGGGCACGGGCCGCGTTGCAGCAGGACGACCCGGAGCAAACACTTGATCTGACCACATCCGCTCGCGGACATCTCGCCTCCGCAGAGGAACAGACCGACGCCGTCACCGACCGGCTCGCGCTGTTGCGGGAGGTCCGCGCGAACCCGCGGGACCAGGCCAAGGCCGTACGGTTCAAACTGCGCGACGCGCAGATGCTGGCGGTGAACCAGGGTCTGGTCGCCGAGTGGGGGTCGGTGCTGGATGCCCAGTCCGACCGGTTGGAACGGGTGTCCTCCGGTCTGGTGGGTCGGCATCCCGATTACTGGGCATACGTAACCGAGTTGGAAGCCATCACCGCGTTCATCGCCGGGGTGGTGGATCGCATGAGAAACACCGAGAAATAGACCGACCGACCAGAAGGAGGAACGGGGCACGATGACCGCGACTATCACCACCTATCCGGAAGTCGTCCCCGTCTCACTGCACAAGCGGCAGCCGATGCGGCACTTCCGGCAGGTCCCCGGACCCGAGTTACGCCTGCTGTTCCATCGCCTGCCCGAGCCCTTCGGTGATCGCCCCGACCGCGACACCCTGGCCATGGCGCTGGGCGCGACCCTGTACGTGCCCGCCACCCGCGCCGATCTGACCGCCACCATCGTGCGGCGCGCCGAGGGCGGGGTCTGCTCGATGGTCATCGACCTCGAGGACGCGGTCGCCGATCACGAGGTCGAGTTCGCCAAGGGCCAGGCCGCGGCGACGCTCAACGAGCTCGGCGCCGGCACCGACATGTATCCGCTGCTGTTCGTGCGCGTGCGCGACGCCGAGTCGATCGGCGAGATCGTGGACCGGCTCGGCACGGGCGCGCGGGTGCTCACCGGTTTCGTCTTCCCCAAGTTCGACAGCGGCAGCGGCGGCCGCTACCTGGACGCGCTCGCCGCGGCCTCGCAGCGGCTGGGCCACACCCTGTTCGGCATGCCCGTGCTGGAATCCCCCGCGCTGGTGCACCGCCAGACCCGCGACAGTGAACTGCACCGCATCCAGGACCTGCTGACCGACCGGCGTGATCAGGTGCTGGCGGTGCGCATCGGGGCCACCGACATGTGCTCGACGTTCGGCATCCGGCGCGACCGCGACCTGACCATCTACGACGTGCGCGTGGTCGCCGACGTCATCGCCGACATCGTGAACTACCTGGGCCGCACCGACGGCACCGGATTCACCATCACCGGGCCGGTGTGGGAGTACTTCGCCGATCACGAGCGCATGTTCCGCCCGCAGCTGCGCACCTCGCCGTTCCTCGAGCACGACGCGGTGCCCTTCCGGCAGTACCTGGTCAGCCGAGATCTGGACGGACTGCTGCGCGAGATCGCGCTCGATCGCGCCAACGGCATCCAGGGCAAGACCGTCATCCACCCCTCGCACGTGGCCGTGGTGCACGCGCTGTCGGTGGTGACGCACGAGGAGTACTCCGACGCCCTGGACATCCTGCGCGAGGACGGCGGCGGCGTGGCCGCCTCGGAGTACCGCAACAAGATGAACGAGATGCGCCCGCATCGCAGCTGGGCGCACCAAACCCTGCTGCGCGCACGGGTATTCGGTGTGACCAGCAAGGGAGTGTCCTTCGTGGATCTGCTCAAGGCGCTGGTGGCCTCGTGACCGAAACGAGCGAGACCATCGGCGAACTGCCCTGGGCCACCCGCGAACTCGGGCTCGGCGTGCGGCACGGTGCGAGCGCCGCGCCCGCCGACGCGACCCCGGACGCCGTCGACTGGCTGGTCCCGGATCTCATCGAACCCGGTCTCAGACACAACAATCCGCGCCGGGCCCACCTGCTGATCTCCACGGTGCTCGGCAAGCACCTGCCCACCGATCCGCATCGCGTGATCGCCGCCGCGAACAGCCTGGGTGACCTGGTGCTCAAGGTGCTCGCCGCGACCGGGGCCGCGGATGCGGCTGCCGCACAGCTCGATTCGACCCCGATCCCCGCCGTCGTGCTGGGCTTCGCCGAGACCGCGACCGGCCTCGGCCACGGCGTCGCCGCCCGCATCGGCGCGGCCTGCTACCTGCACTCCACCCGGCGCGACGTCCCCACCGCGCGGACGCTCACCGGATTCGAGGAGGGGCACTCGCACGCCACCTCGCACCTGCTGCAGCCCGCGCCCGCCGAGATCTTCCTGAACAGCCTGCCCATGGTGCTGGTGGACGACGAGATCTCCACCGGCGCGACCGCCCTGGACGCGATCCGCTCGCTGCACGAGTTCACCCCGCGCACGCACTACGTGCTGGCCTCGCTGGTGGACATGCGCACCGCGGATGACAGGATCGCCTTCGAGAAGGCCGCCGCCGACCTCGGCGCGCGAATCGACACCGTCTGTCTCGCGTCGGGGGAGACCCTGTTGCCCGACCGTCTGGTGGAGTCGGTGGCCGCGCTGCCCGCGCCGGAGCTGAACCCGGTCGCCGAGATGCCCGGTCACGTCGCCCGCATCGAATTGCCGTGGCCCGCCGATGTTCCCGAAGGGGGACGGCACGGCATCCTCGATGCGGACACGCCCGCGTTCGACGCCGCGCTGGCCACGACCGCCGACATCCTCTGGCGGGAACTCGACGCCCTCGCGTGGGCGAGCGTGGACCCCGAGCGGGGCGGCAGCCCGCGCCCGGTCATCGTGCTCGGGCACGAGGAGTTCATGTACCTGCCGCTGCGCCTGGCGGCCGCGCTCGCCGACAGCGGCGTGCCCACCCGCTACCAGACCACCACCCGCTCCCCGGCGTACGTGCTGGACGAGCCCGGCTACCCGCTGCGCCGCGGCTTCCGCTTCACCGCGCCCGAACCCGACGACGTGCCGCGCTTCGTCTACAACGCGCGGTGGCCCGAACCCACCGCGGCCGACCCGATCCTGCTGGTCGTGGTCGACGAACCGGGCGACACCGACCGCCTGTACTCCGCCGGCGGCCTGATCGACGTGCTGACCGCCTCGGGCGCGGATGTCGTGGTCGCGGTGCTGCCCGCCGCCGATCCGCGCGCCCTCGCCGCCGCCCGCACCGCGTCGATCGCACCCGAATTCGATTCGCCGACCGGAGAATAGACAGCACCTCATGACAGCACCGGATCCCGACCCCACCCCGCAGGCCGCCCGCACCCTGCCCGAGCCGTTGCGCGGGCCCGAGTTCGGGTCCTACGCACCGGACGAGGTCACCTGGCTGCTCAAGGATCTGTCCGCGGTGAACCTGGAAGCCGATGTGGCCGAACGGGAGAGCCGGATCCAGGCGGGTGAGGCGCACTACGCGGAATCGCTGCCCGTGGAGTATCAGCCCGACGCGGCCTACCGCGAACTGTTCGACAAGGTGCTGGCCGAGAGCGCGGAGCGGCTGGCCCTCGCGGTGGCGACCGTCGCCGAGCTGGTGATCGCCGAACGCGGGGAGAACGTCGTCCTGGTGTCGCTGGCCCGCGCGGGTACGCCGATCGGCGTGCTCATGCGGCGCTGGCTGGCGCGGCGGTCGCCGAGCCTGGACGTGCCGCACTACGCGGTGTCGATCGTGCGCGATCGCGGTATCGACGCCGTGGCGCTGGATTACCTGGCCGCGCACCATGATCCGTCCGACATCGTGTTCGTGGACGGCTGGACCGGCAAGGGCGCGATCACCCACGAGCTGGCCGACGCCCTGGACGCCTACGCCGCCGCGGGCGGCGCGCGCTTCAACCCCGACCTGGCGGTGCTCGCCGATCCCGGCGCGTGCGTGCGCACCTACGGCACCCGCGATGATTTCCTCATCGCCTCGGCCTGCCTCAATTCCACTGTCTCGGGCCTGGTTTCACGCACCGTGCTCAACGACACCCTGATCGGCCCCGGCGATTTCCACGGTGCGAAGTTCTACGCCGAACTCGCCGGCGACGACGTGTCCGGCAAGCTGCTGGACGCGGTCACCGCGGCCTTCGACACGGTCGCGCCGCGCGTCGCCGGGCACGTGGCCGACCTGCGCGCCGCCGACCGCACCCCGACCTGGGCGGGCTGGGCGTCGGTGGAACAGGTGCGCGCGGCGTACGGCGTCGCCAGCGTGAATTTCGTGAAACCCGGTGTGGGCGAGACGACCCGGGTGCTGCTGCGCCGGGTACCGTGGCGGGTGCTGGTGCGCGAGGCCGACGCGCCCGAGCACGCGCACATCCGGATGCTCGCCGCCGCCCGCGACGTTCCCGTCGAGGTGGTTCCGGACCTGGCCTACGCCTGTATGGGCTTGATCAAGGATGTGAAGAAGTAGCAATGGCGGACCGAAGACACCCGGTGCGTAGAAGCACGCTCATCGCGACCGATCTCGATCGCACCATGATCTACTCGCGCAACGCTTTCGGCGCGGAACCCGAGCTGAGCACGGTCTGCGTGGAGCATCTGGAGGGCGCACCGCTGTCCTTCATGACCCTCGATGCCGCCGACCGCATGCGCTCGCTGACCACCCCGGCCGCGCTGATCCCGACCACCACGCGAACCATCAAGCAGTTCAACCGGATTCGACTACCCGGCGCCCCCTGGCGCTACGCCATCACCACCAACGGGGGCAACATCCTGCACAACGGCATCCCCGACATGCGCTGGCGGATAGACATCGACGCCGAGGTGCGCGCCACCAGCGCCACCCTCTCGCAGGTCAACGCCGAACTGCGGTCCCGGATCTCGGATTCCTTCGTCAAGAAGTTCCGGGTCGCCGATCACCTGTTCAACTACCTGGTGGTGGACGTGGCCACCCTGCCCGCGGACTTCCTGGCCGACTGGGACGCCTGGTGCCGGCCGCGCGGCTGGTCCGCCTCCCAGCAGGGCCGCAAGATCTACAGCATGCCGATCGCGGTCTGCAAGAGCCGCGCGGTCGCCGAAGTGCGCCGCCGCCTGATCGATTCGGGCGAACTGGATCCGGGCGCGCTGACCCTGGCCGCCGGTGACGGCGCACTGGACGCGGAAATGCTGCGCTCGGCCGACTCGGCCATCCGCCCCCGCCACGGCGAACTCGAACTGCTCGAGTTCACCCACCCGAACCTGACCGTCACCCGCGCCGCCGGCATCCGCGCGGGCGAGGAGATCCTGGACTGGTTCCTGGCGGCAGCGCCCGAGGCCGCCTGAGCGACAGGTGATCTCGGCGTCCGGCGCAGCCGAGCACGGAACGCCCGGTATCGATCTGCTCTCTCCGCGTGCATGATCGGCATCGCGCCCGTGCCGTCCCGGTCGTGTGCGGGCCGTACCGGGCACCGTCCATCCGGACTCGACCCGTCGGCGCTCACCCACTCCTCGGCGACCGTCTTCCGCGTCGGGAGCGAACAAATGCGCGATGCGGTCCGGGCAACCCGGCCGGGTTCGACGGTCGGGCAACGCGTGTGCCGGCGGCGACCGTCGGAAAGTCGCCGCCGCACTGTGACATTCGACTCTGCCCGCATCACCCGGCGGCCGGTGCGGGCGCTGCGGCGGTGACCACGATCCGCCGGCGGCGGCTCGGCGCCATCAGGGTGGGATGCCGCACGCTCCACGCCGCGCCCGTGCAGATCAGTTCCTTGATCCGCGCGCCCATGCGGCCCGTGACCACCTTGGTCTTCGGCTCGTCCTCCGGCGTCACCTCCTGCACGACGGCATCGCGGCGGCCCAGGCTGATGCACTGGCTGCGGTAGCCGATCGGCGCCTCGGGCACCGGGCGCCCGGTCAGTCGCGCGGCGAGCGCGTCCGCGCCCTGCCAGGCCATGGGTGAGGCCGTGGCGCAACCCATCCGGAGCGGCTTGCCGCCGATCGCGATGGCGCGCGCGGCATCCCCGACCGCGTACACGTCCGGGTGCGACACCGAGCGCATGGTGCCGTCGACGACGATCTGCCCGCTCGCGGACACCTCGAGGGTGGTGGCGGCCGCGATCGGGTGTACGGCGAAACCCGCTGTCCAGATGGTCATCTCGGCGGGGAGGTGGCCGCCGGCGCCGGTGGTGACCCCGTCCGCCTGTACCGCGGTGACGGCGACACTCTCGTGCAGGGTGATGCCGAACCGGTCGAACGCGGTGCGCAGGTGCCGCTGGGCCTTCTCGTCCAGCCAGTCGCCGACGCCGCCGCGCGCGACCATGGCGACCGCGAGATCCGGCCGAGCCTCGGCGATTTCGGTGGCGGCCTCGATGGCGGTCAGCCCGCCGCCGACGATCAGCACCCGCGCGCCCGCGCCCAGCTCGGCCAGGCGGTCCCGAACCCGCAGCGCCGCGTGCTTTCCGGCCACGTTGTGGGCGTACTCCGCCACGCCGGGGACGCCGAAGTCGGCGACGGCGCTGCCGAGGGCGTAGACCAGGGTGTCGTAGTCCAGGGTCGCCCCGCCCCGCTCATCGGTGACGGCGACGGTCTTGCGTTCGGCGTCGACCGCGGTGACCCGGGCCTGACGCACGTGCACGCCGGTGCCCTCGAAGATCGTGCGCAGCGGGCGGTTTCGCAGTTCCTGGCCGGTGGCGAGCTGGTGCATGCGCACCCGTTCCACGAAGTCGGCGTCGGCGTTGACCAGGGTGATCTCGACGTCGTCGCGATGCAGGCGCTTGGCCAGGCGGCCGGCGGTGATGGCTCCGGCGTATCCGGCGCCCAGGACGACGATGCGGTGCTTCATGGTGAGCTCCTTCGCTGTTGTGCTCACCTCCTGAACCGGACAGCCCCGGGATCCCTGACAACCTTCTTATGTGACCTGAGTCACCACTTCCCGACGGCGGCCGGGCGGGCGTCGGCGGCGGCCCACTGCCGCGCCACGCGGCCGAGTTTGTCCGGGTTGACCTGGATTTGCAGGCCGGTCACCTCGGCGCCGTTCGTCTCCAGGCTGATCAGCCCGTAGACCCGGCCGTCGACCTCGACCAGCACCGCCGGGGCGCCGTTGACCACCACGGCGTAGAAGTACGGGGTGTCCCCGGCGTAGGCGCGTTTGGCGGCGGTGGGCCGGAACAGGTGGCTCACGTAGCGCGCGACGGCGGCCGCGCCGAGCACCGGGGTGCGGCGCGCGGCGACCTTGCTGCCGCCGTCCGCGATGCTGACCGCGTCCGCGGCGAGCAGCCGCACGAGCGGCTCGGTGTCGCCGCTCAGGGCCGCCGCGAGGAACTCCTCGATCACCCGGCGAGCCGCGCCGGCGTCGACCTCGGTGCGGGCGCGTTCGGAGGCCGCGTGCTGCTTGGCGCGCCGATAGAGCTGCTGGCAATTGGATTCGGTCAGGTCCAGCAGCTCGGAGATCTCGCGGTGCGAATACCCGAACGCTTCGCGCAGCACGTACACCACGCGCTCGTTGGGGGAGAGCCGTTCCATGACCGCGAGCATCGCCAGCGACACCGACTCGCGCTGTTCGGCGGTGTCGGCGGGACCGAGCATGCGGTCCCCGGCCAGCACGGGCTCGGGCAGCCACTGCCCCACGTAAGTTTCGCGCCGGGCCCGCGCCGAGGTGAGCTGATTGAGGCAGATGTTGGTGAGCACCTTGGTCAGCCACGCCTCGGGCGTCTCGATCCAGCTCCGATCGGCCGCGTGCCAGCGCAGATAGGTGTCCTGCACCGCGTCCTCGGCGTCACCGGCCGACCCGAGCAGCCGGTAGGCGATCGCCTCCAGGCGGCCCCGGCTGCTCTCGAACAGATCGGCTTCGGCGGTGCTGAGCGACATGCACCCATCGTCGGTCATCCGACCGGTTCGCGGCTACCCGCCCCGGCCCGGCGGGAACCCGCGTCAGTGGACAAGCCCGGCGTCGATGGTGAACCCCGGGGCGGTGGCGGAAGCCCCGGGGCAGCGAGACACCGCCGTGGCGATGAGCCCGGCGCGGCGTGCCGGGTCGATCAGCCCCAGCGCTCGAGCAGGCTCGTGGCCGCCGCGGTCAGCGACCGCTGCAGGAACGGCCCGAAACTGACCCGGGCCACACCCAATTCGGCGAAGTGCGCGCGATCGCCCTTGTCCGGCATGCCGATCGCGTTGACCGGCAGCGGCAGTTCCGCGCACAGGCGGCGCTGCACGTCGGGCTCGTGGAAGCCGACCGGGTACAGCACGTCGGCGCCCGCGGCGGCGGCGAGGGTCATCCGCTCGATCGCGGCGGCGAACCGCTCGTCCGGGGTGCCGGTGTCGGGTCGCATGAATACATCGGTGCGGGCGTTGATGACCAGGTGCACCCCCGCGGCCTCGGCGGCCCGCCGGAGTTCGGCCACCAGGTCGGCGTGTTCCTGCGGCGAGCGCAGCCGCCCGCCCTCCCCGTGGACGGTGTCCTCGATGTTGAGCCCGATCGCCCCCGCCCCCAGCAGCCCCTCGACGAGTTCGTCCGCCTTCAGCCCGTACCCGGACTCGATGTCCACCGACACCGGCAGCTCGACCGCGGCGGTGATCTCCCGGATCCGCGCGGTCACGTCCCCGAAGCTCATACCCTCCTGGTCCGGCTTCCCCAGCGAGTCCGCCAGCGGGTGGCTGCCGACCGTCAGCCCCTTGAATCCGGCCTCCTGCACGAGTTTCGCCGACCAGGCGTCCCACACCGTCGGCAGGATCGCCGGGTCCCCCGGCTTGTGAAGTTCGAGAAATGTCGCGGCCTTCTGCTCCAAGCTCATACCCCGATCCTCCCCCCACCCGCCGCCCCGCGAAAGGCGTTGTAGGTCACCGCGCGTGGCGCCCGGCGCGTTCGCTTACAGCGGCCCGCGTGGCCGGTCACGTCCGGGCCGGATGCGGTATTCTCCAGCGCCGCAAACCTGCGGGCGCATTCGCGGCGCTGGTCGCGGGTGGCGATCTCGCGGACGCGGTGGACGGCGGCGTCGGGGCCGGTGGCGGTCACGGCCGGGTGGTGACCCGGCGGACGTCGAGGGTCGGGACATCGTGGTAGCCCCCGCTTTTCGGGGCGCACGGATTGTTTGAATCGCCTGCATTTCACTGTTTTTCCCGGCTAGCCTCCCGCGCAACGGATCGCAATCTTCGGAGGCAAGCATGCGACGTGGAATCAGCGGAATCATCCTGGCGGGTGCGGTGATCGGCACGGTCCTGGCGGGACCGGCGAGCAGTGCGAGCGCCGACAGCGGCAGTTCCTCGGGAAGTCAGGGACTAGATCTCGGCAGCGCGATCCTGGATTGGGCGACGAGCGGCAGCCATCTCCATCCGGGCTGCACGGGTGACGCGAACGGTCCCTGTACATCGGGGGCGAGTCCGGTCGATTGATGCTCAGCCGCTCAGGGCCGGGCGCTGCCGAAGCGCCGCCCGGTTCCGCGAATTGTTCCCACCGCGTTGTGCCGACTCCGCGGTGCCGTCACGAACGAACGCCGATGGCGGCGCGGGAACACCACGGCCCGGTGGTCGACCGATCGGACCGGGCCGGCATCCCGCGCGGCTAGTCGCGGGTGGCGACCTCGCGGACGCGGTGGACGGCGACGGCGGCGTCGGGGCCGGTGGCGGTCACGGCCAGGTGGTGGCCACGGCGGACGTCCAGGGTCAGGAGCTGGGTCAGGCTGGTGGCGGGGACCGGGCCCGCGCCGGTGGTGGCGTTGTGCAGGCGCACCTCGGCGTTCAGATCGCGCAGGGCGGCAACCAGTTCGGCTGCGGGGCGGGCGTGCAGGCCGTGGGCGCCGGTGACCGGGAAGACCGCCGCGGCTTGCGACTGCATCGTGGTGACGCTCGATTCGTGGGTGGCGGCGGGTGCCTGGGTGGCGTCTCGGGGATCCGCGGAGCCGGTGTTGTTCGCGAGCTGAACGCGTTTGGCGTCGAGGGCGTGTTCGGCCGCGTACGCCACCTCCTCCAGGGACGCGCCGCCGCCGGCCTCGGCCAGGGCCGCGACCAGGCCCTCGACCAGGGGTGCGGCGGAAAGCCGGACCCGGACGGGGGAGTCGAGGAGTTCCACGGCCGTATCGGCGGACAGGACCGCGCTGCCGAGGTCCATCAGCACCAGTACGCCGTCGCCGGAGTCGGCGGCCGCGATGGCCTGGGCGACCGACTCGGCGTCGGTGCCCAGTTCGTTCTCGTACGAGCCCGCCGCCATCTCGATCCGAATCGACTGGGCGGGAAGCAGGTCGACCGCCAGATCCACCGCGGCCCGGGCCAGCGGGCGACTGTGCGAGACCACGACCAGCCCGATCATCGCAGCGCTCCACGAGCCGCCCGCACCAGCAGGGCCGCGCTCGTCGCGCCCGGATCCTGATGTCCCGCACTGCGTTCCCCCAGATAGGAAGCCCGCCCCTTGCGCGCGACCAGGGGAATTGTTGCCGCGCAGCCCGATTCGGCCGCCACGGTCGCCGCCGTCAGCGCCTCGGCCTCGGTCGATCCCGCCTCGGCCTGCTCGTCCAGTGCCGCGGCGGCCGGCAGCAGCGCGTCGAGCATGGTCTTGTCGCCGGCCTGGGCCTTCCCCCGCGCGATCACCCCGTCGACCCCGGCCCGGAACGCCCGTGCGAACCCGGCGGCGTCCGACCCGGCCGGGTCGGACGCGATGGCGTCCGGGCCGCCGCCGGAACCGGAGGGGCCGTTGCCGATCGCGCCGGAACCCGTTGCAGGGTGAGTGGATTCGCCGTCCGCCACCGCCGACCCCAGGCGCAGGAAGAAGGTCCCGTACAGCGGCCCGGCGGCCCCGCCCACCGTGCGGATCAGGGTCAGGGCCGTCTGCTTGTACACCCCGGCGGCGGAGTCGGGGGTGGCCTCATCGAGACCGGCCACCACGGCCTCCAGCCCGCGCCGCAGATTCGTGCCGTGGTCGGCGTCCCCGATCGCGGCGTCGAGGTCGGTCAGTTCCGCCTCGTGCGCCAGGACCAGGCGGGCGAACTCGCGCACCCAGGCCGCCGCGTCGACCGCCATCACATGCCCCAGCGCAGCGCGGGGGTGCGGACGGGGTAGTCCCACAGCGCCGTCAGTTCGTCGTCGAGCCGGGTCAGCGTGACCGAGCAGCCCGCCATGTCCAGGGAGGTGATGTACGGGCCGACCAGCGAGCGCGCGATCTCGATGCCGTGCCCGCGCAGGATGCGCGACACCTCGTCGAACATGAGGTACAGCTCCAGCAGCGGCGTCCCGCCCATGCCGTTGAGCAGGCACAGCACCCGATCCCCGCGCCGGAAGGGCAGATCCGCCAGCAGCGGTTCCACCAGTAGCCCGGCGACCTCGCGCGCGGGGGCCAGTGGCAGCCGCTGCCGCCCCGGCTCGCCGTGGATGCCGATCCCCAGTTCCATCTCGTCGTCGCCGAGCTCGAAGGTCGGCCGCCCGACCGCCGGAACCGTGCACGAGGTCAGCGCCACGCCCATGCTGCGCGAATCCGCGCTGACCCGCGTCGCGATTCCGGCCACCTCGGCGAGTGTGCGTCGCTGCTCGGCCGCCGCCCCGGCGATCTTCTCCAGCACGACCGTCGCGCCCACCCCGCGCCGCCCGGCGGTGTAGAGGCTGTCCTGCACCGCCACATCGTCGTTGACCACCACGGCCAGCACCTCGATGCCGGTCTCGGCGGCCGCCAGTTCGGCCGCCATCTCGAAGTTCATGACGTCGCCGGTGTAGTTCTTGACGATGTGCAGCACCCCCGCGCCGCCGTCGACCGCGGCGGTGGCCGTCAGAATCTGATCGGGGACGGGCGAGGTGAAGATCTCCCCGGCGCAGGCGGCGTCGAGCATGCCCGGCCCGACGAATCCGGCGTGCAGCGGTTCGTGCCCGGAACCGCCGCCGGACACCAGCCCGACCTTGCCCGGCACCGGCGCGTCGGCGCGCACCACCACCCGCGCCTTCGCGTCGACCCGCAGTTCCGGATGCGCCGCGGCCATCCCCGCCAGGGCCGCGTCGACCACCTCGGCCGGATCGTTGATGAGCTTCTTCACCGAATTCTCCCTCCGCGGGGACGGTTCGAATCCACTGCAGCCAGACTCGCACCCGGCCTCGTCCGGGATGGTCGTTTCGGCCGATATCCGGTTGGCCGGCCCGGCATCCCGCATCCGTCCCGGGAGCTAGTCCGCCCGGTCGGGCGCCAGATCGTCTTCCAGCGACCGGGCCAATTCGATATCGGTCACCAGCTGCACCATCAGATCCCGCAACTCGCAATCGGGCAGGTGGTGCGCGGCGAACTCGAAGGGTTCGGAGACGTCCAGCCCGCCGCGGGTCGCCTCCAGGATCACCCACGGTATGCCCACGTCGGCGACCCCCAACCGGTCCCGGACCAGATCGGCGGTGTCGTCGATCAATCCGGTGCGCCGCGCGACGGCGGCGGTCATCTGATCGTCGAGCTCGGCGCGCCGATGTTCCAGCGCCCCCAGGTCCGCGTCGATCTCCTGCGCCACCGTGGTGCGCACGCTGCCGTCGTCGAACACCTGGAAGCCCTCGTTCACCGCGGTGGTGCCCAGCGCGATCTCCGATTCGGCGAGGGTGGGCAGGGTGCGCAGGCAGTCGAGCACCGCGTCCAGCGCCACCACCAGCCGATCGCGAATGTCGCGGCGGTGCACCAGCTCTCTCTCGGCTTCCTCGCGCTCGCTCAGCACCTGTTCCACGGCCCGGCCGATCTGGAAGGCCATGGCCGTGGACTCCGGAGCCCAGCCGCCCTCGGGCACGTACTCGCCCTCGCCGGGGGTGATCGAGTCGAGGAAGGCGTTCACCGCGTCGAGCAGGTCCTCCAGCTGGGCGCGGGACACGGCCGAGTGCCGGAAGGCACGCAGATACTGTTCGTGCGCCTGCCCGGGATCGACCTCTCCGTCGCTCACGAGACCGATACTGCCATGCGCGAGTGACGGACCGGCGCAATGGCAGCAAACATCTGGCGTGCCCTATCGGACGGGGGTGCTCAGTACCCCTGCTGCTGTCCGAGCTGCTGCATGATCGTGCTCTGGATCTGCTGCAGCCCGCCGGGGGTGACACCGCTCTGCAGCTGACCCTCGATGGATCGCACCAGATGCGTGTCGTCCATGACCTTCTCGCTCGACTGGATCAGCACGGTCCCCGCGCCGGTGAAGTCGAACTGCCGCTCCTCGCCGGAATTCACGCCGAATCGCGCCGCACCCGCGGCCAGGAAACTGGACACCCAGCGCTGGTCGTAGTGGTGGCTCGGAGACGGGCAATCCGCCCAGCCGACCAGCGATTCCGGATCCACCCGCAGCGGCGGTTCGGCGAACATGACCGGCCCGTTGGAGGAGGCGAGGAACTTGCCGGTGCCGATCAGGGTGAGGAACCCGGGCACGATCGACTGGTTCAGCGACAGCTCCGGTTCGAACGCCAGCAAATTCGCGGCACGAACCGTGAGGTTGCCGTTGTCGAGGTCGTAGGAGTTGATGTCGTAGCCGCGGTCGCCGATGATCAGCTTGCCCTGACCCTCGGCCACCACGTAGTCACTGGTGAACAGCGGCGCCGAGAACTGCTGCGACACCATGTGCAGCAGCCCGCCCTGCAGCCCGTGCGTGAGCGCCCGGAACTCCATCTGCCCGTAGTACGCGATCATCGCGCCCCGGCGCATGAACCACGGCTTGCGCAGATCGATGGAGTACGCGTAGCTGTTGCCCGGAATATTGTTGCTGTCACCGAGATTCATCGGGTTCAGGATCTGGCTCATGGCTCTTGCAACCTCACAACTTCTGCTCGGACGCCTGCACGTACACCACGCCCTGGCCGACGCAGTGCAGCTGCATGGCCTCGCCGGACCCCTTGCCGACCGCGTCGCGCCAGCTCAGCGCCGACTTCAACTCGGTCTGCACATTGCCGTAGGCCGCCACGAACGCCTGCGGATCGACGACCACCGGATACTGCCCGCCCACGGGCAATTCGATGAAGCCGCCGTGCCCGAGCAGCACCGCGCTGCCCTGACCGGAGATCTGCGTCGTGAACATGCCCGCGCCGGTGAGCACCCCGGCCGCCGCGCCGCGGATCGCGCCCATCAGGCCGCCGCCGCGCCCACCGCCGCCGCCGGAGCCGCCGGAACTGGCCACCGACACGATCGAGGTCTGCAGCGACGCCGAATTGGCGAGCAGCCGTGAGGCTTCCACCCGCAGCACCGCGCCCGGCTGCATGTGCACGACCTGGGTCTCGAGACCCGCGAAGCCGTAGTGCACCTCGCCGTGACCCTGCGCGAGCATGGTGCGCTCGTGCTCGCCGGCCATCATGCGACCGGCCATGCCCGCGATACCGCCGAGCCCGCCCATGCCGCTGGCGCCGGGCACCTGATGCGGGGAGAAGGACACGTCACCGGTGTAGAAGAGCATCGACCCGGTGCGTGCGACCACGCCGCCGGCCTGGCCCACGTTGACCTTGACGACCTTCGCGTTCACCTGTTCGAACATGGCGTTCCCCTCACCGCTCGGCAGGCTGGATCAAGACCAGTCCCTGCCCGTCCCAGCGCAGCGAGAACGCCTCGCCGCTGCCCTGTCCCATGACGCCGCGCCACGAAACATCGGTCACGAACGACTGATTCAGGTTGCCGCGGGCCGCGACGAACGCGTCCGGATCCACCACGAGCGGATACTGCGGCGACACTTCCAGGTGGATGAGCGGCCCGCCCGCGGACAGCAGCGCCACCTGCCCGACCCCGCTCACCTTGGTGGTGAACAGGCCGGCGCCGGTCGACGCGCCGCGTAGTCCCGCGAAGGACACGTCGGTGCGCAGATTGCCGGCGAACGCCAGCAACTGCTGCGACTCCACCTGCAGCGTCTCGTTGTTGAGATCCACCACGGTGACGTGCTGACCGTTGACCGCGAAGAAGACCCGGCCGTTGCCGGTGCATTCCATGAGCGAGAGTTGCTCGCCGGTCGCGCGGCGCTTCATTCCGGCCAGAATGCCGTCGCCGCCGCCGAACCCGGCGCTCTTGAACTGGACATTGCCTTCATAGGCGACCATGGACCCCGAAATCGCCCGGATGCTTGTCCCGGCGAGATGGGCCTCGATCACCTTCTTTGACTTCTCGAAAAGCTGTGCCATCCATGCCCCGTACTAGAACTGTGCAGCAACCCTAACCGATCATGTCGGCGGCTGGGGTGCCCGATTTCTCGTAGAGTGGCACCGACAGCACCGGCAAGCGAAGGGTCGACCTTGTCTGCAGCTTTGGTGAAGGGCCAGAACGGCCCTTTGAATACGAACGACGTGGTGATCAGCGTACAGATCGCCGCACCCGCGGACCTCTCCGCACTGCTGGTCACCGAAAGCGGGAAGGTCCGTTCGGACGCCGATTTCGTCTTCTTCAACCAGCCGACCGGCCCCGGGGTGAACCTGCAGCCCGGCCCGGGCGGGCAACCCGCGGCCCTGGTGATCTCGCTGGCCGCCGTACCCGCGGACATCGACCAGATTCGCGCGGTCATCACCCTGGACGATCCGGGCAACAACTTCGGCCGGATCACGGCCCCGGTCGCCCTGGTCTCGGACACCGCCGGGAACCCGCTGTTCGAGTACCGGGTCGAGGGCCTGAACACCGAATCCATCGTCATCGCGCTCGAGGTGTACCGGCGCCAGGGCGCGTGGAAGGTCCGCGCGGTCGGGCAGGGCTACGCGGGCGGATTCGCCGCGCTGGTCACCGATCACGGCGTCCAGGTGAACGCGCCGCAGCAGCCCGCGGCCCCGCAGGACTACGCCCCGACCGGTGGATACCCGCCGCCCGCCGATCAGTACGGGCAGTCCGGCGGCTACCCGCCGCCTGCGGGCCAGTACGGCCAGGCCGGTGGATATCCGCCGCCCACAGAGCAATTCGCGCCGGCCGGGGGCTACCCGCCGCCGCAGGGCGGGGGCTACGCCCCACCGCCGCCCCCCGCGCAGGCGCCCTCGATGTCCAAGGACCTGCCGCGCGATCACGCGGTGAGCCTGGTCAAGGGCCAGAGCGTCAACCTCCGCAAGGAGGGCGGCGCGGCGCTGACCTACGTGAAGATGGGCCTGGGCTGGGATCCGGTCAAGCGCGGCGGGATCTTCGGAAACCGCGCCGTGGACATCGATCTCGACGCCTCGGTGGTGCTGTTCTCCGACACCGCGCCGGTCGACGTCGTCTACTACGGCAGCCTCGCCTCCAAGGACGGCTCGGTGCGCCACCAGGGCGACAACCTCACCGGCGAGGGCGCGGGCGACGACGAGGTCATCCTGGTCGACCTCACCCGCATCCCCTCCCAGGTCAACTCCCTGCTGTTCGTGGTCACCTCGTACAAGGGCCACACCTTCGAACAGGTGGCGAACGCGTTCTGCCGCTTGATCGACGGCGGCAACAACGCCGAACTGGCGCGCTACACCCTGGCCGGCGGCATGCCGTTCACCGCGATGGTCATGGCCAAGGTGTACCGCAACGGCAACGGCGTCGACTGGAAGATGGAGGCCCTCGGCGAGGGTTTCCAGGCCAAGCATCCGGGCGAGGCGGTTCCGCAGCTGGCCCGGTTCCTGGGCTGACCGGGCCCGGTTGGTAAGCCCGACCGGAAACAGACAAAGACCCCGCGCTCGAAAGGAGCGCGGGGTCTTGATGTTTGAAGGGGGAAGCGGGCCCCGCGATACCCCATTCCGGGCAGCGTGGGTCGTGAGCAGTCGACCACCGCGCGCGGCCCTCGGCCGAGTGGATACCCGCTAAGTCGCCGGCGCCGCCGCGCGCGGCCGCAGCAGCGCTGGCAGGCGGGGCCGATCGGGATCGGGCGCGTGGTTCAACACCCCGCCGATGGGATCGTCCACCCCGTCCCGGCGCACCGGGTCCTCTTCCGGCCGGTAGATCTGGCGAATCACCAGGGCGCACAGGATGACCACGGCGACATCGCGGATCGCGACGGTGCCCGTGAACCACTGTTCGGGCAGGCCCTTCTTGTCGGTGCCCAGGTAGTAGTACATGCGCGGCGCCCAGACCAGGGCGTCGATCGTCATCCAGGCCAGCAGCACCCGGCGGTGCGGCAGCGCCAGCACCGCGAGCGGGATCAGCCACAGTGAATACTGCGGGCTCCACACCTTGTTGGTGAGCAGGAACGCCGCCACGACCAGAAAGGCCAACTGCGCCAGGCGCGGTCGCCGCGCGGCGGTCAGCGCTATCCACCCGATGCCCGCGCACACGGCCAGGAACAGCACCAGCGACACCGCGTTCAGCACCGACGGCGTCTCGCGCGCGCCGAGCACGCCGTCGAAACCGGTCCAGCCGGTGAAGGAGCCGATCACGTTGTAGATGGAGTCGGGGTCCGCGTGGCGTTCGGTGTTGAGCCGGAAGAACTCCCACCAGCCCTTGGGGTACAGCACGGCGATGGGCGCGTTCACGGTGAGCCAGGTGATCGCGGCCGCCGCGATGGCCGCCCCGGCCGCGCGCAGCGGGCGCAGCCCGCCCCACAGCGGATCGTCGTCGTCGCCGAATCGCGCGGTGCGCAGGCACAGCACCAGGATCGGGCCGAGCAGCAGCAGCGGATACAGTTTGGCCGCCCCGCCCAGGCCGAGCAGCACACCCGCGAGCACGGGCCGCCGCCGCGCCCAGGCCAGCAGGCCGCCGGCCGCGAAAGCCGTTGCGAGGGTGTCGAAATTGGTGAACGCGTGCACCAGGATCAGCGGTGAGAGCGCCATCAGCGCCACGTCCCACACCCGCCGGCCCGCCAGCTGCGCCGATGCCCAGATGGTCACCAGCCACGCGATGGCGAGCCCGAAGGCGACGACGTTGAAATAGATGACCACCTCGAGCGCGCCCGGCAGCGGAGACTGCTTCCACGCCTTGGCGATTCCCATGGCCGCGTACTGGTACAGGCCCGAGACCACCGGGTATTCCATGTACCGGACCTGGGGCATGCCGTCGCCGCCGAAGTCCATCCACTGCTTCTTGTACGGGAACGCGCCCTGATCCAGGCGTTCGGCGCCGTACAGCGGCACCGTGTCCGAGTAGCACATGGCCACGTACTGGCGGCCGTTGTTCCAGTCCAGGCCGAGCACGCCGTTCTCGTCCGGCGCCTGCTGGATACAGGCCGCCTTCCCGAACCAGCTCAGCGCCAGGAAGACCAGCGTGAACGCGAACAGCACCCGCATGGGCGTCCAGAACCGCACCCGGCCGATGACCGCGTGGTCGCCGACCGGTCCGCCGATGAGATCGCACAGCTGGGCGGTGAGAGTGTCGGTGCGACTGGGCTTGTCGCGATCGTCCACCGACCGCAGATCCGCGGCGAGCGGCGCCGGGGATTCGTAGAGCACCGCGCCCGGCTCGGCCGCCGCGCCGCCGAACGACGCGGCGTCCGCCGGGCCGCCGGGCCGTGCCGCACCCGCCGCGGCGCGCTCGTCACGTCCGTTCCCCGTCGCACCCGAATCCTCGTTCCGGTCGGATTCGGGTGCGTGACCGGCCGACTCGCTGTCCGCTGCCCGCCGGTGCCCCACTCCCTGCTCGATCACGACCCGAGGCTACCGACTCCGGGTCGGTGCGCCGCCGTTGCCGTTCCCATTCCCGTTGCCGTTGCCGCCGTTGCTGTTCCCGGCGGCGCCGGGCGTCGTCGTCACCGGTGAACCGTCCGACGGTGCGACCGGCTGTCCGGGCAGCGGCCCGTCCCCGGAATCCTCCGAGGTGGTCGGCGCCGCGCGCTGCTGATTCTGCGGGTTGGGCGCCAGCCCGGGAACCGGGATGGTGATGCCGGGCAGGATCTCGACCTGGCTCTGGGTGATGACCGGCGGCAGGACCGGGGAATCCTCGGTCGAGGGCGCGGTGTACGGCGCGGACCAGGACGGGACGCCCGCCTGGCCGCCGATGGCCGCCGGCTTGGGGAACGACTCGTTCTGCGTGCCCTTGAGCGCGCCGTCCATCGTCTTCTTCCAGATGTCCGACGGCAGGCCGGAGCCGTAGACCGAACCGCCGTTGGCGTTGACCAGCTTGTCGCCCTGTTCGGTGCCCACCCAGACCGCGGTGGACAGCGACGGGGTGTAGCCGACCATCCAGGCGTCACGGTTCGCGCCGGTGTCGCCGAGCTGGTGGGTGCCGGTCTTGGCCGCGGAGTCCCGGTTGCCGGAGAGGTTGTGGTTGCGCGACCAGGCGGCGATCGGCTTCATCGCGGCGGTGACGTTGTCCGCGACGGCGGCCGAGACGCGCTGTTCGCCCGCGGTTTCACCGCGATCGAGCAGGACGGTGCCGTCCGAGGTGGTGACCTTCTGCACGAAATGCGGTGCGCGGTAGACGCCCGAGGCCGCCAGGGTGGCGTACGCGGAGGCCATGTCCAGCGGCCGCACCTGGTACTGGCCGAGCACGACGCCGTTGTTGGGGCCGTTGCCGTCCGGTTCGGTCAGCGTCTTCTCCACGCCCGGAATCGATTCCGGGATGCCGAGCTTGTGCGCCATGTCGGCGATCTTCTGCGGGCCGTCGCCGGGCATGTCCAGCATCATGCGGTAGAAGCTGGTGTTCAGCGAGCGCTTGAGGGCCTCGGCGATGGTGCACATGCCGCACTGCTCGCCCTCGACGTTCGTGATCTTGATGCCGTTCACGGTGACCGGGGAGGAGTCGTACAGCGTGGACAGCGGCTTGCCCATCTCCAGGTTCTCGGCCAGGCCGAACACCTTGAAGGACGAACCGGCGGGCAGGCCGGCGTTGGCGAAGTCGAAGCCCTGACCGTCGTTGCCGCCGTAGTAGGCGACCACGGCGCCGGTCTTGGGATCCACCGAGACCACCGCGGTACGCAGGTTCTCGGGTTCCCCGTCCATGACGTTGGTGACCGCGTCGAGCGCGGCCTGCTGCGCCTGCGGGTTCAGCGTGGTGGTGATCGAGAGGCCCTCGGTGTTCAGCTCGCGCTGGGTGATGCCCGCGGCCTCGAGCTCGGCGAGCACCTGGGTCTTGATCAGGCCCTCCGGACCGGAGTCCAGGTCCTCGTTCTGCGCGGACTGCGCGGCCGGAACCACCTCCGGGAACACGACTCCCGCGCGTTCGGCCGAGGGGAGGTTGCCGCCGCTGACCATGCCGTCGAGCACGTAGTTCCAGCGGGTCTCGACGCCCTTGCGGTTCTTCTCCGGGTCCAGGTTGGACGGCTGCTGGATGACGCCCGCCAGCACCGCGCCCTCGGACACGGTGAGTTCGGTGACCGGCTTGCCGAAGTACGCCTTGGCGGCGGCGTCGATGCCGTACGCGCCGCGGCCGAAGTAGATGGTGTTCAGGTACGCGGTGAGGATGTCGTCCTTGGACCACTGCCGCGCCATCTTGGCCGAGATCACCAGCTCGCGCAGCTTACGGGTCAGCGAGCGCTCGTTGCCGACCATGGCGTTCTTCACGTACTGCTGGGTGATCGTGGAACCACCACCGGCGCTTTCCTTGCCGGTCAGGTTGTCCCAGAACGCGCGGCCGAAGCCCTTCATCGAGAAGCCGGGGTTGGTGTAGAAGTCCCGGTCCTCGGCCGCGATCACCGCGTTGCGCACGTGCGGCGGGATCTGGTCGATGCTCACGTCGGTGCGGTTGCCCTCGGGCGGAACCACTTTCGACAGCACGGTGGTGCCGTCGGAGAGGTAGATGGTCGCCACCTGATTGGTCTTGAGGTCGCCGGGGCGCGGCACGTTCACGCCCGAGTACGCCACCAGGAACGCGGTGCTCGGCACCAGGATCGCGACGGCCATCAGGACATAACAGACACGGCGAACGGTCCGCCAGACCGACTTCTGCTTGGGGCGGCGGCCCTTTCCGCCGGCGCCGCCCGAACCCTCGCCGCCGGGACGCCGCGGCGGCGGACCGCCCGGGGTGTCACCGCGCCTGCCGTTCGCGGGAATCGCGCCCGACGGCGGCCGGGTGCGATCGTCGGCGGGCCGCGGGCGGGTGGCGGTACCGGCGCCGGCCGCACCGGCCGCGCGCGGGCCGCGATCTCCGGCCCGGGGGTTGCGCTCGGCCGCGCGGTCGGCGCGATCGGACTGCGCGGCGCGCTGCAGATGCGGCGGCACCGCTTGGCGCTGACCGGTATTCACCCGCTGCGTGGCGTCGGGTGCGGGAAGTTTGCGCGTGGCATCGGGATTCGCGGGCCGCTGCGGCTGATTCGGCGCGGGCCGGCGGGCCTGCCCGCCCGGCGGCGGCACGGGACCGCGCGGCGGCTGGCCGTTCGGCCCGCGCGGCGGCACACCGCCCGGCGCGGGGCGGCCCTGTCCGCCCGGACCCGGTCCGGGCCGGCCCATACCGGGCTGCTGCTGTCGCGGCGCCCCTGGCGGGGGACCTGCCGGTCGCGGCGGCGGATAACCGCCGGGGCCCGGTTGCGAACCGCCACGCTGGGGGCGGCCGCCGTGCGGTCCGTCGTCATAGGGCGAATTCACAGCCTGGATCTCCAATAACTACTCGATACGGTCCTGTAGCTCGATGCGGTCACGTGCCACCGCGGCGGGCAGGTCTGCCCGCTGATCAGCAGTCGACGTGGCCTTTCACTCGGCGCGGGTGCCGGTGCGGCGGCGGCGTCCGGTCGGTGCCGGAGCCTGGCCCACCACGTAGGACTGCACCAGATGGTTCCAACTGCAGGTCCGGCAGACCTCGACGACGTGCACCGAGAACTCCTCGCGAGATTCGGCCATCCGAATCAATTCCTCCGGCGTACGCGCCGACCCCGCTGCCTGACCCAAGCCGTCACCGTAGACCCACGATACGAGTGTGAGCTGTTCTTTTCGGCAGATAGGGCATGTGACCTCGCTCCCGCGCCCGTGGAACTTCGCCGCGCGCAACAGATAGGGATTCGCGTCGCATACCTCGGATACAGCTACTCGCCCCGCGTAGACATCGGCGAGCAGCGACCGGCGCCGAAGCGCATAGTCCACTACCTGCCGCTGTATTCGCACGCGACCCAGAGT
Source organism: Nocardia sp. NPDC055321 (assembly GCF_053645575.1). Classification (NCBI taxonomy): domain Bacteria; kingdom Bacillati; phylum Actinomycetota; class Actinomycetes; order Mycobacteriales; family Nocardiaceae; genus Nocardia; species Nocardia sp. NPDC055321. The sequence continues at coordinate 442,787 of NZ_JBSHMS010000002.1, forward strand.
ACTTGCGGGTGTCCTCCCCCCGCACGCCCCGGATCCACTCTCGAGCCCGCGGGCGGGCCGCTACGAGGTAACTCCGCCCGCCGGGCCGGGTGATCGTGATGCGGGTCGCAGCCAGAAGTCGCCTCCGGTATATCGGCGCGATATAGTTTCGTACTGCATCCATCGGTTAGATCTGTAGACAACAGTCAGAAGGGGGTGAGGCTCGGTGCTCGAGTTGGCAATCCTCGGGCTGCTCCTGGAATCTCCGATGCACGGTTACGAGCTGCGCAAGCGGCTCACCGGGCTGCTCGGCCCCTTCCGGGCCTTCTCCTACGGGTCGCTCTATCCGACCCTGCGGCGCATGCAGTCCGACGGCCTCATCGCGGAAGAGATTCCACCGGGGTTGACCACGCGGCGTGCGCGGCGGGTTTACCAACTGACTGATTTCGGCCGGGAGCGGTTCGCCGAGCTGCTGGCCGATACGGGACCACAGAACTACACCGACGACGGCTTCGGCGTTCATCTGGCTTTCTTCACCCGTACCCCCGCGGAAGCGCGGATGCGGATTCTGGAGGGTCGGCGGAGGCAGGTCGAGGAGCGCCGAGAGGGCTTGCGGGAGGCGATCAAACGAGCCAGCGGGCAGCTGGATCGCTACACCCGCCAACTCCATCAACTCGGTCTCGAATCAAGCGAGCGCGAAGTGCGCTGGCTCAACGAGTTGATTGCTGCGGAGCAATCGACGAAGGCGGCACCACAGAAAGAGGGAAATATCGGCCATGAGTGACATCAACACCGAAGTACGGGTGGCCATTGTCGGCGTCGGTAACTGCGCTTCTTCCCTGGTCCAGGGCGTGCAGTACTACCGGGACGCCGATGCCGACTCGACCGTGCCGGGTCTCATGCACGTCAAGTTCGGCCCCTACCACGTCCGCGACGTCAAGTTCGTCGCCGCGTTCGACGTCGACGCCAAGAAGGTCGGATTCGACCTGGCCGACGCGATCTTCGCCAGCGAGAACAACACCATCAAGATCTCCGACGTGCCGCCGTCGGGCATTTCCGTGCAGCGTGGTCCGACGCTGGACGGCATCGGCAAGTACTACGCGGAGACCATCGAGCTCTCCGACGCCGAGCCGGTCGATGTGGTCAAGGTCCTGAAGGACGCCAAGGTCGACGTGCTCGTGTCCTACCTGCCGGTGGGCTCGGAGGAAGCCGACAAGTTCTACGCGCAGTGCGCGATCGACGCGGGCGTGGCCTTCGTCAACGCGCTGCCGGTGTTCATCGCCTCGGATCCGGTCTGGGCCAAGAAGTTCGCCGACGCCGGTGTGCCGATCGTCGGCGACGACATCAAGTCGCAGGTCGGCGCGACCATCACGCACCGCGTCATGGCCAAGCTGTTCGAGGACCGCGGCGTCACGCTGGACCGCACCTACCAGCTGAACGTCGGCGGCAACATGGACTTCAAGAACATGCTCGAGCGTGATCGCCTGGAGTCCAAGAAGGTCTCCAAGACCCAGGCCGTGACCTCGAACCTCGAGGGTCCGCTCGCCGGCAAGGTGCACGACCGCAACGTGCACATCGGCCCGTCCGACTACGTCGAGTGGCTCGACGACCGCAAGTGGGCCTACGTCCGCCTCGAGGGTCGCGCCTTCGGTGACGTGCCGCTGAACCTGGAGTACAAGCTCGAGGTGTGGGACTCCCCGAACTCGGCCGGCATCATCATCGACGCCGTGCGCGCGGCGAAGATCGCCAAGGACCGCGGCATCGGCGGACCGGTCATCCCGGCCTCGGCGTACCTGATGAAGTCCCCGCCGAAGCAGATCGCCGACGACGTCGCCCGCGCTCAGCTCGAGGCGTTCATCATCGACGCGGAGTAGATCGCCCATCGAGGAAACTCGGCACAGGTGAGGGAGGCCCCGGCCGGAAGATTCCGGCCGGGGCTTTGCCGTGCCGGGGGCAGGTGAGCTCCGCCCCCGAATCTCCGATCGGCGCGGCGTCTCGATCCTCGTCATGGACGAAGCCGCCCCCCGCGATCGCAATCGCGGGGGGCGGCTTGGCTTTCGGCCTCAGTCGAGCGAAATGTACACCTCGACCGAGGTCGGTCCGGTGTAGCGCTCGATCTCGGCGCGGTGCGAGCGGGTGATCGTGCCCGCGCTCTCGGCCTTGGCGACCTTGGCCCACGCGGTGCGCAGCAGGTCGTAGGGCTTGTCCGACACGACGAACTTGGCGTAGCGGCCGGTCGGGACGCGGGTCACCACATCGCCGGTGTCCAGGTGATCCAGGCCGGGCACCTCGTAGCCGAGGATGGCCACGGCGTGATCGTTCTGGCCGATGTAGGCCGCCACGCGTTCGACCTTCTTCTCGCGGGCGAGGTACCTGTCCCAGGTGAAGTTGACCAGGTCCAGGTCCCGGGCGGTGACCTCGCGCCCGGCCAGGGGGATCGTGAGCCCGCCGACCAGGAACGCGTCCATGGTGATGATCTCGAAATCCACGGCCCCTACCCCTCCGCGCCGGTATCGAGCGCGACGAAAACCTCAACGGTCCGGGAGTCCGGATACCGTTCGTAATCCCCGGTGTACGCGCGGGTCAGCGTGCCCGAGGCTTCCAGATCCCAGACCGTGCGCCAGATCGAGGCGATGACGTCGCCCAGATTGTCGCCGCTGCGGCTGAACCGGGCGAACGTGCCCGCGGGGATGCGCGCGAGCACATCACCGGGCTGTAGGTCCTCCAGCGTCCGGCACCGGTAGCCGACGATATGGGTCAGGTACGAACCGATTTCGGGCGCGTGATCGACATACGCGGTCGCGGGTGGACCGGGCAGGCTGCGCGCGAGGTTCTGTTTCCAGGCCTCCTCGACCTTGGCGCGGCGCGGTCCTTCGACCGCCAGCGCCGGGCTGCGTAGCACCGTTCCGGCCACCAGCGTTTCGTGGCGTTCAACGACATTGAAATCCACCGGCGTCGCCCCTAAGTCTCGTGCTGTCTCCGACCCCACCCTGCTCCTGACCCGCATCCTGCCACCGATCTCCGGAGTCGATGGCACCGGTGGCCGATTCCACAATATCCGCGGCCGGGGGCAGATGGGTCGGGTCGTCGTGATTCATGATCAACAACGATGGGGAAGTCATCTGCGCCGACCTTAACCCGGAACCGGGATGGACAGGCCCGGGAAGATCTCGACCTGCCGGGGTTCGGGCGCCGGCGGGATGATGACCACGGGTTCCTGCTGCGGTCCGGGCCCCGGATTGAGGATGTCGTAGTTCGGATCGGCCGGTGCGGAGCCGGCGATCGGGACCGGATTGGGGAACTGTTCTACCGGCGCGCCCGCCAGCGCGCCGTCCATGGTCTGCTTCCAGATATCGGCGGGCAAACCGGAACCGTAGATCGCCCCGCCGCGCGCGGTCCGAATCGGCTGGGACTGTTCGGTTCCCACCCACACCGCGGTGGACAGCGACGGCGTGAAGCCGACCATCCAGGCGTCCTTGTTGTATCCGGTGTCGCCGAGCTGGGTGGTTCCGGTCTTGGCCGCGGACGGGCGGCCCGCCAGATCGTGCCCGTTGGAGTAGCCCGCGATGGGCAGCATGGCCTGGGCGACGCTGTCGGCGACGGTGGTCTGGATGCGCTGTTCGGTGCGCTGCGGATCGGCGTCGCGGTCCAGCAGCACCCGCCCGTCGCCGGTCAGCACCTTCTGCACGAAATACGGTGCGCGGTAAGCCCCGGAGGCGGCCAGGGTGGCGTACGCCGAGGCCATGTCGATGGGGCGCACCGAGTACGCGCCGAGCACGATGGCCGGCAGCGGCGGCCCGCCGTCCTCGGTCAGGGTGCGACCGGCGACGCCCGGGATCTGCTCCGGGATGCCGGCCTGGTGCGCGGCGTTCGCGATGGCCTTCGGTCCCTCGAACAGCGCCTGGCTGAGCCGGTAGAAGCTGGTGTTGAGCGAGCGCTTGAACGCCTCGCTCAGCGGGCAGGTGCCGCAGGTCTCGTCCTGCACGTTGGTGATCTTCTCCCCGTTCACGGTGAGCGGGGCGCTGTCGAGCCGATAGGAGAGCGGGATGCCCTGCTCCAGGGCGGCCAGGACCGCGAAAGTCTTGAAGGCGGAACCGGTTTGCAGCGGGGCCTGCGCGAAGTCGAACCCGATGCCGTCGGGTCCGCCGTAGTAGGCGCGCACCGCGCCCGTGCGCGGATCGATCGACACCACGGCGGTGCGCAGTTCGCCCGGCTGGCCGCCCAGGACATCGCCCACCGAGTTCAGCGCCGCCTGCTGGGCGCGGGCGTCGATGGTGGTGATGATCTGCAGCGCACCGGTATTGATCTCCTGCTCGCTGATCCCGGAGGCGCGCAGTTCGCGCAGCACCTGGGCGCGGATGAGCCCCTCGGGTCCGCGCGGGATGCTGTCGTCGAGTTCGGTGATCGGCAGGATGTCGGGAAACACGGTGGCGGCCCGCTCGTCCCGGGTGAGCTTGCCCATCTCGATCATGCCGTCCAGCACGTAGGCCCAGCGCGCCCGCAGCGGCTCCAGATGGGTTTCCGGGTCGAGCAGGGAGGGGGTGCGCACCACGGCGGCGAGCACCGCGCCCTCGGCGAGGGTCAGTTCCGGTACGGGCTTGCCGAAGTACGCCTTGGCCGCGGCGGAGATGCCGTACGCGCCGCGGCCGTAGTAGATGGTGTTGAGGTAGGCGGCGAGGATGTCGTCCTTGCTCCACTGGCGCGCCATCTTGGCCGAGATGATGAGTTCGCGCATCTTGCGGCTCAGGGTGCGTTCCGAACTCAGGAAGGCGTTCTTGACGTACTGCTGGGTGATGGTGGAACCGCCGCCGGCGTCCTCGCGGCCCAGGACGTTGTCGCGCGCCGCGCGCACGAAGGCCGAGGTGGAGTAGCCGGGATTGGTGTAGAAGTTGCGGTCCTCGGCCGAGAGCACGGCGAGGCGGACCGGTTCGGGCACGTCGCGCAGCGGCACCGGGATCCGATTGCCCTCGGGCGGAACGACCTTGGCGATGACGCCCTGGCCGTCGGAGGTCAGGATGGTGGCGATCTGGTTGGTCTGCACCGACTCCGGGTCGGGGATCTCCGCGCTCCAGTACGCGAGGGTCAGCACCAGCGACGGCAGCGCGATGAAGATCAGGAACAGGGACAGGGCGAGCCTGCGCAGGCGCTGCGCCCGGGTGCGCACCGGCCGCCGGGCCCGGCCGGGTTCGGATGGGCCCGGTGCGGCGGGGGGTTTTCTGCGGCGCTGCGGCCTGGTGTGCCCCGGTTGTCTGGGCAATTCGGTTGTGATCTCGTTCCAGCCTGCCATGCTGGCGTACGGTGCCGGTTCCGGTCGGCGCCGTTTGCGGGACGAGCTCACGAGCATCTCCTTTGGGAGCGTTCGACGAAGCTTGCGTACTAGCGCGCCGCGGGCGCGGCGCGACCCATGCTAGTGGACGCATCCTTTCCCGCTGTTCAATTGCGCGTGGTCGGTTCGCTTGCCCCGGGGCGCGAACGAGACAGGGGTTCCGGCGGTCGATGACCGCCGAAACCCCTGCTGTTTCGCGAAGTTTCGAATGCTCCCGTGCGCGGGCTCAGCTCTTGACGCCGCCCGCGGTGAGACCGGAGATGATCCGGCGCTGGAACAGCAGCACCATGATGACCAGCGGAATGGTCACGATCGTGCCCGCCGCCATGATCGCGGTGTACGGCTCGACCTGCGGGTTGTTACCCGAGAAGCGGGCGATGGCGACGGTCACCGGCTCGGTGGAGTCCACCGAGAGCAGGCGCGCCAGCAGGTACTCGTTGACCGAGGCGATGAAGGCCAGGATCGCGGTGGTGAACACCGCGGGCGCGGCCAGCGGCAGCATGATCAGCCGGAACGCCTGGAAGCGCGAGGCGCCGTCGATCCGCGCCGCTTCCTCCAGCTCCCAGGGCAATTCGGTGAAGAACGACGCCAGGATGTAGACCGTCATCGGCAGCACGAACGAGATGTTCGGGATGATCATCGCCTGGTAGTGCCCGATCCAGCCGATATCGGTGAACAGCTGGAACAGCGGGGTCACCAGCACCACCGCGGGGAACATCGACGCGCTCAGGATGACGCCGGAGACCAGGTACTGGCCCTTGAAGGTCAGCCGGGCCAGCGCGTAGGCGGCCATCACGCCGATGACCAGCGCGACCGCCGTGGTCGCCGCGCCGATCGCGACGCTGTTCACCAGCGCGCGCCCGAAGTCGTTGCCGCGGCTGGTGTCGAAGGCGTCGCGGAAGTTCTCCAGCGTCACGTGGGTGGGCCACGGGGTGTTGTCGAAGGTGTAGTCCGGATCGCGCAGCGCGGTGACGACCATCCAGTAGAACGGTGCCAGGCCCCAGACCAGCACGATCAGCGCGCCCAGGTACACCCGCGCGGAGGCCAGTCGCTTGGTCCACGGAACCGCCTGCGGGGCGGGCGCTTTCGGGGAGGCGGCGGCCCGCACCTCGTCCACGGCGGGAGATTTCGACATGCTCACGTTCATCAGTGGGCCTTCCGCTGCTCTTCCTGAGTGCGAACCGCGTTGGCGCCCAGCACCTTCACCAGCATGAACGCGACCGCGAATATCAGGAAGAAGGTGATCACGGACAGGGCCGAGGCGCTGTTCGGACCCTGGCGCACCTGATCGACCACCAGCATCGAGATGGTCCGGGTGTGCGGATTGTCCTGGGTCAGGATCGCGGGCAGGTCGTACATGCGCAGCGCGTCCATGGTGCGGAACAGCACGGCCACCAGCAGCGCGGGCTTGAGCAGCGGCAGCGTGATGTGCACGAAACGCTGCCACGCCGACGCGCCGTCGACCCGGGCGGCCTCGTACACGTCGTTCGGAATGACCTGCAGCCCCGCCAGGATCAGCAGCGCCATGAACGGGGTGGTCTTCCACACGTCGGCGGCGATGACCGCGAAGCGCGCGGCCCACGGATCGGCCGTCCACAGGATCTCGGTGCCGAGCACCCGGTTGACCACGCCGTCGTACTGGAACATGAACTCCCACAGCCGCGCGGTGACGGCGGTGGGAATGGCCCACGGGATCAGCACCGCCGCGCGCAGCAGGGCGCGGCCCTTGAAGGTCTTGCCCATGATGACGGCCATGCCGAGGCCGATGGTGGCTTCGAGCGCGACGGTCACCACGGTGAACAGCAGGGTGATGCCGATCGCGGTCCAGAACTGCGAGCCGAGGTTGCCGGTGGGGCAGCTGACGGTCTCGCCGAGGCCGTTGGTGCACTGCTGCAGCAGCCAGTGCGTGTAGTTGTCGAAGCCGGCGGAGCCGCCCTCGACGAACATGCCGGTCGCGGGGTCGAGTCCCGAGTCCTTCTGAAAAGACATCCAGACCGCGCGAGCAACCGGATATCCGATCACCACCGACAGGGCGAGCAGCACCGGGCTGACGAAAAGCCAGGCCTTGGCCGATCCGGGTAGTCCGGATCGGCGCTTCGGTTGTGACGGTGCGGGTTTCACGGACTTGGTGAAGTCGGGGGACGCGACCTCGGCCGCTCCCGAAGGACGTGACACCTGTTCTCTTCTCCTACACGACTGACTCGTCGGGGCCTCTCACCGGAGCCGGGATCACCGACCCGCGGTCTCGATGCCCTGCTGCATTCCATCGATCGCGGCGTCGATGGACTTCGTACCGGTCAGGGCAGCATAGGCGTTGTCCTGAATGGCCTTGGACACCGCGGAGTAGAACGGGGTCACCGGACGCGGCACGGCCGAGGCGATGGACTCCTTGAGCGCGGGCAGGTACGGCATCTTGGCGATGAGCGCCGGATCGTCGTACACCGAGGCGCGCACGGACGGCAGGGCGCCCGAGGCCACGATGTGCTGGGCGTCCTCGGAGATCAGGAAGCGCAGGAAGTCCAGTGCGGTGGCCTTGTTCTTGGAGAAGGCGCTGATGGCGGCGTTGTAGCCACCCAGGGTGGAGGCGCCGACGCTGTCCTTGCCCGGCAGCGGGGCCACGCCGAACTTGTCCCGGACAGCCGAGGCGTCCGAACCGGCGTCACCGAAGGAGGACGGCCAGCCGCGCATGAACAGCAGCTTGCCGCTCACGAAGGCGTTCTGGCTCTCGGGCTCCTTGAAGGAGATGGCTTCCTTCGGGATCTCGCCGTTCTTGTACCCGTCGACCAGCACCTGCAGGCCGGCCTTGGCCTGCGGGCTGTTCACGGTCGGCGTCTTGCCGTCCGGGCCGACGAAGCTGCCGCCGAAGGCGTTGATGACCTCGGCGGTGTTCACGGTCAGACCCTCGTAGGGCGCGAACTGCCCGGCGTAGCAACCGATTCCGGCTTCCACGGCCTTGGGGCAGTTGGCAAGCAGCTCGGTCCAGGTCTTGGGCGGCTCGGGAACCAGGTCCTTGCGGTAGAACAGCAGGCCGCCATTGGTGTTGCGAGGCGCGGCGTAGAGCGTGCCGTTGTAGGTGGCCGAGGCGACCGGCGGCGAGAGCAGCGTGGAGGTGTCGATGCTGAAGCCGTCCTTGAGCGGCTGGATCCAGCCTCGGGCGGCGAACTCGGCGGTCCACGGCACGTCCAGCGCGATCACGTCGTAATCCGACTGCTTGGCAGTCATGTGCTGCACGAGGTCGTCTTTTTGCTGGGTGGCGTCGTTCGACTGCTCCTTGAACGTCACCTTCTCGTCCGGGTGCGAGGCGTTCCAGCGGTCGATGAGCTGCTTGACCGCACCGGTTTCGGTGGTGTCCTTGCCCTCGACGTAGGTGATGGGCCCGCGGCCGGTGAGGTTCTCCGAGGTGGGGTTGCTACCGCTGTCGCTGGAGCACGCGCTGGCGAACGTCACGGTCAGCAGCGCTGCTGAGGTGACCACCATCGCGGCACGCGGCACGAGCGACGATCGTAGGGACGACACCTTCTTCAAAACCATCGCGGATACTCCAGGGTCGAGACGTGAGCGGCAGCACACTCAGCCGGTTGCACAAGGGAAGATACATGGTGGGAACTCTGTGTGCCGGGACTACCTCGGGGTTCGCGCCCGCCACCGCGGACATCCGCCCAGCTAGGCTGAGTGCCGATGTCTGCACAGGACAAGTTACTCACCAGGATCGGTGGTCTGCTCCGGCAGGCCGAGTCCACCGACAACGAACACGAGGCCGAAGCCTTCCTCGCCGCAGCTCAGAAGCTCGCGACGCGGTCCGCGATCGATCTCACGGTCGCGCGCGCCCACGTGGCGAGTCGCGAGCGCAGGCCGACGCCGGTTCAGCGGGTCATCCCGATCGGCGAGTCCGGGAAGAAGGGACTGCGGACCTACGTCCAGTTGTTCGTGGCGATCGCCGCCGCGAACGATGTTCGCTGTGATGTCGCCCGCACCTCGACCACGGTCTACGCGTACGGTTTCGACACCGACATCGACACCTGCTCCGCGCTGTACGGGAGCCTGATCGTGCAGATGGTGCGGGCTTCGGACCACTACATCAAATCGGGTTCCTATCGCACGGCCACGACCGAGAAACTGGTGGTCGAGACCACGCGCTGGGGCAGGCGGGTGCAGCGCACGGTGCAGGCCCCGGTGGCGGCGGTGACGGCGCGGCTGAATTTCCAGATGGCGTTCGCGGCCCGGATCGGGCGGCGGCTGGCGGAGATCAAATCCGAGGTGGAGGCCGAGGCGGTGCGCGGTGACGCCGGGCCCCCGGCGCCGGGCGCGCCGCCCACCGGTACGGCATTGGCGCTGCGCAACAAGGAGATCGAGCTCACGGATTTCTACCGGAGCACCTCCGAGGCGCGCGGGACCTGGCAGGGGCCGCAGGCTTCGGCCGGGTACTCCTCGGCCGCGCGGCGGGCCGGTGATCGCGCCGGGCGCGCGGCCCGGCTCGGGAACAACGCCGAACTGGACGGTCCCCGTGGGCAATTGCCGCGCGGGGAAGGATGATCGGTGATGCGTTGAGTGTGCGAGACGCCCAGCGCGCCCGTGTCTACGACGCGGAAATGCTGGTGCGCGGGGTGTTCGACCGCGCCGACGAGTTCGGCGCGCGCGGCATCGAGGTGTTCGGCTCGCAGGTGACGCTGCCGATCGAGCGGCGGTTCGCGTCGGTGGAGTCGGTGCAGACCTACGCGGATCGGGTGCTGGCGTTGAATTGGGTTCGGGCACAGTGGGAGCCCGCTGCCCACCCGATCACCGTGCGGGCTCGTGCGGGTGCGAAGGCGGCCCACTACGAGGCGGGGAAGGCGGTCCTCGCCGTCCCGCTGCACGCCCACGGAACCGCCTGGGCGCTGCGGGAATTGGTGATCCTGCACGAAATAGCCCACCACCTGGACCCGTCCCCGGCGGATTCGGCACCCCACGGTCCCGAGTTCTGCGATCGCTACCTCGACCTGCTGTCCGGGGTGATCGGTCCCGAGGCGGCACTTCTGATGCGCAGCACCATGTTCGACTGCGGCGTGCGCATCGGCGCGCGCTCGGGCGACTGAGCGCCCGCCCGAAAGCCTGCCGCCCGCGTCAGCTGTCCGGGAGCAGCTTCCGGACGCGGTCGAGCCGCTGCCGCCACCAGAGTTCGCGGGCGGGATCGGGGTGGCGGTAGCGCTCAAGGAGGGCGGGGTCCGGGGCGGGCGGTGCGGGCGGGACGGTGAGGTAGCCGTCGACCGGGCGCAGGGAGTCGGTGACGGTGTCGCCGGTGAGCAGGGACAGGGTGTCCAGGCCGCAGGCGAGGTCGAGGTGGGGGAGGGTGGCGGCCAGGCGGATCTGGGCGGCGAGGCCGACGCTGGATTCCAGGGCGGAGGAGACGATGCAGGGGAGCCCGGCGGCTGCGGCGACCCGCAGGGCGCGCCGGACACCGCCCAGGGGCGTGCATTTGAGCACCGCGATGTCGGCGGCGCCGGCCACCGCGACGCGGAGCGGGTCCTCGGCGCGGCGAATGGATTCGTCGGCGGCGATGCGCACCGTGACCCGGCGGCGGACCTCGGCGAGCTCCTCGATGGTGCGGCAGGGCTGTTCGACGTACTCCAAACCGCCCGCGGCACGGTCGATTCGGGTGATGTGGTCGATCGCGGTGGCCACGTCCCAGACCGCGTTGGCGTCCACGCGGACCGCGCCGCCGGGGCCGAGGGCCTCGCGGGTCGCGGCGACCCGGTCCAGATCCTCGGCGAGGGAGTCGGGATGGTCGGCGACCTTCACCTTGGCGGTGCGGCAGCCGGAGGCGGCGACGATCTCGCGTGCCCGGTCCGGCCCGACGGCCGGCACGATGCAGTTGACCGGCACCCGATCCCGTACCGGCGCGGGCCAGCCCGCGCTCACCTGCTCCACCGCGGTGGCCAGCCAGTTCGCGGCTTCGCGGTCGTCGTATTCGGGGAAGGCACAGAACTCGCCCCAGCCGAGCGGCCCGGGAATCAGCATCCCCTCGCGCACGGTGATGCCGCGGAATCGCGTCCGCATGGGTATGGCGTACACGACCGCGGCATCGAAGTCCGGTCCACCGGGTTCGTCACTCATCATCGTGCAGCCTACCCAGCGCGTTCGCCCCGAATCCCCTTCGCCGGACCCGGGGTAGCGGTCGCCCCCGTATGCGGTCAGAATCGGGATGACGACGATCAACCGGGGGAGCCCACCAATCATGTTTCCGCCCAACGAACCGCGACGGCCGGGGGCGGACGACCCGCGCTCGCGCCCGGGCCATCCCGGAACCGGCGATTTGCCGGTGATGAGCGGGCCGAGTGGCCAGTCTTACCCACCCAATCCGGGTGGACATCGGCCGAGCCCCGGGCCTGCCACGGGTGACCTGCCCGCCTTCGGCGGTGCGGGCGGCCGGTTCGGGAGCGGCCCCGGCGGTCCGGGACATGGGGTGGAAAGGCCTGCCGGGCACCCGGGGACCGGTGAGCTAGCGGCCTTCAACGGTGCGGGCGGACAGAACTTTTCGCCGGGCGGGGGCGGGCAGCTGCCCGGACCGGGTGAACGGAATCAGCCTCTCGGCCGGGCCTTCGGGGGCGCGGCGGAGGGTGCGGGACAACACATGTCGGGCGGGGCCGGGCATCCACGAACGGGAGATCTTCCAATGACGAACGGCGCGGGCGGGCCGGGTTACCCGGCGGGACCGAACAATCAGGGGCGGTCCGGTGACCCCGCGCAGCAGCGCAATCCCCAGGGGCCGGGGCCGGGAGGGCCGGGGCCGCAGCGTAATCCGGGTCAGCCGCAGGGGCCCGGGCGTCAGCAAGGGGCCGATGGCTACGGGCAGCCACAGGGCGCGGGTGGTCCGGGGCAGCCGGGACACGGTCAGCCGCAGGGGCCCGGTGGTCAGCCGCAGGGTCCGGGCGGGCCGGGGCGTCGGCCGGGATCCGACAACTACGGTCAGCCGCAGGGGCCCGGTGGGCCGGGACAACAGCAGGGTCCCGGCGGACAGGGGCAGGGATCCGGCGGGCCGGGGCCGCAAGGTCAGCCGCAGGGTCCGGGTGGGTACGGACAGCCGCACGGTCCGGGGCAGCCGGGCGGGTACGGGCAGCAGCCCCAGGGGCCGGGTGGGCCGGGGCAGTCCTGGGGCGCGGGCGGGCCGGGCCAGCCGCCGAGTGGTGCTCCGCCGCAGCGGAATTCGTGGGAGCCGGGGCCGCCGTCCGGTCCCGCTGGGCCGCAGCAGAGTCCGGAAGCGCCCGTGATGTCCAAGCCACAGGGCGGCCCGAACCCGGCGCAGAGTCCGGCCGATTCGTCCCCGACGGTGCGCCGGGCGATTCCGCCCCAGGGCGGCGGCCCGCACACGGGCGCGAACCCCGCCGTGCCCGGCGGTCGCGGTGATGCCCGCCCGGGCGGTTTCGGCGGCCCCGACACCGGCGCGAATCCCGCGTTCGCCGGTCCGCGCGGCGACGCGCGACCCGCCGGGAAGTTCGGCCCGGACACCGGAGCGACCCCCGCCTTCTCCCCCTACGACGGCGCGACCCAGGCATACGACATCCCGTCCGGCCCGAACGGCCCCGCCGGAAACCCCGGCGGCGCAGGCGATCCCGCCGGAACCCCCGCCGGGCAGGGCGACCCTGCCCCGAACACCAGCACATCCGCGAAGGCGGCCCCCACCCGCCGCAAGGATCTCCTCCTGGCGGGCGCGATCTACCTGGTGAACCTGGTGGTAGCCGCCCTGTGGTCCTACGACCTGTTCGGCAAGTTCTTCGACCTGGTCAAGAACCGCTGCTCGGCCAAGCGCGATTTCACCGTCGAGTGCATAGTGCAACGCCCACCCGCCCAGGGCCTCTGGGGCCTGCTGATCGGCGGCGGCGGCCTCTCCCTGACCCTGGTAGCCGCCCTGATCCTGACCGCCGTTGCCGCCATGACCGGCCGCCGCGCCTGGATCTACCCCGCCCTGGCCCTCCCGATCATCGCGATAACAGGCGCGATAGGCCACTTCCTGGTGGGCGGCGCCGTCAACTGACCCGAAATCCCCGCCCCGCCGGGGCATCCTGCCCGGTCGTCACCGCCCGGGCGCCGATCGCTGCGGCGGGCCGAAGGTATCGCGCCGGCGCGTCACCGGTCCGAGCCCCTCGGGGAACCTGGAGCGCGCGTCTGACACTCGACTACGGTGACGAAATGCTGCCGGGGCGTGCGTGCGACTCCGAACACGGTGAGATCCGGGCGCAGCTGTAGCGCCCGAGGTCTGCCACCGGCCCACAGTGGTGGTGGCACTCCCAGCCCCGCAGGGACTCTGTCCTGCCATACGGGTCGTCACCGCCCCGGCGCTCCATCGTGGCGGGCCGAAGGTGGTGCGCCGAGGTCGCCCACCCTGCGGCATCGGGCGAACCCTCGATCTCCATGCCCCGCCGGGATTTCCGCTGTCGGCAGCCGTCGTCGCATCCCGCCTCGATCTTCACCGGCTCGGTCACTATCGGTGCCGAGAGGTGCGGGTGTCGACGGAGCGGGCGCCCACCGACCCTTCGGCGGAATGAGCTTCCGGAGCGGGGACCGGACCGGGCGCGGACGCTTCGCATCGGGCGACGGTGGAAATGGGCGTTTCGGGGGTGGGGTGGGCGGGAAATCCGGGGTATGGCGGACTACTGGCGACCGCCGGTGCGGCGGGCGGATGTCGTTGTCGCGGTGGTGATCTACGTTCTCGCGGCGGCTTGCGCGTGGGTGGCGGTGGGGGTCGTGCCCAAGTACGAGGTGCTCGCGCGGGAGACGGGGGAGACCCGGTACCTGCCGTACGCCTACGCGGTGGGGTGGGCGGGGATCGCGGTCACGCTCATGGTGGTGCCGCTGTGGGTGTTGCGCGCGGTTCGGCTGCGTCAGCCCGCCTGGCGGACAGCCATATTGGCGTTTCCGCTCATGGCCGAGGCGCTGCTGCTGGGGCTGCTGGCGGCCGTCGTCGCCGTATCGCTGTGAGGGGCCGCCCGCCCGAACCCGCCGTGCGCCGCGACCGCTCACCCGGCTGTGAACCAGCGACCGGGTCGCTCGCTCGTGAGCGTGTGACCCGCTGACCCGTGAAAGCCCGACCGCCCGCCCCGGAACCCGGGGCGGGCGGCCGCGTCCGACTCAGAGGCGCTCGTAGATCGTGGCGTTCGCCAATCCGCCCGCCTCGCACATGGTTTGCAGGCCGTAGCGCGCGCCGCGCTCGTGCAGGGCGTGCACCAGGGTCGTGGCCAGCCGGGAGCCGGAGGCGCCGAGGGGGTGGCCCAGGGCGATGGCGCCGCCGTTCACGTTGACCTTGGACATATCCGCGCCGGTGTCGGCGGCCCAGGCCAGCACCACCGAGGAGAACGCCTCGTTCACCTCGAACAGGTCGATGTCCGACAGCTCGAGACCGCTGCGCTGCAGCACCTTTCGCGTCGCGGGGATCACCGCGGTGAGCATGAGCAGCGGATCGTCGCCGGCCACGGCGAAGCTGTGCAGGCGGGCGAGCGGGCGCAGCCCGAGCTGGGCGGCGCGCTCGCTGGTCATGATCAGCACCGCGGAGCTGCCGTCGTTGATCTGGCTGGCGTTGGCGGCGGTGATGTTCCAGCCGATCTGCGGGAAGCGGGCCGCCATCTCCGGGCTGTAGTACGCGGGCCGCAGCTTCCCCAGCGTGTCCGCCGTGCTGCCGACGCGGATGCCCTCGTCGGCGTCGAGCCCGCTCAGCGGCGCGAGCTGGCTCTCGAACAGCCCGTTCTTCGTCGCGTGCGCCGCCTTCTCGTGGCTGGCGAGCGCGAAGTCGTCCAGCTGTGCGCGGGTGAGCCCCCAGCGCGCGGCGATGAGTTCGGCGCTGATGCCCTGCGGCACGAGCCCTTCTGGGTAGCGCTCGGCGAACCCGGCGCCGCTCACGTCCTCGGCGCCGATCATGTTGGCGCCCATGGGAACCCGGCTCATGGATTCCACGCCGCCCGCCACGACGATGTCGTACGCCCCGGCGATCACGCCCTGCGCGGCGAAGTGAATGGCCTGCTGGCTGGACCCGCACTGCCGGTCCACGGTCGTCGCCGGCACGGATTCGGGATATCCGGCCGCCAGCGCGGCCCGGCGGGTGAGGTTGCTGCCCTGCTCGCCGACCGCGGTCACCACGCCGCCGATCACGTCGTCGATGAGCGCCGGGTCGATCTCGCTGCGCCGCACCACTTCCCGCAGGCTGTGCGCGAACAGGTCGGCGGGATGTACCCAGTGCAGGCCGCCGTCGGCCTTACCCCTGCCGATCGGAGTGCGTACCGCTTCGACGATGACTGCGTCTCTCATGGCATGTCCTTCTCGGAGCCCCTCGCGGGGTACCTGACTATATGTCGATAAAGTCAGATTACGAGCTGGCCATAGTGGAGGCAAGTCAGAGTTGTATGATGTGTGCCATGTCTGTCGTATTGGAAGGACCGCTCGCCGATCTGAGCGCGTGGCAGCCCGACGGCTGCTCCATCGCCAAGGCGATGGACATCATCGGCACCCGCTCGGCCATCCTGATCCTGCGCGAGGCCTACTACGGCACCCGCCGCTTCGACGGTTTCGCGAGCCGCGTCGGCATCACCGACGCCGCGGCCTCGACCGCCCTGCGCAAACTCGTCGACGCGGGCCTGCTGGAGAAACGCCCGTATCAGGAGGAGGGCAAACGCACGCGCAGCGAATACGTCCTCACCCGCATGGGCGCGGACCTGCTGCCCGCCGTCGTCGCGCTGTGGCAGTGGGGTGACGAGTACCTGCAGGACGGCACGCCCCCGCTGGAGCGGCTCGAGGACACCACCGGTGAACCGGTGCGCGTCGCGCTGATCACCGACTCGGGAACCGAAGTGCCCCTGGACAATCTGCGGGTCCGCGTCAACAAGAACTGGCGCCGTCCCCGGAAGTAGGGACGACGCCGTTCTCGCTGCTCGCGTACGGAATCCGTGCCGCGGCTCAGTTCAGCCGCGCGCCGGTCTCGGGGTTGAAGAAGTAGATGTGCTCGGCCCCCGCGTTCAGCGTCAGCTGCGCGCCCTTGGGCGGCGGGTTACGCCAATCCGCGCGCGCCACAATGGTTTCCCCGGCGCCGATGCCGCCGATGGTGCGCCCGTAGATGTAGGCGTCCGAGCCGAGTTCCTCGACGACGTCGACCTCCATGGCCACGCCCCCGCCGTTGCCGGTGGGCTCGAAGTGCTCGGGCCGGATACCGACCACGACCGACCCCGAGGTGCCCTCGACGACCGAGCGCGGCACCCCGAACCGGTAGCCGCCGAGCGCGACCGCACCCTGCTCGACCGGCAGCGTGAACAGGTTCATGGCCGGCGATCCCATGAACCCGGCCACGAAGAGGTTGGCGGGGTTGCGGTACAGATCGCGCGGGGAGGCGCACTGCTGCAGCAGCCCGTCCTTGAGCACCGCGACGCGATCACCCATGGTCATGGCCTCGACCTGGTCGTGGGTGACATACACCGTGGTGGTGCCCAGCCGCCGCTGCAACTGCGCGATCTGGGTGCGGGTCTGCACGCGCAACTTGGCGTCCAGGTTGGACAGCGGCTCGTCCATGAGGAACACCTGCGGCTGGCGCACGATGGCCCGGCCCATGGCCACGCGCTGGCGCTGACCACCCGAGAGCGCCTTGGGCTTGCGGTCCAGGTACTGCTCGAGGTCGAGCAGCTTGGCCGCCTCGAGCACCCGCTCGGCGCGCTCGGCCTTGGACACCTTGGCCATCTTCAGCGCGAAGCCCATGTTCTCGGCCACGCTCATGTGCGGGTAGAGCGCGTAGTTCTGGAACACCATGGCGATGTCGCGTTCCTTGGGCTCGGCGTGCGTGACGTCGTTGTCGCCGATGAGGATCCGCCCGGTGCTCACTTCCTCGAGTCCGGCGAGCATGCGCAGCGAGGTGGACTTGCCGCAGCCGGACGGCCCGACGAGCACCAGGAATTCGCCGTCGGCGATCTCCAGATTCAGTGCGTCCACCGCGGGCTTGTCCCCGCCCGGATACAAACGCGTGGCCTGATCGAAAGTCACCGTTGCCACGGTGCACATCCCTTCACCGGCAGGAACGTGCCGGACGATCCGAGTAGAGGGGGTGGTTCCGGACCTCGAGGTCCGGGCCCGGGCACGATATCAAGGTAGCCTCGGATCCGGACATGGCCCGGCCGGTTCGGGCCAGGAGATTGCCGAGGCGAGGAGCGTTCATGAGCCGACCGGTTCGTATCGGAGTGCAATTGCAGCCGCAGCACGCGCCCAATTACGGGCTCATCCGCGATGCGGTGCGCCGGTCCGAAGACGCCGGGGTGGACATCGTCTTCAACTGGGATCACTTCTATCCGCTGTACGGCGATCCCGAGGGCGCGCACTTCGAGTGCTGGACCATGCTCGCCGCGGTCGCCGAGCAGACCGAGCGGGTGGAACTGGGCGCGCTGGTCACCGGCGGTGGCTACCGCAACCCGGACCTGCTGGCCGACATGGCCCGCACCGTCGACCACATCTCCGGCGGCCGCCTGGTGCTCGGCATCGGCGCGGGCTGGTTCCAGAAGGACTACGACTCCTACGGTTACGACTTCGGTACCGCCGGAAGCCGTCTGGCGCTGCTCAAGGATTACCTGGCCCGCATCACCGATCGCCTGGCCAAGCTGAATCCGCAACCCGTGCGCGAGATTCCGATTCTCATCGGCGGCGGCGGCGAGAAGAAGACGCTGCGCCTGGTCGCCCAGTACGCGCACATCTGGCACAGCTTCGCCGAACTCGACGTGCTCGAGCGCAAGTCGGGCATTCTGGCCGAGCACTGCGCCGAGGTCGGCACCGATGTGAACGCCATCGAGAAGTCGGTGGACTGGCCGGGCGCGGACAAGGCGGCCGATTTCGTGAAGGCGGGCGCGACCCTGTTCACCGTCGGCACCGGCGGCCCGGACTACGACCTGAGCGTGGTGGAAGAGGCCGTGCGCTGGCGCAACGAGTTCAATCCGGAGTCCGTCGCCGGCATCGCCTGAGGTTTGCTGATCCGGGGACCCCGCGCGGGGGTACCCCGGATTCGCGGCCGATATTCATCTGGACTCCGCCGGACTGCAACTCTGGCTCGACGACCATGCGCCGCTAGGGTGGCTAGTCATGGTTCGCTTGCGCACAGCCGATCCCCGTCGCCCCGGGTGGCGATCTCGCGTGACTGCGGTCGCGGGGGTGTTGCTGGTCACTCTGGCGGGGGTCGCGACTATCGGTGTGGGCTCCGGCACCGCCGCCCCGGGCGGTGGTGATCTGTGTTCGCCGCCGGGCCTGTCGGCCGCCAGCGCCGCCCCGACGAATCTGGCCTCGGGGCAGCAGTCACCGGCCTCGGACAAGTACACGACGGCCACCACCGAACCGCTCGATCGCATCGATACGAGCAAACTCGGCCTGCTCACCCCCGGCAAGCTCAGCGTCGGCACGCTGTCCGACGCCCCGCCGAGCATCTGCGTGAACTCCGCCGGCGAGTTCACCGGTTTCGACAACGAGCTGCTGAAGGCGGTCGGGGCCAAGCTCGGCCTGCGGGTCGAGTTCACCGGCACCGACTTCTCGGGCCTGCTGGCCCAGGTGGCCAACGGCCGCTTCGACGCCGCGTCCTCGAGCATCACCAGCACCGACGCCCGCCGCGAGCTGGTCGGCTTCACCAACGGCTACGACTTCGGCTACTTCTCCCTCGTCGTACCGAAAACCAGTGGTATCGAGGCATTCTCGGACCTGAACGAGAGCACGCGGATCGGCGTCGTGCAGGGCACCGTGCAGGACGAGTACGTGGTCAACGAACTCGGCCTGGACCCGGTGAAGTTCCCGGACTACAACACCGCCTACGCCAATCTCAAGACCGGGCAGATCGACGCCTGGGTCGCGCCCTCGCAGCAGGCCATCGGCGCGATCAAGCCTGGCGATCCGGCCACCATCGCGCAGAACACCTTCAGCCTCAACAACTACACCGGCTGGGCGGTGCGCAAGGACAACCGCCCGCTCACCGACGCGCTCAACGCCGGGCTGGACGCGGTCATCGCCGACGGCACCTACGCGCGGCTGTATCAGGACTGGGTGCCACGCGAGATCCCGCCGGGCTGGAAGCCGGGTTCCAAAGCCGTTGCCGCGCCGCAGCTCCCGGACTTCGCGAAGATCGCTGCCGAACGCGGGGACAGCGGCGGGGACTACGAGCCCGTGCAGCCCAAATCCACCCTGGAACAGCTGAAGGACACCTTCTTCGACTGGTCGCTGTATCGCAAGGCGTTCCCGGATCTGATCAAGACCGGCCTGCCCAACACCCTGATCCTGGCGCTGGTCTCGGGTGCGCTGGGCACCGTCATCGGCATGCTGCTGGCCGTGGCGGGCATCTCCCGCACCCGCTGGTTGCGCTGGCCCGCCCGCGTCTACACCGACGTGTTCCGCGGCCTGCCCGCGGTGGTCATCATCCTGATCATCGGCCTGGGCGTCGGCCCGCTGGTCAAGAACATCACCGGCAACAACCCGTACTGGCTGGGCGTGGTGGCGCTGGCGCTGCTGGCCTCGGCCTACATCGGTGAGATCTTCCGCTCCGGTATCCAATCGGTGGAACCGGGCCAGCTCGAGGCCGCGCGCGCGATCGGCTTCGGCTACCGCCAGGCCATGACGCTGGTGGTCATCCCGCAGGGCGTGCGCCGGGTGCTGCCCGCGCTCATGAACCAGTTCATCGCGCTCATCAAGGATTCCTCGCTCATCTACTTCCTGGGTCTGCTCGCCACCCAGCGCGAGTTGTTCGCCGTCGGCCGGGATCTCAACGCGCAGACCGGAAATCTCTCCCCGCTGGTGGCCGCGGGCCTGATGTACCTGGTGCTGACGGTCCCGCTGACCCACCTGGTGAACTACATCGACCGGCGGTTGCGCACCGGCCGCCGGGTGGATCCGACCGAGCCGGTCGAACAGGCCGTGATCACCGAAGGACGTGGAGCATGAGTGCCTCGCTCACCGGAACCGGACTGCGTTTGACGCTGGGCGGCAACGAGATTCTGCGCGGCGTGGACATCCACGTCGACGCCGGCAAGACGACCACGGTCATCGGCCCGTCGGGCTCGGGCAAGTCCACGCTGCTGCGGGTGCTGAACCGGCTGCACGAGCCGACCGCGGGCGACATCGCGCTGGACGGGAAGTCGGTGCTGGCCGAGAGCCCGGACGCGCTGCGCCAGCGCATCGGCATGGTGTTCCAGCACTTCAACCTGTTCCCGCACCTGAGCGTGGCCGACAACATCGCGCTCGGCCCGCGCAAGCTGCGCGGTCTGGACAAGGAGCGGGCCCGCGAGCTGGCGCTGGAACAGCTGGCGGCGGTGGGACTTTCGGGCAAGGCCGACGTGCGCCCGGCGCAGCTGTCCGGCGGCCAGCAGCAGCGCGTGGCCATCGCCCGGGCGCTGGCCATGAAGCCCGAGCTCATGTTCTTCGACGAGGCGACCTCGGCGCTGGATCCGGAGCTGGTCAAGGGCGTGCTCGCACTCATGACCGACTTGGCCGCCGGCGGTATGTCGATGATCGTGGTGACCCACGAGATGGGTTTCGCCCGTTCGGTATCGGATCGGGTGGTGTTCATGGATCACGGGCTGGTGGTGGAGACCGGCGCGCCGGACGAGCTCTTCGACGACGCGAGCACGCCGCGCCTGCGGCAGTTCCTCTCGCAGGTGCTCTAATTCATCCGGGACGCGGGGCCGTCGTCTGACGCGGCGGCCCCGCATCCCGTCGGCTAACTAAGGGCAACCTAATTGGTCGTCCGTTCATCTGCTTGTCTTCTGCGGCTCTTCTGGCCTGGTTACCGTGCGCGCGACAGTCCAACCCCGGGAGCATGTTGTGAGCCTGAAACCCCTCGCCCTTTTCGTGAAGCACGACGGGGCCTCGTCGCGCGCCTCCATCACCTGTCAGTACAAGTGCGGCAACGCCTGCTTCCACGAGGTGCCCAACACCTCCGACGGCGCGTACTTCGGCGACATCGTCGCGGCCATCTCGCGCCGCCGCCTGTTCCAGGGCAGCGCGGCCGCGGTGCTCGCGGTCGGGGCGGGCAGCCTGCTCGCGGCCTGCGGCGATGACAAAGCCGGTGCGGCCGAAGCGGATCCGGGTACCGGGATCGGCACCGACTTCACACCCATCGCGCCCAACAAGCAGGACGCGGTGGTGATCCCCGAGGGGTACGACCAGGGCGTGGTGATCCGCTGGGGCGATCCGGTGCTGCCCGGGGCGCCCGCGTTCGACTTCGCGAAGCAGACCGCCGCGGCGCAGGCCCAGCAGTTCGGCTTCAACAACGACTTCGCCGCGCTGCTGCCCATCGAGGGCCGCGACGGCAGTTTCCTGCTGGTGGTCAATCACGAATACACCACCGAGCCGTACATGTTCACCGGGTACACCCCCGGAACCCCGACCAAGGAACAGGTCGAGATCGCCCTTGCCGCGCACGGGCTTTCGGTGGTCGAGGTCAAGGGCGAGAGCGGCGGCGGCAAGCTGACCCCGGTCATGGGCCAGTACAACCGGCGGATCACCGGCACCACCGAATTCAAGGTCACCGGGCCGGCGGCGGGCAGTGCCTTCCTGAAGACCTCCGCCGATCCCACCGGCGCGAAGGTGCTCGGCACCCTCAACAACTGCTCCGGCGGCGTGACCCCCTGGGGCACCGTGCTTTCCGGCGAGGAGAACTTCAACCAGTACTTCGCCGGGGTGATCGCCGACCCCACCCTGCAGGCGATGGGCAAGCGCTACGGCCTCGGCCACCCGGGCGCGGGCCAGGGCGAAATGCCCCGCCGCTGGGAGCTTTTCGACAAGCGCTTCGACGTGGCGCAGGAGCCCAACGAATCGCACCGCTTCGGCTACGTGGTCGAGGTCGACCCGTGGGATCCCAGCGGAACCCCGGTCAAGCACTCGGCGCTGGGCCGGTTCAAGCACGAGGCCGCCAACATCCACGTCACCGGCGATGGCACCGTGGTCGCGTACTCCGGCGACGACGAGCGCTTCGAGTACATGTACAAGTTCGTGTCCGCCAAGAAGATTCAGCCCGGCAACACCGCGGCCAGCCGCCAGGCGAACATGGGCATCCTGGCCCAGGGCACGCTGTACGTGGCCAAGCTGACCGGCGATCATCCCGATCGGATCGACGGCACCGGAAAGGTGCCCTCCGACAAGGGTTTCACCGGTAAGGGCCAGTGGATTCCGATCCTGGAGACCGGCGCGGACGGTAAGGGCCGCTCCCTGGTCGACGGTATGTCGGCCGAAGAGGTCGCGGTGTTCACCCGAGTCGCCGGTGACAAGGTCGGCGCGACCAAGATGGACCGCCCCGAGGATTTCGAGGCCAACCCCGAGACCGGCAAGGTCTACGTGGCGCTGACCAACAACAGCAACCGCGGCACCGAGGGCAAGGCCGGCGCCGACGAGGCCAACCCGCGCAACCAGAACAAGAACGGCCAGATCCTGGAGCTGGTCGACGACCACGCGGGTACGTCGTTCACCTGGTCGCTGCTGCTGGTCTGCGGCGATCCCAAGGCCGCCGACACCTACTTCGCGGGCTTCGACAAGACCAAGGTCAGCCCGATCTCCTGCCCCGACAACCTGGCCTTCGATCCGCACGGCAACCTGTGGATCTCCACCGACGGCAACGCGCTCAAGTCCAACGACGGCCTCTTCTCGGTGGCCCTCGAGGGTGAGCGCCGCGGCGAGACCAAGCAGTTCCTGACCGTCCCCATCGGCGCGGAGACCTGCGGCCCGGTCGTCACCGCCGACCGCGTCCTGGTCTGCGTCCAGCACCCGGGCGAGCTCGACGGCCACAGCGCCGACAACCCGGGCTCGCACTGGCCCGACGGCGGCACGAGCCAGCCTCGCCCGTCCGTCGTCGCGGTGTGGAAGAAGAACGGCAAGATCGGCGTGTAAGCGCCTGCGGCCGAGCGGGAGCCGATCCCGTTCGGCCGTCCCCCGATCAGGGGCGAACACCGCTCGAAGTCGAGTGGCGGATGGAAACCGCGATGAGCGCCCACGCGGCCGTCAACCGGTCGGCGGGCCGTCCAGGTCGCGAATTCCGTGATGTGGACGGCGATTTCGTGAGCTGCGCGACGGGGTTTCACGACACCCCACTTTCCGCGGTGCTTCACCGTGAGCGGCGAGTGCGAAAGTGGACGCCCGGCAGGGGCTAGCTGCTGCCGAAGCTCGGCATGTTCGCGAAGCGCGCGAAATCGCCCTGGGCGCCGCTGTACACGTTGATGTCGGTGCCCGCGGCGATGCCGGGGATCCGGCCGGAGTCGGTGTACTGCCAGAAGGTCCAGGCGGGCCAGCCGCCGGGCACCTCGGGTCCCTCGTTGCCGCGGTAGTCCGCGATCCAGAGCGGATAGCGGTGGAACTCATGGGAATCGGCCATCGCCGTGCGCCAGAAGTTCGGGTACGTGTAGATGATCGGCGTGCGGCCGGTCAGCGCCTGCACCGTGTTCAGGTAGCGGTGGGTCCAGTCGATGAGCGCGGCGGGGGAGAGCCCGCCCGAGTCCTCCATGTCGAGCACCGGGGGCAGGTCCAGCATGCCGTTCTGGCCGAGCACCACCGCCGCGTACATGGCGGCCTGCGGTTCGGGCGCGAGCGCGGGCCGGGCGTAGTGATAGGTCCCGCGCGCCACCCCGGCCGCCCGCATGAGCAGGCTGTCAGGCACGAAGTACGGGTTCACGTAGCTCAGGCCCTCGGTCGCCTTGACCATGGCGAAGTGATTGCCGGACGCGCGGACCGCGTGCCAGTCGATGCCGCGCCCGTCGATGTGCTGCCAGGACGAGACGTCGGGTCCGCTCACCTCCGCCGTCGCGGGGGCGGCGGCCACTGTCGCGAGAATGCCGGTCGCGGCGAAGGCCGCCAGGGCCAGCCGGTGTCGTCCTGCCATACGAGCGGACGCTATGTGAGACGCGTCGCTCTGGCCAGCGACCGGGCCGCATGTCGGCCAACTGTTAGCTGAATCTCAATCCCGCCGTTTTCGCTGATAGAGGGCTCGGCCGAGCTATAAGCGCGCGGCAGACCGCCCGGTCACGGGCGGTCCGGGCGGCACCTCCCCGTCACCCGAGCCAGTCGAGCACCGACGCCGCCGTCCACGACTGCTGCATCGACCCCAGCGGCTCACCGGTGAACGGTTCGTAGTACTCGGCGAACGTCCCGTCACTGGCCTGCCGCAGGCCCTCCGCGCGCAGCATGAACGCACGCTCGGCCCACCCGCGCCGGGCGAACACCCAGGAGAACAGCCAGCTCATCACCGGCCACACCGGGCCGCGCCAGTACTCGCGCGGGCGGAAGTCCTTCGAGACCGGCGACGTCGACGGCGGCAGCGCGTAGCGCAGGTCCGGATGCCCGCACCAGCGCGGCCCCTCGAACAGGCGCAGCAGCCGGCGTTCCGCGTCCCGGCCCAGCCCGCCGCACAGCAGCGGCGCGAACACCGCCAGGGTCTCGGTGTCGATCCACTCGTCCGCGCGCACGTCGTAGTCGCGGGCGGCGCCGGTGCGCGCGTCGGTGGTGGCGATGACCCCGGCCCGGAAGTAGTCGGCCCACTCGTAGAGTTCGCGCACGTCGGCCAGGGGCTGCTTGTAGTCCTCGCCGATATTGGCGAGCACATCGCACGCCAGCGCGAAGATCGCGGTGACGAACACGTCCTCGACGGCGAAGCTCATGGTGGAGGCGAGCTCGAAATCGTCGTAGCCCGAACGCCGCATCTGCTCGACCAGCCACAGGTACCTGTCGTACTCGCGATCGCTGGGCCGCTGCGTGGGATCCCCGACCACCTGCCGGTCGGCCCGCACATACGGCGGCAGGTCCGGGCCCGGAATCACGTTGGCGTAGGCGCGATCCCAGCGCGGCGAGTTGTCCATCCCGGACTCCCAGCCGTGATACAGCGTGATGCGGCCCTGCTGTTTGGGATCGCGCGCGTAGGCCAGCCAGCGATGCCAGCGCATGAGATCGGGCCAGCGCCGCTGCAGGAACTCCTCCGCCACGGCCCGGGTACTGCGCCCGTGCCGCCGCGAATGATCCAGAATCCGTTGCACCGCAATGGCATGCACCGGTGGCTGGGTGATGCCCGAGGTGTCCGGGCCGTCGGGCGCGTTCGCCGCCAGCCGGCGGCACTCCCAGCGCGCGGGACCCGGGAAGTACCCGTCCACCCCGTTCGCGAACACGATGTGCGGGATCATGCCGTTCCGCCATTGCGCGGACAGCAGGGTGTCCAGCTCCAGCGCCGCGCGCTCCACGCTCAGCGGCGCCAGCCCGACCGCGACGAACGCCGCGTCCCAGCTCCACATGTGCGGATACAGTCTGGGCGCCGCACTGGTCATGGTGCCCAGATCATTGCCGCGCAGCAGGTAGGCGGCGCGGGCCGCGAGCTGGGTCGGCGTGAAACCGGGATGTGTCATCGCCCTATTCTGCGACGGAACGCGCAGGTATGCGCGGTGGGCGTGCCGCACGGGATGGTCGGAGGGCGGCTCCGCTACGCCAGAATGCACTCTGTTCGCCTTCTCATGATTCGAACCTGTGGTGTGCCTAGCCGGAGCATCGCCGCGCGGGGGCGCCCGGTTACGGTGTTCGCATGGCGAATTCCGCGAAGACCAGCACAGACCGGCCGACCGCGTTGATCACGGGCGCCAGTCGCGGGCTCGGCGCCGCCATCGCGCGGGGGCTGGCCCCCACGCACCGCCTGCTGGTGGGTGCCCGCACGCCCGCGGCCCTGGAACCGATCCTGCGCGAATTGCCCGGCGCCACAGGCTGGCCGGTCGATCTGACCGACTATCCCGCGGTCGCGCGAGCGACGGAAACGATCGAACGGCTGGACGTGGTCGTGCACAATGCCGGAATCGCCGACTTGGGAACGATAGCCGATTCGTCCGTTGCGCAGTGGCGGAATACCTTGGAAGGCAACCTGATCGCGGTGGCCGAACTGACGCGGCTACTGCTTCCGGCACTGCGTGCCGCGAACGGTCATGTGGTGCTGATCAATTCGGGTGCGGGCCTGCGCGCCAACGCCGGCTGGGGCGTCTACGCGGCGAGCAAATTCGGCCTGCGCGCCTTCGGCGACGCGCTGCGCCTCGAGGAGCCGGACCTGCGCGTCACCTCGATCCACCCGGGGCGGATCGACACCGACATGCAGCGCGAGATCATCGCCGGGGAACAGCGCGCCTACGAACCGAACGAGTTCCTCACCGCCGAGACGGTGGCGCGGACGGTGCGCAACGCGATCGAGCTCCCGCGTGACGCGCACCCGACCGAGATCGTCCTGCGACCCGTGCCACGGTGACGACCCGCGGCGGATTTCCTCTCGATTCGAATCATTTCGCGTCATGTACGTGACTCGTTCACCCGGAATCGCTATAACCGGGGAGTTATGGACCGACGACATCTGCTCACCTGGCTGGCGGCCGGAACCGCGGTGGCCCTCACCGGGTGCACCGCGGCACGCAGTGACACGTTGCTCGACTCCGGATCCGGGGGCGGCACCCTGCCCGAGGCCGCGCCCGCCCCGGTCGTGCCGCGGCTGCTGCCGCCGCCCGGCGGGCCCAAGACTGCGATCCCGGCCGGGACCATCACGGCGCTGCCCGGCCCGGGCAACTCGCTGGCACTGACCGTGGACGACGGCGCCAGCCCGGAGGTCGTCGGCGCGTACATCCGGTTCGCCCGGGACACCGGCGCGCGCTTCACCTTCTTCGTGACCGCCTACTACGACTCCTGGACCACACACCGCGACGCCCTGCGGCCACTGGTGGAGTCCGGGCAGATCCAGCTCGCCAATCACACCTGGGATCACGCCGACCTGACCGCGATCTCCGCCGGCGCGGTCTCGTCGCAGCTGGATCAGGCGAAGCGGTTCCTGCGCGACAATTTCGGCGTGGACGGCACCCCGTACTATCGCCCGCCCTTCGGCCGCCACAACGCCACCGTCGACCGGGTGGCCGCCGATCTCGGCTACACGGTCCCGACCATGTGGTACGGCTCGCTCTCGGACTCCGGGGTGATCACCGAGCAGTACCTGATCGAGTGCGCCCACAGGTATTTCAACCCGCAGACGATCATCATCGGCCACGCCAACGCGCCCGCCGTGACCCACTGCTACGACCAGCTGGTCGAGATCATCCGCGAGCGCAACCTGTCGATGGTGACCCTGAACGACGTCCTGCTCCCGCCCGGTTAGCGCCCACTCCGATGTATGTCGTTGCCGCACGGACGATCCGGGCCCGATGCGCACCGCGCACCGGGCCCGAATCGGATGGTCACGTCCTCAGGCGACGATGTTCACCAGTCGCCCGGGGACCACGATGATCTTGCGGGGATCCTTGCCGCCCAGCAGTTCCGCGACCTTCGGATCGGCCAGCGCCGCGGCCTGCACCGCGGCCTGATCGGCGTCGGCGGGGACGCTGATCCGGCTGCGGACCTTGCCGTTGACCTGGATCGGGTACTCCACCGAATCCGCCACCAGCAGCGCCGGATCGGCGGCCGGGAACGGGCCGTGCGCCAGGGACTCGGTGTGGCCCAGGCGTTCCCACAGTTCCTCCGCGATGTGCGGGGACATGGGGGCCAGCATCAGCACCAGCGGCTCGACCACCGCGCGCGGGGCGCCGTCGCCGTAGTTCTTGGTCAGGTAGTTGGTCAGCTCGATCAGCTTCGCGCCCGCGGTGTTGTCCCGCAGGTTGGCGTAGTCGTCGTCGACCCCGGCGATCGTCTTGTGCACCAGGCGCAGCGCCTCGTCCGACGGCGCGTCCTCGGTGACCCGGACGGCGCCGGTCTCCTCGTCGACCACCAGTCGCCACACGCGCTGCAGGAAGCGCTGCGCGCCGACGACGTCCTTGGTCGACCACGGGCGCGAGGCGTCCAGCGGGCCCATGGACATCTCGTAGAAGCGGAAGGTGTCCGCGCCGTACAGGTCGTACATCTCGTCCGGGGAGACGGCGTTCTTCAGCGACTTGCCGATCTTGCCGTACTCCTGGAACACCTCGATCTCGGTGCCGGTCGTATCGGTCCAGAAGAACTTGCCGTCGCGCTCGACGATCTCGGCGGCGGGCACGTACGCGCCGCGCTCGTCGGTGTACGCGAAGCCCTGGATGTAGCCCTGGTTGAACAGGCGGCGGTACGGCTCGCTGGAGGACACGTCGCCCAGATCGAACAGCACCTTCTGCCAGAAGCGCGCGTACAGCAGGTGCAGCACCGCGTGCTCCACGCCGCCGATGTACAGATCCACGCCGCCCGGATCCTTGGGACCGTGCTCGGCGGTGCGCGGGCCCAGCCAGTACTGCTCGTTCTCCTTGGCGCAGAACGCCTCCGAGTTGGTGGGGTCCGCGTAGCGCAGCTGGTACCAGGAGCTGCCCGCCCAGTTGGGCATGACGTTGGTGTCGCGGCGGTACCGCTTGGGGCCGTCGCCCAGATCCAGGGTGACGTTCACCCAGTCGGTGGCCTTGGCCAGCGGCGGGGACGGCTCGGAGTTCGCGTCGTCCGGGTCGAAGGTGACCGGTGCGAAGTCCTCGATCTCCGGCAGCGTCACCGGCAGCATGGATTCGGGCAGCGCGTGCGCCGCGCCGTCCTCGTCGTAGACGATGGGGAACGGCTCGCCCCAGTAGCGCTGCCGCGCGAACAGCCAGTCGCGCAGCTTGTACTGGATGGTGCCCCGGCCGTGGCCGTTCGCCTCCAGTTCGGCGATGACCTTCGCCTTGGCGGCGTCGATCTCCAGCCCGTCCAGGTAGCCGGAGTTCACCAGGGTGCCCTCACCGGCGTAGGCGGCCTCGGAGACATCCCCGCCCGCGACCACCTCCACGATGGGCAGGCCGAAGGCGGAGGCGAACTCCCAGTCGCGCGGATCGTGGCCGGGCACCGCCATGATGGCCCCGGTGCCGTAGCCGCTCAGCACGTAGTCGGCGATGAAGATCGGCACGCGCGCGCCGTTGACCGGATTGGTGGCGTAGGAGCCCAGGAAGACGCCGGTCTTCTCCTTGCTCTCCTGACGCTCCAGATCCGACTTGGCGGCGATCGACTTGCGGTAGGCCGCAACGGCTTCGGCCGGGGTGTCGGCGTTGCCGAAGGTCCAGCGCGCATCGGTGCCGGACGGCCAGGTGGCCTCGGTCAGCCGGTCGACCAGATCGTGTTCGGGGGCCAGCACCACGTAGGTCGCGCCGAACAGGGTGTCGGGCCGGGTGGTGAAGACCTCGATGACGTCCGCGCCCGCGGTGAACTTGACCTGCGCGCCGCGCGAGCGTCCGATCCAGTTGCGCTGCATGGACTTCACGTTGTCCGGCCAGTCCAGCTCGTCCAGGTCGTCGACCAGGCGATCGGAGTAGGCGGTGATGCGCATCATCCACTGCCACAGGCGTTTGCGGAACACCGGGAAGTTGCCGCGCTCGGAGCGGCCGTCCGCGGTGACCTCCTCGTTGGACAGCACGGTGCCCAGACCCGGGCACCAGTTGACGACCGAATCGGTCTGGTACACCAGGCGATAGGAGTCGATCAGGGTGTTGCGCTCGGCCGGGGACAGCTCACCCCAGGCCCGGTTGTCGGCGGGGACGGCGCGCCTGCCGGCCTCGAAGTCGGCGATCAGCTCCGAGATGGGGCGGGCGCGGCCGATGCCCTCGTCGTACCAGGCGTTGTAGATGCGCAGGAAGATCCACTGCGTCCACTTGTAGTACTCGGGATCGGTGGTGGCGAAGGACCGGCGGCGGTCGTGGCCCAGGCCCAGCCTGTCCAGCTGGCGCTGCATGTTCGCGATGTTGGACTCGGTGGTCACCCGCGGGTGCGCGCCGGTCTGCACCGCGTACTGCTCGGCGGGCAGGCCGAAGGCGTCATAGCCCAGGGCGTGCAGCACATTTCGCCCGCGCATGCGGTGGAAGCGCGCGAAGACGTCGGTGGCGATGTAGCCCAGCGGGTGGCCGACGTGCAGGCCCGCGCCCGAGGGGTACGGGAACATGTCCTGGACGAACAGCTTGTCGGCCGGGGTCTCGCCGGCCAGCGGGCCGACCGGGTTGGGCGCGTGGAACGTGCCGCGTTCGCGCCAGGCCGCCTGCCACTTCTGCTCGACGCGACCGGCCAGGTCGGCGTTGTAACGGTGTGCGGGCACATCGCTGCCCCCACCCGCCGTCGCGGTGGGTGTGTCGGTTGCGGGAGTGTCCTGCACGGTCCTGCCTTCTTTACCTAGCCGATCCCCGATAAGGTCCGCCACCAGGGTAAAGCGTGGCTACCTCGGTCCCCAAAAAGGGTCCGAACCTCGCACCCCCGCCGTACCGGGCGCGATCCGGCGGGTTCGCCGCCCGGCAGTGACCGCCGTCTCGTTCGCCCTCTCGTCCGATGGGTCGCGAACCCCGGCGAACCCGCCGGAGGTAAATTGGGGCGCGTGGCGGTCGTGGCGTTGATTCTGTTTGCTCTGTCGGTGGTGGCCGTGGTCACCGGGGTGCTCGGCTGGACCGGCACCATGCCGCCGAATCGCATCTTCGGCGTGCACTCCGACGAGGCGATCAAGTCCGAGGAGAACTACCGCCTCGCCAATCGCATCGCCGCCCCGACCTCGGTGGCCGCCGGCTTCCTGCTCGCCGCCAGTGGTGCGGTCGTGCTGGTCGCGGGCGGTATCGCGGCCATCGGCGTCGCCGCCGTCGCGGTGATCATCGCGCTGTTCACCCTGGGCGCGGGCGCGAACGCGGCCAACAACGCGCTGGCCGCGCTGGCCCCGGCCGAGGAGCCCGGCGGCTGCGGCAGCGCCTGCGGTTCCTGCTCGCTGCGCGACGCGTGCGAGCCCGCCGACGCCACCAACGGCTAGCCTCCGCTCGTCCACCGATCCGGATCGGGATCCCGCCCGGGATGGATCAGGACTCGGTGAGCGACTTGCGCATCCAGATGTGCGGAATGCCCGCGTCCATCTCGATCTCCCCGTACGCCTTGTAGCCGAGCCGCTCGTAGAAGCCCTCGGCCTGGGTCTGGGCGTGCAGTTCGAGCGCGGGCAGACCGCGTTCGCGCCCCCGGCCCTCGATGGCTCGTACGAGCGCCGCGCCCAGACCCGTGCCGCGGGCCTCCCGCAGCACGGCCAGTCGGCCCAGCACCCCCGCCTCGTCGCGCACGATGAGCCGGCCGGCGCCGACCGGACGCCCGTCGAGCAGGGCCAGGAAGTGGTCGGCGCTCGCGTCGAACTCGTCGAGTTCCAGCTCCGGGGGCACGCCCTGTTCGTCGACGAACACCCGGATCCGGACCGCGTACGCGTCGGCCAGCTCCCGTTCGGTGGACACCGTGCGGATTTCGATCATGAATTCAGCATGCCCCGGTGAGCGGGATCACCGGCGGGCAGAGCTCGATTCGC
Source organism: Nocardia sp. NPDC055321 (assembly GCF_053645575.1). Taxonomy (NCBI): domain Bacteria; kingdom Bacillati; phylum Actinomycetota; class Actinomycetes; order Mycobacteriales; family Nocardiaceae; genus Nocardia; species Nocardia sp. NPDC055321. The sequence goes on from NZ_JBSHMS010000002.1 coordinate 474,337, forward strand.
GCTCGCCCGGCATCCGCGAGCCGCGCGGATCCGAGCCGGCGACGCCGGTCAGTGCTCGTCGTAGTGGCCGTCGTGGGCGGCGTGCCGGTGGCCGTCGTGGATGTAGTCCATGTGATCGCCGTGCGGCACCGCGACATGGCCGCAGCCCTCACCGTGTTCGTGGGTGTGCCCGGCGTGCTCGGCGTGGGACGAGGGCTCGCACTCGTCGTAGTGGCCGTCGTGCGCGCGGTGCAGGTGGCCGTCGTGGACGTAATCCACGTGATCGCCGTGCGGCACGGCAACATGCCCGCAGGCAGCGCCGTGCGCGTGATCGTGGTCGTTGTGCAGAACGTGAGTCATGGAACTTCCCTTTCGAGACGAATCAGGACATCTTCCAGCAAACAGATACGAACATTAGCACTGATGCATCTATCGCCCGAATCGGCGACGACCGCCCGTCTTCGGCGGGGGCACGCCGACGTGGGCTGCGAACGCCGCGGCGTCGGCCGCGGTGGTGGTCTTGGGTCTGGTGGCCGCCCACTCCAGGAATCGGGCCGTGAACTCGGGTCCGCACGCGTACGCGAACACGGGAAAACGGGCGGCCACCTCACCGGCCCGCTTGTGCAGCAGCGCGTGCGCGGTGGCGGCCAGATCCGCGGCGTCGAAGCCGGGTGGCGCCGCCGCGCCCGCGACCAGCGCGCGCACCAGCGCGGCCTGCTGCTCGGCAAGGCTCGGCTGGGGAGCGGGCGCCCCCGAGGGGCCGGTCCGATCCGCCGAATCGTCGCCGGCCGTGTCGAAACCCGATGGTGCCGGGACGCCCGTTGCCGGGGCGAGGAGTTCCTCGGCTCGGCGGTCATGCAGACCGGACCCGAGTTCGGACGACGGTTCTCGGGCGGCGGCCGTGCCGGTGGCGGGAATCCCGTTGCCGGCGCTCATGTCGGCAGCGGCGCGGGCCGCGAGGTGATCGCCGGGCGGCGAGCCGCCGCGGCGATCGCGTTCAGCTCGGCGAGCAGTTCGGTTGCGGGCGGGTAGTTTCCGTCGCGTTCCAGCATCAGCGGAACCGGGCGGGACGGGGCGAATTCGGCGACCAGGGCCAGCACCTCGGCGGGCACGGCGTGCACGTGGGTGTCGTGATAGCGGCCCGCGACCTCCCGGCCACCGGCGACGTGGCAGTACGCGATGCGTTCGGCGGGCAGGCGCAGCAATTCCGCGAGCGGATCGCGAGAACCGCTGCGGGCGTTGGCGTAGACGTTCGCGATATCCAGCAGCAAATGAACCCCGGTGCGCTCCAGGAGTTCTCGAAGGAATTCCGCCTCGGTGAATTCCGCGTCCGGCCAGTCGAAGAGCGCGGCGATATTCTCCACCGCGAGCGGCACGGGCAATTCCCGCTGCACCCGGGAGATATTGCGCACCAGGGCATCGAGCGCCTCCCGGGTGCGGGGGACCGGCAGCAGGTGCCCGGCCTCCACCCCGCCCGCGCGGACGAACGCGATGTGCTCGCTCACGACCGGCGACCCCAGGGCGCTCGCGCAGGCGGCCAGGTGCGCGACCCGCCGCTCGTCGACCGCCTCCGCGCCGCCGAGCGAGAGTGAGATACCGTGCGGCACAGCGGGTACGCCGCGCGCGATCAAGGCCGACAGCTCGTCCGGCACGGTGATCCCGGCCCGCCGCCGCCACCTACCCGCCGGGGCGCGCAACGATTCCGCGATCACCTCGCAGAACCCGATCCCGTCGAGATCGGCGATCATGCCGCAGATCTCGGGCCGCCACCCGATCCCGATCGCTCCGGCCGGCAGCGGTCCGTCGCCGTGGCGGGGACCGCCGTCGCCGCCCGGCATGCCGATGTCGCCGTGGCGGGTCATCCGCCGCAGCCTCCGCCACCGCCGCAACCCCCGCCGCCGCAACTGCTTCCGCCGCCGCTGTCGCCGCCGGAGCAGCTGCTGCCGCCGCCGCTGAAGTCGCCGCCCGACGCGCTGACCGTGCCCGTAGCGCCCGCGAGGCCGGGATCGGCGCTCCACAGCACGGCCGCGCCGAACAGGGCCACGGCCACGGCCGCGCTCTCGGCGCCGTACGCGGCGTAGGCGGGGGAACGATCGGGGCGCAGATGGCCGTTGCGGCGCGTGGCCTCGGCGATGGCGGCCCGACCGCGCCGGGTCAGCCGGGGCGGCTGTACGAGTAGCCGGGTGGCCGTGAGCAGCACGAAGATACTGATGACGAGGTAGATCACCGGCCGGTGATTGTCCAGGCCCGCGAAGAACCGCAGCACGCCGACCGCCAGCAGTGCCCACAGCGGAATGGCGGACAGCCGCAGCGCTCGTCGCTGGTCGTCGCCGAACAGATAGCCGCGCTTGCCCAGCGAAACCCGCACCGCGTCCAGTGCGCCCCGTGCCGCCTTCAGCAGTGCGGGTACCTTGCGGTCGGCCGAGACGCGCAGATGCGCGTACACCGCCCGCGACACCGGATCCAGCGCATCGAGTTCCTGCGTGGAGACCGCGCGGCAGGGCACGCCGGCGGAGTCGATGAGCCCGCGTCCGCGCAGGGACGTGAGGGCGGCGAGCACCGCGCGCCGGTCGTCGAACAGCAGCGCGGTCTCGATCGGATTCAGCGGTCCCGCATAGGGATCGGCGGCGCCCTGCGAGCGCGCGAGGTGCACGCGCTGCCCGATGACGAAGACTCCGCCCGCCAGCGCGGCCAGCCAGAACAGCGCCAGGAACGTCGGCCCGGAAATACCCCAGGTCTCCGCGGCGAGGGCCGGGGCGTGCGTACCGGCCAGTGTGGTCCAGGGAACCATGGCATTCCACCTCGGAACTCGTGCGTGCGGTCGATCGACATCAGTATCGCGGTCGTCCGGGTGCGGTGTTAATCCTTTTCGCCGGGGGTGATTAGCCTTGACCCGTGCGATTTCTCAGCAAGTTCTATATCGACGGATTCATTTTGTCGATCCTCGCCGTCATCGCCGTGGCCAGTATTTTTCCGGCACGGGGCGACGCCGCCGATATTGTGAGCTGGCTCACCAAGATTGCTATCGCATTGCTGTTCTTTCTGTACGGCGCGCGCCTTTCCCCGAACGAGGCCGTCGAGGGCCTCAAACACTGGCGTCTGCACCTGGTGGTGCTTGCCTGCACCTTCGTGCTGTTCCCCGTGCTCGGGGTGGCCGCGCACCTGCTGGTGCCGGGCGTGCTGACCGAGGACCTCTACACCGGTCTGCTGTTCCTGTGCCTGGTGCCCTCGACCGTGCAGTCCTCGATCGCCTTCACCTCCATCGCCAAGGGCAACGTGGCCGGTGCGATCGTCAGCGCCACGGTCTCGAATCTGCTCGGCGTTTTCCTGACCCCGGCGCTGGTCATCCTGCTCATGAACACCACGGGCCAGGCGCGGGTGGATCCGTCCGCGATCCTCGACATCGTGCTGCAGCTGCTGGTCCCGTTCTTCCTCGGGCAGCTCGTCCGGCCGCGAATCAAGGAGTGGATGGCCCGCTACGCCGAACCGACGAAGCTCGTGGATCGCGGCTCGATCCTGCTGGTGGTCTACAGCGCCTTCAGCGCGGGCATGGTGGAGGGCATCTGGCACGCCATGTCGCCGTGGCGGATCCTGGCGCTGCTCGCGGTCTGCTGCGTGCTCCTGGCGCTGGTCATCGCCGCGACCATGGCGGCCGGTCGCGCGGCGGGCTTCAACCGCGAGGACCGCATCGTCGTCGTGTTCTGCGGTTCCAAGAAGAGTCTCGCCACCGGCCTGCCCATGGCGACCGTGCTGTTCGCGGGGTCACCGATCGGCCTGATCGTGTTGCCCCTCATGCTCTTTCACCAGGTGCAGCTCATCGTCTGCGCGGCCCTGGCGCAGCGCTGGGCCCGCACGGCACCGTGAGGGCGATCAGGTGACTGTCGTCGGGGGCGAGCGCGCGGGCGCGCGGCTCACGGTCGCCGGTGAGGGCGCGTAGCACGGCGGTGTCCGCGGCGGGGTCGCCGACGGCTACGCGCACACTGCCGTCCGGGTAGCGCTTGGCCACGATGCCCGCTCGGGCCAGCGCCGGTGCGATGCCGGCGCCGGGGAGGTAGAGGAAGTTGGCGCTGCTGCGCGGGACGCGGATGCCGGCCCGGCGCAGGGCGGTGCGCAGGAGTTCGCGCTGGGTGGTGATGCGCAGGATGCGTTCGCCCAGTTCGAATTCGGCGGCATACGAGGCGCGGACCGCGGCGACGGCGAGCGCGGGGATGCCGAAGGGCAGTTGCAGTCGCCGCACCCGGCGGATCAGCGCGGGATCGCCGAAGGCGTAGCCGATGCGCAGACCGGCCAGACCGTACGCCTTCGAAAAGGTCCGCAGCACCAGCACATTCGGGTGCCGGCGCACCAGCTCGACGGTGTCCAGGACCTCGCTCGCGCCGAGGAATTCCAGGTAGGCCTCGTCGAGCAGGACGGGCACCCCGGCGGGAACCGCGCACAGGAACGCGCCGAGTTCGCTGCGGGAGAGCACCGTGCCGGTGGGATTGTGCGGCCGGCAGACCGCGACGAGGCCGGTGTCCGCGTCGACGAGCCGGGCCATGGCCCACAGGTCCTGGCGTCCGCGCAGGTCCACCGGCACCGGGACCGGCCGCAATCCGGTCATGCCCGCCAGGATCGGGTAGCCGTCGAAGGTGGGCGCGGCGAAGACGAAAGGCGCACCCCGGCGGGGGAGCGTCTGCATGATCTGCATCGCGACGCCGGTCGCGCCCGCGCCGACCACCACCTGATCCTCATGCACGCCGATGTGCCCGGCGATCAGTTCGGACAGTCGCAGCGGCGCGAACTCCGGGTACCGATTCGCGTCGGCCAGGGCCTCGTCCAGCGCGTCGAGCACCGAGGGCAGCGGTGGGAAGGGGTTCTCGCTCAGGCTCAGATCGAAGCGCTCGGTCTCGAAGCGGCCGGTCGCGACGTGGTACGACTCCAGTGCGGTCATCGTGCCGCACCCCAGCGCACGGCCGCCGCGCCCGCGAAATCGCCCGCGTGCGCGAACGCGGCCATGAGCACCACCGAACCGTTGCGCAGCCGACCGGCGGAGTTCTCGGTGTCCAGGGTGACCGGAATGCCCGCGGCGAACAGGTTTCCGCAGTGATCGAAGGTGTCGGGGTGCCGTTCGGCGGGCAGCTCGAGCGCGTCGTGCCAGTTGCGCAGGAACAGGCGATTGGGCTGATTGGTGACCAGGGTGTCGATGTCGCTGCTCTTGACCCCGATGCGCTTGCACACCGCCTGCGCGACCTCGGGCACCAGCCGATTGCCGCGCGTGAACACCTTGGCCACTTTGGATTCGGTGAAGGTGACGCACGCCTGACCGGAGCCGGGCTGCCAGTACTTGCGCTCGGAACCGGTGTCGAAATCCATGTCCCCGGCGAACTCGGGGTAGGTCCGGCATTCGATGTCGAGGATGGGCGCGGCGCTGTTCTTGACCAGCAATCCGACCCCGCAGCCGTCGCCCGGCACCGGGGCCTGCGCGAGACCGCGGATGTCGGGCTGGGTGAAAACCGGTCCCGCGCAGTTCTGGGTGGTGACGATGAGCGCGGTGCGCGCGTCGGTGGTCCGCAGCACGGTGCGGGCCAGCCACATCATGTGCACGAAGGCCGCGCACCCGCCGTTGTGCACGTCGAAGACGTAGCGCGGGCGCATGTTCAGCCTGCGCGCCATCTCACCGCCGGGGCCGAGCACCGGATTGTCCGGCAGCTGGGTATGGGTCAGCAGCACATCGATCTTCGAGAGCTCCTGCGCCCCATGGCGTTCCACCAGCGGCGCGACCGCCCGCTCGGCCATGTCGACCGCGGTCTCGTCGGGCCCACGATGGTGGCGGCCGGTGGGCGCGCGGAACATCACGTTCTTGGCCATGCGCTCGGATCGTGAGTAGCGCGTGAAGTATTCGGTGCCCACGGGTTCGCCGGGCAGGTACGAGGCGACGTCGAGCAGGCTGACGGCGGGGGTGACGAGGGCGGGATCGGTGAAGTCCATGGCGCACACCTCATCTCATCCAGGTGGGCGTGAGCGGGAGCCCGTGTGCGGCCCGATACTCGGCGATGGCCCTGAGATTGTCGAGTTCGAGCTGGTGCCCGGCGGAGAACATCTCCCAGAAGTCACCGACCCACACCTTGCGGTCGCCGGGCGCGCTGTCGCGGTACGGGTTCTCGTCGTAGAACGGGTGGTGGCAGTTGGTCCAGAGCACCACCGATCCCGGCTTGTCGAACACCACCTGCGCGTCGACCACCCGCAGCAGGTAGATCATCCACAGGTGGTCGGGCTGATCCCAGGCGCAGTGATAGTCGACGGTCATGGCGTCGGGATTGGCGACGGTCCGCGTGAAGATGCGCGTGTTGTCGCCGAGCCGGTCGTAGGACTCCCACAGCCCGGGCGTCGCGGTCTCGGTGAAACCGCGCAGGCTGTAGGTCCACTCCTCGAGCGAGCGGGTGTCGGCGAGGTAGTCGTAGAGTTCGCGCGGCGGCGCGTCGATGTGGCCCTGGACCGTGCAGTACTCGCCGAAGACCTGATCGTGGGGATAGACCGAGCGCAGCATGTCCAGAATGATCGGGGTGGTGGCCTCGCGGTCCGAGGTCTCGATGCGCAGGACGCCGGGCACATCCGGGGGCAGGTCCTCGAGGGCGGGGAGTCGCTCGGGTCGGGTCGAACTGGTCACGGTTACCTCCGGGGTGCCGTCAGGAACGGTGTGAAGGGCGGGATCTCGTCGGGATCGCAGTCGACGGCGATGCACGACGGTCCGGGACTGCCGAGGCAATGCCGCAGCGCGGCACGGAGTTCGGCGCGGGTGGTGGGTGCGTGGGCGCACAGATCCGGGAACATGGCGGCCAGACCGGCGCCCGGATTCGCCGGCCGAAACCGGTTGAAGCTGTATCGATCCCGGTAGTAGAGCTGTTCGCGGGTGACGCACATGGCGTGTGCGTTGTTGTTGAACAGGACGAAGGTGATCGGTAACCCGTATTCGATCGCGGTGTGGATCTCCATGCCGTGCATGTAGAAGGCGCCGTCGCCGGCGATCACGACCGTGCGCCGGAGGCCGCCGTCCCCGCGGTGCCGCCGCGCGAACGCCGAGCCGATGCCCGCGCCGAAGGCGTACCCCATGCCGCCCATGCCCAGGGCGACGGTGAAGCGCCCGCCCCGGGGCAGGCGCAGGTGATGCGTCACGGCGGCACCGGTGTTGCCGGCGTCGGCGAAAACGTCTGCCTCGGGCGGCAACTCGGCGTTGATTGTCTCCACCACCGTGCGGTAGCGCAGTCCCGGCCCCGTGGCCGGGGGCACCTCGAGCGCGGTGACGGCGGCGGCGGGAGCCGGTGGGCCGGTCGCGTCGCGGTCCGCCTCGAAACGCGCACGGCGCGGGGACGATTCGGCGCTCCCGCCGACGGCGAGCACGGTGATCGGCGCGGACGGCGCCAGTGCGCCGGTCAGTTCGGCGAGCGCCGGTCCCAGGTCGGCTCCGCGCGCGTGAATCGAAGGCAGGAACGGGATTTCGGCGCCGACGCTGGCCAGCGGCACGGCCCGCAGCGCGTCCTCCAGCCCGGCCCGGTCGGTCACCGGCATTCGGGTCCCGACCAGCAGACACAGGGCCGCGGCGTCGAGCGCGGCGCGCGTCCCGGGGTGGCCCATGCTGCCGACGAGGCCGCAGAAGCCCGGGTCGGTGTGGTGGTAGACGTCGATGGCGTCCGGGGCCACCGCGACGGCGGCGCCGAGCACCGCGGCCAGCTCGGCGAGTTCGGCGCGCGCGTCGTCCCGGGCGACCTGGGCGCCCGCGATGATCAGCACCCGGCCCAGTTCGCGCGCGGTGCGCACGGTGTCCGCGACCCGGTGCAGGCTCGCGGCGGGCGGGCGGTGCGGGCGCGGTGGGGGCGTGAACTCGGGGGCGAGCAGATCGGCCTGCTGAATGTCCTTGGGCAGCAGCAGGATCGCCGGTCCGCCGCCGTGCCCGCCGGTGTCCGGATCGTCCCCGCGCGCGGCGAGCACCGCGCGGGTGAGGTGAGCGGGCAGGTCGGCGGCCGCGTCGACGCGCGCACAGTAGTGCGAGACCGGCGTGAACAGCCGGACCGCGTCGATGGCGCCGGCCCGCCCGCTCGTGTCCTGGAAGGCGCCCTTGCCCTCCAGGACGGTCGGGGGCTGGCCGATCAGGGCCAGGACGGGAACCCGGGAGGCGAAGGACTCGGCGAGTCCGGGGAGCAGGTTCATGGCGCCGCCGCCGGAGGTGGCCGCCACGACGCCGAGCCCGGAGGTGGAGCGCGCGTAGCCGTCGGCCATGGTCGCGGCGGCGAATTCGTGCTTGGCCACGACGGCGGTGAGCAGGCGGCGATGATCGTGCGCCGCGTCGTACAGGTCTTCGATATTGGCCCCGCCGACCCCGAACAGGTGTCGCACCCCCAGCGTGGAAATCGCTCTGACCAGGTGATCCACCACTCGTGTTCCATTGTGCATGGGCGGCTCCTCTCGGCGCCGGACACCGGATGCCCGAGTCGGTTCTACCCGGGGATACGAGGGTGGGCGGGCCACGGTTCAATCGGCGGGCGCGGCCGGTTTCCGGGCGAGTTCGCCGCCCCTCTTGCAATGTATGTATACGTCTACGTATAGTTGGCTCATGCCGAACAAGACGATCTACGTATCCGATGACGACCTCCAGCTGTTCACGCGTGCGCAGGAACTGGTCGGGGGCAATTTGTCGGGCGCGATCGTGACGGCGCTGCGCCGGTTCATCGACATCGAGGAGGGCCGCCTCGAGGGCTACGACGAAGTGGTCCTCAAAGTCGGCAAGGACGGGGTGCGGCAGGTGCGCTTCTCGGCCACCCTGCTCACCGAATGGCACCAGGTCACCGACAAGCGCGTCGAGGACATCCGGGTGTACCGCACCCGCAAGGGCGCGTACGCGGTGCACAGTCACTTCTCCAACTGGAGCGAATTCCCCACCGACACCAACATTCTCAAGGATTGGAAGCAGTGGCGCCGCCTGCTCGGGGTCGGCGAACAGGACTGGGGTGACTACGAACTCGTGGTCGTGGAGGAACTCCACGAACTCGAGAAGCTGATCCCCCAGCGTCTCTACGCCCGCCTGGTCGACGCCGCCGAACACCCGAACGTCGAAGTCCTCGACATCTGATCCCCACGGGGCGGCATCCGCTCCCGCACAACCGAACAGTTCATCGCTTTGATCGCAGCCTCGGCGGTCACGGCCCACCCGACGCATGCATTCATGCGTATCCATTGATTCGAGGGGAACAATGAACCACGATCCGAGCACGGCGGCGATCACCGCGACCGGCCTGTGCAAATCCTTCGGCGAGCAGATAGTGCTCGACCGCATCGACTTCCGCGTCGACCGCGGCAGCATCTTCGCGCTGCTCGGCCCGAACGGCGCGGGCAAGACCACCACCGTGCGGATCCTGTCGACCCTCATGCGCGCCGACGGCGGCGACATCCGGGTCGGCGGGCACGATCTCGCGACCGAACCGGAGCGGGTGCGCTCGGTGATCGGGGTGACCGGGCAGTTCTCCGCGGTCGACGAACTGCTCACCGGCCGCGAAAACCTGCTCCTCATGGGCGATCTGCGGCATCTGCCGCGGGCCGAGAGCCGGCGGCGGGCCGGCGAACTGCTGGAACGGTTCGATCTGGTCGAGGCCGCGGACAAGCCCGCGGGCAGCTACTCCGGCGGTATGACCCGCCGCCTCGACCTGGCCATGACCCTGGTCGGCGACCCGAGCGTGATCTTCCTCGACGAACCCACCGTCGGCCTGGATCCGCGCAGCCGCCGTGCCATGTGGGACATCATTCGCGAACTGGTCCGGGGCGGGGTGAGCATCCTGCTCACCACCCAGTACCTGGAAGAAGCCGATCAACTCGCGGACCGCATCGCGGTGCTGCACGGCGGCAGGCTGGTCGCGGAGGGCACCGCCGATCAACTCAAGCGCCTGGTGCCCGGCGGCTACATCCGGCTCGACTTCACCGACCGGGACCGATTGACAGACGCCGCACAGGTATTGGGCACCGCCGCGCAGGTCAACGGCGATCTCACACTGGCCGTCCCCAGCGACGGCGGCGTGCGCTCGGTGCGCGAGGTGATCGACCGCCTCGACGCCGCGCGCATCGAACCCGCCGGGCTGTCGGTGCACACGCCCGACCTGGACGACGTCTTCCTCGCCCTCACCGGCGGACACACCACGAGCAAGGAGAACGCGCGATGAGCGCCCTGGCCACCGCCTACGCCGATTCCGCCACGATGCTGCGCCGGAACATGGTGCACGCCAAGCGATATCCCTCTATGACCTTCAGCATGATCCTGATGCCGATCGTGCTGCTGCTGGTGTTCAACTACGTGTTCGGCGGCGCGCTGGGCGCCTCCACGGGCAAGTACATCGACTACCTCACCCCCGGCATGATGCTCATCATCCCGGCGTACATGATCGCCGGCGTGGCGGTCTCCATGTGCACGGACATGACCAAGGGCATCGTCGATCGCTTTCGCACCATGCACATCTCGCAGTCGTCGGTGCTGACCGGACAGGTCGTCGGCAGCTGGATCCAGGGCATGCTGGGCGTGGCGGCGATGACCGGCGTCGCGGTGCTGGTCGGGTTCCGGCCGTCCGCGACCCCGGTGGAGTGGCTGGCCGCGATCGGGCTCATCGGCCTGGTGTTCTTCGCGCTGAACTGGCTCGGGGTCGCGTTCGGTCTGCTCGCCCAGACGCCGGAGAGCGCGAGCAACATGCCCATGCCGATCCTGTTGCTGCCCTTCCTCGGCAGCGGTCTGGTGCCCACCGACACCATGCCCGCCGGCGTCCGGCACTTCGCCGAGTACCAGCCCTTCACCCCGATCACCGAGACCCTGCGCGGCCTGCTCATGGGCACCGAGATCGGTAACAACGGCATCATGGCGCTGGCCTGGTGCGTCGGCATCGCGGTGCTCGGATTCTTCTGGTCCACATCGCTTTTCCGCCGCCGCGCCAACTGATCCCCGGCGCCTGAACGACACCCGCACGTCGCGATGACGGCGCACCCGAGCAGGGTGCGCCGCTTTCGTGCGTTCCGGTGCGGTTCGACCTCGAACCTCAGATATCCGCCGCCAGTAGGACTTTCCCGTACCCGTTACGCACCTCGACGGCGCGCAGTCGGTCCGGCGCGGCCGAGGTCGTGCCGTCCGGGGTGAAGACCCGGCCCGGAACCGCCGTCCACTCCGCCAGTTTGGATTGCGTGCCGTCGTCGCGCACGACCCACAGCGACAACTGCCAGGAGTAGACGTCCTCGGACGGCGGGTAGTCGCACCGCATGTCCACCCGGGTCTGCCCGTCCACCACGCGCACCTCGAATGTCGCGGTGATCGGCGTCTCGACCCGGGCCAGCAGCGGGCCCTGCGCCACCACCTCCACCGCTGGGCGCTGGTGCTCGACCACCGCGGCCGTCACCGGAACGGCGACGCACGCGGCCGCCGCCGCTGCCGCGATGGCGCCGCCCGCTGCCCACCGGCGCCGGCGGACGCGTGCGCGGGCGGCTTGCGCGGCCAGGCCCGGCAGCAGCCGCTCGGGCGGCGGCGGCACCGCGTCCGGTGGATCCGGCCGGGCCGCGAGCGATATCGCCGTCTCCGGATCGACCAGCGTCAGCAGCCCGGGCAGCCCCGTCAGCTCGGCCACCGCCGCGCGGCAGGGCGCGCAGCCGGCCAGATGCTCCTCGTACGCGCGGCGTTCGGCCCGGGCGAGAGCGCCGAGCACGTACGCGCCATCCCAGGTCGTGAACCCTTCGCAGAGTTCATGTTCCGCGGTCATCTCGTCACCCCCATCTCCTGCAACGCCAGTCGTAGCGCCCGCATGCCGTAGTGCATGCGGGACTTCACGGTGCCCTCGGGAATGTCCAGTTCCGCGGCGATCTGGTGGGTGGACAGGCCCCGGTAGTAGGCCCGCACGATGACATCGCGGTGATCGGCGCTCAAGCGCGCGAGGGCGTCGGCGACCAGCCAGCCGTCCAGGGCGCGATCGGACTGGTCGGGCGTGACCTGCTCCGGTGGATGATCGGTGCGCAGCTCCCGCCGATTGCGCGCGGATCGATGTTCGTCCACCGCCAGATGCCTGGCCACGGTGAACAACCAGGCGCGGGCGGAGGTGGTGGACTGATCCAGGATCGCCGGGCGCTGCCAGGCGCGCAGCAGGGTCTCCTGCACGATGTCCTCGGCCCGCCCCGGATCGCCGACCAGGCCGAAGGTGAACCGCCACAGCGGCGCCGCGTGCTCGTCGTACAGCGCCCGCAACAGGGCCTCGGAGTCGTCCGCGGGCGCCCGGACCGGCACCGGCGGATCCGGCGGCCGGGAGTCCGGTCGCCGGTCGGATTCGCCCGGCACAGTGCCCATGACCTCACCGAATCAGTCGGCGGATACCGCTGTTCCCGCTGTCCACACCCGAACCACGGTGTGGGCCGCGATTCAGTTCGATCGGGTGCGCGGCGAGTCGACCGGGTGGGTGGCCAGCAGCGAGAGCGGCAGCGGCTGCCGCCGCAGCACGCGGCCCCACAGGTCGACCCGGCCGGCGAGCGGATCGCCCGGCAGCGCCGAGAGCACGATCCAGTCGCCCCGATCCAGTTCACCTTCGAGCTGACCGAAGGTCCAGCCCGCGTAGCCCGCGAAGACCCGCAGGCCCTCGATGAGCGGTGCGATGCGTTCGGGGTCGGAATCCAGGTTCACCAGCGCCACCCGGCCGTCCACCCGCCGCAGCCCGGGTACCCCGGCGATGGTGGCGCCGATCTTCAGGGTGGCCAGGCACAGGGCGGAATCGCGCTGCACCGGTCCGCCGAGATAGAGGGTGTCCGGATCGGCCGCCAGCGCGCTCCAATCCGGTAGGACTTCCGCGACCGGGGTCTCGCTGGGCCGGTTGAGGATTACCCCCCGACTGCCCGCCTCGTTGTGTTCGACGATGTACACGACTGTGCGTCGAAACGCCGGTTCCGTGAGGTCGGTCGCGGACACCAGCAGCGTCCCCGGACGCACGACCTGGTCCTCATGCCGGAATTCGCGTCTAGAACTGTCGCCATGTTCTTCTGCGCGTGCCACCCCGCCATCATTCCACCGTGGCACCACAATTGCGCCGGGTAATTTTCGGAACCGCGCAATTGCGTCATCGGCCGGGTACGGCGGGCCCGCGTTCGCACTCGCCCCGGCGCGATCGCGATCCGGTGGCTAGGGTGAGGCCATGGAACGGCCCGAGGTTGTCCTCGAGAACAGCGACGCGGTCTACGACTTCTATCGCGACCATCAGCAGAATCTGCTCCAGGCCAGGGGGGCCTACTGGATGCTGGGGCGGCGCTACCGCCCCCGCGTCTCCTACGCGGTCGGCGCGCGGGAGCGATTGCGGGAATTGATCTCTCAGCGGCGCCCGCTGCTGATCGCCATCAATCACCTGTCCCAGCTGGACCCGTACACGGTGGCCGCGGCGGCCTGGCGCAGCGCGCTGCGGCCCGCCATCGGGCGGACCCGGGTGCTCGCCAAGGACGAATTGTTCGAAGAGCCCAAGCTGCGCGCGCGGATCGACATGATGGGCGGCATTCCGGTGTTCCGCGGCAAGGACCACGGTCTGCGCGCGGTGAACGCCGCCGGCCAGCGCATGATCGACATCTGCGCCGAGCGCCTGGCGCGCGGGGACGGCGTCGCGGTCTTCCCCGAGGGGACCTGCAACAACGTGGACCCCACCCAGCTGCAGCCGGTGGGAACGGGCATCGGGCACATCGGATTCCGGGCCAAGCGGCTCGGCGCCGACCCGGTCCTGGTGAGCCTGGGCCTGAGTTACGGGCCGCGCCTGGACCCGAAGGTGGAGCCGACCAAGGAGGAGGCCAAGTCGGCCAGCTTCTACTTCGGCCTGCCCGTCGACGGTCTGCCCAGCAAGCCCGCCGAGATCACCCGCGTGGTGCGCGACGAACTCCAGTCCGCGCTGGACGGCGCGGTCAAGGCGTACTCGGCGCACTGAGGGCGTCGCTCGTGCGCGCACCTAGGTCGTCGCTCGACGCGGACCCGGCGCTGTCGCTGCGCGCCGGGTGATCGACGGGATCGGTTTCGGTGCGCGGCGGGCCGCCGTCGCGGGCGATTCGCCGCCGCCGGGTCGCCCTTACTTCTGGGGCAGGTTCAGCCGTTCGCGTGACCACTGCGGGACCAGCGCCAGGTATTCCGGCCGCGATTCGACGAAGTGGTGCACCATCGGGCACAGCGGCAGGATGCCGAAGCCCGCGGCCCGGGTCTGGTCGAGCGCGCCCTGCACGAGTTTGCGGCCGTAGCCCTGCCCCTCGAATTGGGGATAGATCTCGGTGTGCACGAACGCGCGCTCGTTGGCGGTGTCCTGATAGGCCGCCACCCCCGCCAGATAGCCGTCGACGTACAGCTCGAAACGATCGAGCTCGTCGTTCTTGCGGACCTCTATCGGCGCATTCGGCTCACTCGGCATATATCGAAAATAGCCCGAGGGTCTGCGGCTATTTGTCCGTTCCCGGGTTCCACACCCTCGGCGTGTCGCAGATACGGCGCGCCGTCGCGGTGCCGGATGCGCGGCGATGGACAACACTGTCCTGGTGACGCCCACCCGTGCCCGCCGGGTCCTGCTCGCCCCGGACAAGTTCAAGGGTTCGCTGACCGCCGCCGAGGTGGCGACGGCCCTCGAACTGGGGTTCCGCCGCGCCCACAGGGGTTTCGAGGTCACCCGGCTGCCGATCGCCGACGGCGGTGACGGGACGGTCGACGCCTTCCTGGCCGCGGGCTGGGACCGGATCGCGGTGACCGCGCCCGGGCCGACCGGCGTCCCGGGCGAGACGGCGTATGCCCGGCGCGGGGACACCGCCGTGGTCGAACTCGCCGCCGTGGTCGGCCTCGCGAAACTGCCCGGCGCACAACCTGATCCGCTGCACGCGGATACCCACGGCCTGGGCGTGGTCGTCGCGCACGCGCTCGACGCCGGGGCGCGCAACATCGTGCTCGGCCTGGGCGGCAGCGCCTCCACCGACGGCGGGGCCGGCCTGCTGCGGGCCCTGGGCCTGCGCGTACTCGACGCCGACGGCGCCGAATTGCCGCCCGGCGGAGCGGCTCTCGCCCGCGCCGCGCGCGTCGACCGTACCGGCCTGCACGCCGGGGTCGCCGGCGCCCGGTTCACCCTCGCCACCGATGTGGACAATCCGCTGCTCGGCCCGCACGGCGCGGTGGCGGTCTACGCGCCCCAGAAGGGCGCGACCCCCGCCGATCAGGCGATTCTCGAAGCGGGACTGACCCGCTGGGCCGCCCTGCTCGGCCCGGAGCGGGCCGGCGAGCCCGGCGCGGGCGCGGCCGGCGGCACCGGCTTCGCGGCCCTGACGGTCCTGAACGCGATCCCGCGCCCGGGCATCGAGGTGATCCTGGAACTGGTGGATTTCCCCGCCGCCCTGGCGACCGCCGACCTGGTCGTCACCGGTGAGGGATCGTTCGACGAGCAGACACTGCACGGCAAGGCCCCGATGGGGGTGGCCGCCGCGGCCCACCGCGCCGGTGTTCCGGTCGTCGCCATAGCGGGCCGAATCCTGCTGAGCCCCGGGCAGATACGCGCCGCCGGTTTCGACGCCGCCTATGCGCTGTCGGAACTGGAACCGGACCCGCGCGTCTGTATGGCCGAGGCCGCCGACCTGGTACGGCGGACCGGGGCCCGCATAGCGGCCCGGCTGTGATCGCACCGCGGCGTGGCCGCGTGCGTCCGGGAAGCCGTTGTGCCCGAACCTGTTCGGCGGCGGCTAGCCCGCGACGCTGAGGGGGCGGCCCAGGATCCGGCCGCGATTGCGATCGCCCCACTCCTCCAGGGGGCGCAGGGCCACGTTGAGGTCGTGGCCGAGCTCGGTCAGCGAATACTCCACGCGCGGTGGGATCTCCGGGTAGATCTCGCGGTGCACCACGCCGCTGGCCTCGAGCTGGCGCAGATTCTCGGCGAGCACCTTCTCGCTCACGCCCGACAGCAGGCGGCGCAGCTCGCCGAAGCGCTGCGGGCCCGCGCCCAGGGCCCACATCAGATGCATCTTCCACTTGCCGCCGACCACGTCGATGGCCACGGACATGCCGCAGATGTCGTGATCCGCGTCACCGTCGTTGTTCATGGCGGGGCTCCTGACCGTATTTCGAACCTGCAGGTAAGCAACCACACCCCGACGTGCGGTCTTCCCGAGCTTACCGATCAGGGCCAGTATCGATTTCGGCGCCGATACCAACACAGCGACGAACGAACAGGACACACCATGTCTGAGCAGCGTAATTCCGTTTCCGTCATCGGCCTGGGCCCCATGGGACAGGCGATGGTGCAGGCCTTCCTGAAGGCCGGCGTCGAGGTGACCGTGTGGAACCGCAGCACCGCGAAGGTCGATGCCATGGTGGCGCTGGGCGCCAAGGCGGCGGCCACCGTCGCCGAGGCCCTGGACGCCAACGAGGTGTCGGTGCTGAGCCTGACGCACTACGCCGCCATGTACGACGTCCTCGGCCAGGCCGTGGATCACCTGCCCGGCAAGGTGATCGCCAACCTCTCCTCCGATTCCCCGGAGCACGCCCGCAAGGGCGCGGAGTGGGTGCGATCGCACGGCGCGCAGTTCATCTCGGGCGGCGTCATGTCGGCGGGCGACAACATCGAACATCCGGCCTCGTACATCTTCTACAGCGGCCCCCGCGAGGTGTTCGACGCGCACGCCGAGCTGCTGCGCCCGCTGAGCCCGCAGGAGTACCTCGGCACGGACGACGGTCTGGCACAGGTCTTCTACCAGGGCCTGCTCACCACCTTCCACCCGTGGCTGCTGGCCTTCGACCAGGCCACGGCCATGATCAAGCGGTCCGGGCACTCGGTCGCCCAGTTCGTGCCCTTCGCGATCCGTTCGAGCGAGGCGTACCCGTACTTCATGGAGGAGTTCTCGGTCGCCAACGAGAACGGCGGCTGGGCCGATGTGGCCAGCCTGAAGATGATGGACGCGGGCGCGCAGCACATCATCGAGGCCAGCGAAGAGGTCGGCGTCGACGCCACCCTCTCGCGCACCTCGCAGGAGTACTGGCGCAAGGCCATCGCCGCCAGTGCCGATGCGGGACGCGCGGTCTCGACCTTCGAACTCATGCAGGGGGCGAAGAAGTAACCGGCACCGGACATCCCGGCCGGACGCGGCCGCGACCCGCGTGACGAACACCTATGGCCCCGCCGCACCGGAAGGTGCGGCGGGGCAAGGTCGTTCGGTCACCGGATGCCGTGCCCCCGGCCCCGCGCCGCTGCGGGCGCGGCGCGCTACGCGGTGTCCGAGCCGAGGCGCGGGAAGGGCGCGGTCGAGAAGACCACCTCCACCGGCACCTCGAAGTACTGGGAAACCCGCAGCGCCAGATGCAGACTCGGGCTGTACTCACCGCGTTCGAGATAGCCGATCGTCTGATAGTGCACGCCCAGCGCCGCCGCCAGCTCGCGGCGGGACACCCCGCGCTCGGCCCGCAGCATGGCGATCCGGTTGAAGATGACCTCAGTAGCCACGCTGAATGGCCTTCTCCCGCCGGGCCGCCACACTCGACCCCGACTCGCGGCGGGCCATGCGGCGCAACAGGATCGGCGCGAGCACCAGCCCGGCCACCGCCCACAGGCCCAGCACCGCCGCGGTTTCCAGGGTGCGCCAGGACTCGCCGAGTTCCACCGCCGCCGCACTGTCCGGCAGCAGGGCCGAGCGCATGCCCAGGCCGAGCCAATAGATGGGGAACAGCTGCGCCACACCCTGCAACCAGCCGGGCATGGCGGTGATCGGATAGAAGATGCCGGAGATCGCCACGAGACCCATGATGGGGAATGCCATGAAGCCGATGCTGCGCGGGCTGTCGAACAGCGATCCCAGCGCCGCTCCCATCGGCAGTACCGCCAGCAGACCCAGGACCAGCACCCAGAGCAGGGTGAACAGCGACCCGGCGCCGTCCAGGTGCACGCCCCCGACGATGATCGAGCCCACGCCCAGGATCACCGCCACCTGGATGAGCACCGACGCCGAGGACACCGCGATCTTGCCGACCAGATAGCCGACCATCCCGTTGGGAGTCGCCTTGGCGCGCAACAGCGTTCCATCCTCGCGGTCCATCGCCAGATAGCCCGCCATCGCGAACATGCCGTTGAACGCGATCATCATGCCGACCACGCTGGGCAGCGCCAGCGCGCCCAGGGTCAGCCCGCTGGCCTCGAAAGCGCCGTCCCGCATGAAGAACAGCGCGCCCAGCGTGAGGACCGGCCAGATGAACTGACCGAACAGATCCTGGCCGTTGGTGAAGGTTTGGCGCGTTTCGATCCACCCGCGCAGCAGTCCCGCGCGCGCCGCGATCACGGTGGGGTTCATCGGATCACCTCCTCGAGGGTGTGCACGTCGTCGCCGGACTGCCGCCCGGATTCGAAGCGCTGCACCAGCGTCATGTACGTGTCCTCGAGCGAGGCGCGGCGCACCTCGAGCTCCTCGATCGCCGCGCCGTGCTCGCGGAACAGTTCGTGTACGAACGCGGTGGACTCGGTGGTGGTGTGCACGAAACGCTGCCCGTCCCGCGTCCATTTCACCTCCGCCTCACCGGCGATCCGGCGGGAGAGCTGATCGGCCGAACCGTCGGCGATGATCCGGCCGCCCGCCAGGATCAGGATGCGGTCGGCGAGTTTCTCCGCCTCGTCCAGGTCGTGGGTGGTCAGCACGATGGTGGTCTGCTCGTCGTCGGCGAGCCGGTGCACCAGATCGTGGAATTCGCGGCGCGCCTGCGGGTCGAAACCCGCGGTCGGCTCGTCCAGGAACAGCAGTTCGGGCCGCCCGACGATGCCGATCGCCACGTCCAGGCGGCGGCGCTGGCCGCCCGAGAGCGTCATGGCCTTGGCGTTCGCCTGCGCGGTGAGGCCGACCGCGGCGATGAGTTCGTCGACGTCCCAGGGCCGCCGGATGTCGCCGGTGGAATAGGGGCCGTAGAACAGTCCCAGGTACGAGAGCAGTTCGCGGACCCGCCATTTGCCGTGATCGCGCCACGACTGCAGCACCACCCCGACGCGCGCCCGCCACGCCTCGTCGCCGTGCGCCGGGTCGACGCCGAGCACGCTGACCTCCCCGGCCGAGCGCATGCGGAAGCCCTCGAGGATCTCGATGGTGGTGGTCTTGCCCGCGCCGTTCGGTCCCAGCAGTACCAGGACCTCGCCCGCGCGGGCCTGAAAAGTGACGTCCCGCAGCACATCCCGGTCGCCGTAACGCATACGCAGCTGGTTGACGTCGAGCACGATGCCGGCGCCACCCCCCGCGTCCCCGCCGTAAGCCATTGCATCCTCCGTAGTCATCTCATGATGCTATGTAGCATATCTACTACATTCTGAGGTGTACAAGCTATTTACTTCGAGGGCGCTCGGCGCACGAAAAAGGCCCGGCTCGTGATGAGCCGGGCCTCGGGCGCCGAAAGATCAGCGGGTGGCGAGGAATTCGACGGCGGCCGCGTACCCCCGGATACCCATGCCCGCGACGACCGCGGTGGCGATGGGGGAGACGTAGGAGTGATGCCGGAACTCCTCGCGCGCGTGCACATTGCTGATGTGCACCTCGACGATCGGCACCTCCGGAATCACCAGGGCGTCGCGCAGCGCCACCGAGGTGTGGGTGAGCCCGCCCGGGTTGATGACGATGCCCGACACCACCCCGCGCGCGGCGTGGATCCGGTCGATCAGCGCGCCTTCGTGATTGGACTGGAAGGCGTCGATCTCGCGACCGAACCGCTCGGCCGTGACCCGGCACAGCTCGACCACGTCGTCGAGCGTGTCGGCGCCGTACACCTCGGGCTGTCGCGTGCCGAGCATGTTCAGATTCGGACCGTTGAGCACCAGGATCGGACCGGCGGATTGAGCCATGGCTCGCATCCTACGTCCGCGGCCCGGGTGGCTAGAGTCCGCGCGGGCCTTCCGCGCGCAGGTCGTCGACCTGGCGCATGGCCGCGCGCAATTCCTCGAGCCACTCCTCGGCGTGCTTGCCCGCGAGTTTGACCGTCCACGCCAGCGCGTCCGATCGCGAGCGCGCCACGCCGGCGTCGACCAGGGTGTCGAGCACCTTGCGCTCGGGCTGGCGCAGGCGCGTCATGACCGGAACGGACAGGTGGGTGAACAGGATTCGCTCGCCGGCTATCGTCACGCCCCACGCCACGCTGCGGCGATAGCGGCCGTGCGCCTCCAGGGCGATCTGCATGCGGGCGGGCCGGGTGGATTCCCGGAAGCGGGAGACGAGTCCCTCCCGGGTGGCCCTGGGGACCTCGGCGGGCGGTGCGTCCGGGTCCGCGGCGTCGGTGGGTTCGACTGCGGGGAGCGGCAACTCGCCGATGACGACGATCTCGTCGCGGTCGATCTCCAGGAGCGGAGGACCGGTGAACCACTCGACTGGCAACCTTCCGGCGAACCAATCCTTCGCGTCCAGGGCGTCGGGGAGGTCGGCCTGCTGCCAGCCCCCCGGTCGGCCGAGATCGCGTTCGCGCTGTCCGTTTCTCATCGCGGTCACTCTCGCTTACTGCCTGAAGTTGTAATGCTGATTACAACATTACGTTTCGCGGCGCCGATGCGATTGCGCTCTCGGAGAACGGTGTTCGAACGGTGTCCTGGGAGGCGCCCGCGCGGCCACCATCAGTACGGACCGGACGGTTCAGGGGTGGTGGAACACGCCGGGGTCCGTAACCGACCGGTGATCATGTAACTGGTCCCGAACGACCGATATCGGCACTATGGTGGTGCTCAATAGGAGTACGCCTGGTGGAAAGGTGGCACCGCGAGCTTTCGGTACGCGGTACCGTGGTCCCTGTTGCTGATGTGGCAAGAGTGAAGAGTGGGCGATATGGATGTGTGGGGATCCCGCCGCTTCCGAGTACGTGGGGCAATCGTGCTCGCGGTGGCGGCCGGTGTCGCGATCGCGATGGGGTCATGTGCTGTTCGGGATCGGACGACCGGGGCCGAAGCGGTCGTCGAGCGGTTCAGCACGCTCCTCGACAAGAAGGACTATGACGGCGCCGCGCGCCTCACGTCCTACCCTAACGGTGCCTCGGCAACGTTGAAGCAAGTTTTCAGCGGACTCGAGTCGGGCACACCCGACTACGAGATGACCCAGTTCATCGGACTCGACGGGAACACCGGTCTTTTCAGCATGACCGGCGCCTGGAACTTCGGGGAGAAGAAGGACTGGAAGTTCGACCTGCAGGGCACCGTCCGCAAACTCAGTGTCGGCTGGCGCATCTCGTGGGACCCCGCCCTGGTGCTGCCGCAGCTCGACGCCAAGCGCAGCGTCCAACTGGTGCGCACCTACGCCGCGCCGTCCCCGCGCGTCAACGACATCGTCGGCGCGCCGCTCATGACCGAGCAGACCATCAACGTCATCAAGCTCGACCCTGCCAAGACCGGCGACCCGGTGGCCTCCTCCAACGCCCTGGCCGCCGCCATCGAACCCGTCGCGCCCCTGATCACCGGAGATTCGCTGCTGCAGCAGCTCTCGTCGTCGCAGGGCAAGCCCATCGTGGCGGTGAACCTGCGCGACGGCGACTTCGAGATCCTCGAGCCGCGCATGGCGCCCATCGCCGGCGTGGTCATGGAGAAGCAGCCCCGGCTCATCTCCGCCGACCGCCGGGTCTGGTCCCCGCTGCTGGACTCCCTGCGCAAGGTCTGGCAGGACAACCGCGACGAGCGGGCCGGCTGGGGCGTGCAGCTGTTCGAACCGGACGGCAAGTTCGTCACCCAGCTCGCCGGTGAACAGGGCCCGCCCGGACCGGACATCGCCGCCACCATGGACCAGCGGCTGCAGCGCGCCGCCGAGGACGCGGTGGTGAGTTACGGCGCCCCCGCCTCGATCGTGGCCATCCAGCCCTCCAGCGGCGCGGTGGTCGCGGCCGCGCAGAACAGTCAGGCCAGCGCGCACGGCTCGGTGGCCTTCACCGGCCTGTACCCGGTCGGCGGGCTGATCGAGGTGTTCAAGAACGTCGCCGCCGTCGCCAAGCAGAAGGCGCCGCAGGACGTTTCGGTCAGCGATGCCGCCGAGGCCGCGACCATGCTCGGGGTCGGCATCGACTTCAAGGTCGCCGGTCTCGACGAATCCACCGGCAGGCTGCCCTCGGGCAAGAACGGCGCGGAGACCGTCGGGCGCGGCAACGCCGCGGACTCGCTGCTGGCCAGCCCGTGGGGCATGGCCATCGCGGCGGCGGCCATCGCCAACGGCCAGGTGCCCAAGCCCATGATCACGATCGGCAACCCGGCCACCACCGAGGTCGAGCTGCAACCGCTGGCGGGCAACGTCACCGATCGGCTGCGCACCATGCTGCGCGACGCCACCGGCGCGCCCGAACTCGCCGGACTCGGCCGCTACCAGGGCATTCAGGCGTTCAGCGCGACCGCGGGGGCCAACGGCTGGCTCATCGCGACCATGGGCGATCTGGCCTTCGCGATCCATATCGACGACGTGGACAGCGCCGACGCCACCGGGCGGATGGCGGTGCGCCTGATGCAGGCGCTGTCGAGCCCGGACGACTAGCGCGGCGCGCCGGGGTCGATTCTTGCGGCGCGCCTGGTCAGTTCGGCGTGTCGCGCCCCGGCGGCAGGGCCCGCGACCGGATCAGCGCAGCGCCCGGAGCGCGGCGCGCGGGCCGAGCAGCACCAGCGCCAGGAAGCAGGTCGCCACGATGACGAAGCTCAGCGCGGTACCCTGACCGCTGACCGCGCGCAACACCATGCCGCCCGCCAGCGTGCTGATCCAGATGACGACTCCGGCGGGCCACAGCGCCCCGCCGTCGAAACGCCGTGCCGCGGTGAGCCCCTCGCGGCCCGAGGCCAGCGCCACGGCGATCACCCAGCCCAGCAGCAATCCGGTGAGAAACGGCCACGCGGTCCGCGCCAAGCCGGTCAGTACCTCTTCGTCGTGGCTGCTGCGGCCGATCGCACAGAACACGATCACGAACACCACATCGACGACGAACGGCACCAATTTCTTCACGGGCCACAGGGTATCGGCACCGCATCGGCCGGTCGCGCAGGGACACTCGTGCCGTGCGAGGGACATATCGTGCACCGCGCGGGGACACTCACGGCGTCGCCGGGCCTACTGTTCGGCGGCGGGGCGGTTCGGCGCGCCGGTGCGGCGCTGCTCGAACTCCTTCTCGTACTCGGCGTCGTCGACGTGCGGCTTGCGGTAGAGGAACAGGAACACGATCCAGCCGACGATCGCCACCAGGATGAAACTGACCAGCCGATACAGGAAGGCGGCGGCCACCGCCTGCGAGGCGGGCAGCGCCGCGGCGACGGTCAGCGAGTAGATGAGGGTGGCGTCCACGTAGACGATGCCGCCGGGCGCGAAGGGAATGGTGCCCACCGCTTTTCCGGCCGCGAACACCAGCATGAGGGCCGCCAGCTTGGGCTCCGCGCCGACCGCGTAGCAGGCCGCGCCCAGGCAGGCCACGTCCGCCATCCGGTGCACCAGCGCCCACCAGGTGACCAGCGCGCCGTCCCGGCGGCCCAGATCCACCGACTCCAGCTGGCCGAGGATCTCGCTGATCTTCTCCGAACCCTCGGTGCTCGGCCGGTGCCGAATCCGGTTGATCAGGTGCAGCACCCGGTGCAGCAGCGATTCGATGGAACCCGGATGCTTGGACACGTAGTTGAACGCCCAGATCAGCACCGCCACCGCGCCCAGCGACACGATCACCTTCAGGGGGCCGACGCGGTCGCCGACCAGCACCGCGCCGAACAGGCCGAGCAGGGTGAGTCCGGCGGTCGCGACCACGCCCGACATGACCAGCTGCCAGGACGCCACGATCGGGCTCGCGCCCCACCGCCGAATCTGTCTGTAGGTGAACGCGGTGGAGAAGACCTGGCCCGCGGGCAGGGTCAGCGCCATACCGGTGGAGCCGTACACCACCGAGACCGACTTGCGCTGACTCACCTCGACGCCGCCCGCGTGCAGCAGCTGCTTCTGGATCCGGCCGTACCCGCTCATGGAAACCGCCTGCATGAAGATGCAGGCGGCGACCCAACCCCAATGGATTTCGGTGAGGTTCTTCCAAGAATCGGCTAGGCGCGGATAAAGATATGCGCCCTCGGAAATCAACAACGCCAGCAGTGCGGCCCCGACCACCCATTTGGCCCATCCGAACCTGCCGCGGCGCGAGTTCTCCGCGGGCGGCGCAGGTTCGCCGGCCAGCTCATCATGGGCCGTCACGGGGTCAGCCTAACGAACTGGTCGCCGCCTCGTCTGTACCCCTCAGGTCGCTACTCGAGCGCGGCCAGGCCAGCCGAGTTTTTCTGCGCCGTCCGCGGAGCTGGACTTCGTCGCCGGTTTCCCAATGCCGCTGTTCGTTCTCATCGGCGAAATACAGCGCGCTGCTCGAGGTCAGGACGCGTTCGGGGCGGTCCTTGGCGAGCTCGGTCAGCCGCGACGCCTCGTTCACCGGATCGCCGATCACGGTGTACTCGAATCGATTTGCCCCGCCGATATTGCCGGCGACGGCCAGCCCGGCCGACACGCCCATGCCGATATCCAATCCGGGCACCTCGCGCAGGGCTTCGCGCAGCTCACGGGCGGCGGCCAGGGCGGCGGTCGGCGCGTCCGGGCGATCCAGCGGCGCGCCGAAGATGGCGAGCGCGGCATCGCCCATGAATTTGTTGATGAGGCCGTGATGGCGGTCGATCACATCGACCACGACGCGGAAGAACTCATTGAGCAGACTGACCACTTCGGTCGGCGGGCGTTCGGCGGCGGTGGCCGTGGAACCGACCATATCGACGAACAACACCGCCACGAATCGGGTTTCACCACCGAGTTCGGTGCCGTACTCCAATGCGCGCCGCGCCACGTCCTCACCGACATGGCGGCCGAACAATTCCTGCAGTTCCCGGCGTTTGGCCGCCTCGCCCATCATTCGGTTGAAGCCAACCTGCAGCAGCCCGATTTCCGAACCGTCGAAAACTTCCACCTGAACGTCCCGCGCGCCTTCCTGCACGCGATCGATGGCCTGGCTGAGCTGCCGAATCGGATCGGAAATACTTGACGCGGTGAGCATCGACAGCGCCAGCGCCTGCATGATCACCACGCCGCACAGCAGCAGAATCGACACCGCCAGCGACTGGGCGGAGAACTGCACGCGCGCGGAAATCTGCGTCACGCACAGCAGCACGATGGCGATCACCGGCGCGAACGTGCCCATGCCCCACGTCATGGCCATGCGGGTACCGACGCCGGCGGTCAGCGTGTGGTCGAACACGCCCGCGGTCAGCGCCTCGGCCGCGACCGGGCGCAGAATGCGTTCGCCCAGCATGTAGGTGAAGCCGAAAACGATGGTGGCGGCCATGCATTCGGTGACGATCACCGCCGCGGCCAGTTCCGGGGTGCGCACGATGATCAGCGAGGCCAGCACCGCGCCGCCCACCAGCCACAGCACCAGGTGCACGATGGCCTGCCGCAGCGGCGCGTGCAGCGCCGCCATCTGTTCCTGCCGGCTCGGCGGCCCGCCGCGCATCTGCCAGCGCATGACCGGGCGCAGCATGAGCGCCGACGCGGTCAGGCTCAGGAACCCGCCGACGGTGAAGACCAGCCCGGGCACCAGCAGCCCGGTCTGGCGGGTCGCGCTGGTCTCGCCCTCGGGCACCGGCAGGCCGTACTGGATGAACGCCCACACGAGCACGGCGCCGAAAGCGTTGGCGGCGAGCATCGATGCCAGATACAGCGGCCAGCGCGTGCGCATCGTCTGTTTGACCGCTTCCAGCGGATCCCGGGCGGTCGTCATGTCGCCACCGTTCGTCGCCCGGCCGGCCGCGCGGATATCGCGGCTGAGCTTGCTTCGCGGGGCGTTGACACGAAGACCAATCTAGCGGCGGATCGGCCCGTCCGAATATTTGGCGCACGGCTGCGCGCCACCGGAGCTCGCGTGCGCGGGCGGGCGGTTGGGCGCGGGGCCGATTTCCCGGTTACCCCGAACACGCCCCCGCTACACCCGAAATCGGGTGTGACGTCGCGTGAGAGGGAAATGGCATGGGCGCGGCGGGCGATCGAGCGTCCGTTCACACCAGCGCGGGACAATTCGGACACAGTAGGGTTCGGGGGGTGAGCGAGGCGCAAGCGGGGGACGGGCACGCCGATCAGCCGAAGTCGGCGCGCAAGAGCGATTCCGACGCGGTGCATCCGCTGGTGCGCGAAGCCGCCGAATGGAGCTGGCGGCTGCTGCTCATCCTGGCGGCCATCCTGACCGTCGCGTGGATGGCGCATCGGCTCTCGGCCGTCACCATTCCGCTGTCGATCGCGCTGCTGGGCGCGGCCCTGCTCTCGCCGCTGGTCGACTGGATCCAGCGCCTCGGCGTGCCGCGGTCGCTCGGGGTCTTCGTCGCGCTGACCGGATCCATCGGCCTGCTCGCCGGCATCATGACCTTCGTCGTCGAACAGTTCGTCGTCGGCGTGCCGCAGCTGTCCGACGAATTCAAGGACAGCGTCCACGAGATCCAGGACTGGCTGATCAACGGCCCGCTGCACATGAGCAACGAGCAGATTCGCAACGCGGGCGACACCATCGTCAAGACGATCGAATCGAATCAGGCCACGCTCACCAACGGGGCGCTCACCACCGCCACCGTGATCGGCGAGTTCTTCACGGGCGCGTTCCTGACGCTGTTCATCCTCATCTTCTTCATCTACGGCGGCGACCAGATCTGGGAGTTCATGACCCGGGTCGTACCGCGCGCCCAGCGCGATCGGGTGCGCACCGCCGGGCGGCTCGGCTTCGGCACCCTCACCGGATTCGTCCGGGCCACCGTGCTGGTGGCCGCGGTCGACGCCATCGGCATCGGCGCGGGCCTGGCGATCCTGCAGGTGCCGCTCGCGCTGCCGCTGGCCTCGCTGGTGTTCATCGGCGCGTTCATCCCGATCATCGGGTCGTTCATCGCCGGCTCGGTCGCGGTCTTCATCGCCCTGATGACCAAGGGGCTGGTCACCGCGCTCATCGTGCTCGGCATCACCGTCGCGGTCATGCAGCTGGAAGGGCATGTGCTGCAACCGCTGCTGATGGGCCGCGCGGTGCGCATCCACCCGCTGGCCGTGGTGCTCGCCATCGCCGCGGGCGTCGTGCTCGCGGGCATCGCGGGCGGTCTGCTCGCGGTGCCGTTCGTGGCCGTGCTCAACACCGCCATGCGCTCGCTGCTGGCCGACTCGCCCGACGAGCTGTACCAGGATCTGCACACCGGGGATCCGCACGAACGGATGTTCGCCGCCGAGCCCGACACGCCCGACCCGAATCGTTATCGACTGCCCGAACCCGGGGCGACGAGCGCGGCGCCCACGGCCGGGCCGAGCGCGCCGGCGCCCGCCGCCGACCCGGATGCCGCCGGTGACACGCCCGGCTGAACCCGCCTCCGATGACGCCGCCACCTCCCCGCTGTGGCGGGCCGCGCAGGCGTTCCGGCTGGTCACGCTGATCTACGCGGTCGGCCAGCAGGCCGCGTCGGTCTCGAACTACACCAATCAGCGACTGAGCTGGGTGCTCATCGCGCTCATGGCGGTGTGGTCCGGCGTCTCCGCGGTCATGTTGTCGCAGTGGCGGATTCACAATCTGCGCCGGGTGCGCACCACCGTCGTCATCGGCGACCACGTGGTGGTCATCGCGCTGATCTTCGCAACCCGCCTGGTCTCGGACTTCGACTGGTACCACGGGCATCAGACCCTGCCCACCACGCTGTGGGCGGCCAACGCGGTGATGTCCTCGGCGATCCTGTGGGGACCGTTCGGCGGGGTCATGTCCGGACTGCTGATCGCCGCCGCCATCATCACCGCGCGCGAGCAGTGGGAACTCGACATCTGGCGGGACGCGACCGCGCCGGTGCTGGTCTCGGTCGGGCTCGCGATCGGCTTGGCCGCCAACACCGCTCGCCGCGCCCAGGCCCAGCTCCAACGCGCGGTGCGGCTCACCGCCGCGGCCCAGGAACGCGAGCGGCTGGCCCGCGAGGTGCACGACGGCGTACTCCAGGTTCTGAGCTACATCAAACGGCGCGGCACCGAAATCGGCGGCCCCACCGCGGAATTGGCGCAGCGCGCGGGGGAGCAGGAGGTGGCGCTGCGGGTGCTCATCTCCGAACAGGGCGAACGCTCCGACGCCGGCGGCCCGGAGGTGGATCTGCGGCCGCTGCTGACGGCCCAGGCCACCCCGTCGGTGCTGGTCTCCACCCCCGGCGAGCCGGTGCCGTTCGGGCGCTGGGAGGCGCGCGAGATCTCCGCGGCGGTGGCCGCCGCGCTCGCCAACGTGGTGCAGCACGCCGGGCCCGGCGCGAAAGCCTATGTGCTGCTGGAGGATACCGGCGACGAACTCATCATCAGCGTGCGCGACGACGGGCCGGGCATCGCGTCCGGTCGGCTCGCCGAAGCCGAAGGGCAAGGGCGCATGGGGGTTTCGCGCTCGATCGTGGGCCGCATCGCCGCCATCGAGGGCACGGCGCACCTGCTGTTCGAGACCGCGGGCGCGGACGGCTCGGACGACGGCGCGGAATGGGAGTTCCGGGTGCCCCGGCGCCCCTGACCATCCGCGGCCGCGATCACTCACAATGGGACCGGAGGTGCACATGTCCGAACAAGCAGGGCCGATCACGGTCATGGTGGTCGACGACCATCCGATCTGGCGCGACGGCGTTGCCCGCGACCTCGCCGAGGCCGGATTCGAGGTGGTGGCCACCGCCGACGGCGTCGCGTCCGCCGCGCGGCGGGCCGCCGCGGTCCAGCCCGCCGTCGTCCTCATGGACATGCAACTGCCCGACGGCAACGGCGCGGACGCCACGGGTGAGGTGCTGCGCGTGTCCCCGCGCACCCACGTCCTGGTGCTCTCGGCCTCGGCCGAACGCGACGACGTCCTCGACGCCATCAAGGCCGGGGCCATCGGTTACCTGGTCAAGAGCGCCTCGGCCACCGAACTCGCCGACGCCGTGCGGGCCACCGCCGCGGGGCAGGCCGTGTTCACCCCGGGCCTGGCCGGCCTCGTGCTCGGGGAGTTCCGGCGCATCGCCAACAGCCCGGCCGACCGGGACGAACCGCACCGGCCCGCCCTCACCGACCGCGAGACCGAGGTGCTGCGCATGGTCGCCAAGGGACTCTCGGCCCGGCAGATCGCGACCCGCCTGAACCTGAGTCACCGGACCGTGGAGAACCACGTGCAGTCCACGCTGCGCAAACTCCAGCTCGGCAACCGGGTGGAACTGACGCGGTACGCGATCGAACAGGGCCTGGAATAGCGGCCGCGGTATCCGGGCGTGGGGGCGGGATTCAGGGATTGCCCTGATGCGCGAACACCCCCGCGCTGGCTAGCCTCGAAGGCATGGGTGGCCCTGAATCCGGCATCGAGACGGGCGTGATCGGCGATCGCGACCTGCGCGTGGGGGATGCCGAATGCGAACACGTCGGAACGTTGCTGCAGCGCGCGGTGGGCCTGGGCATGCTGTCCCTGGGGGAATTCACCGAGCGCATGGACACCGCGCTGGCGGCCAAGACGCGCGGCGAGCTCAACGCCGTGCTGGTCGACCTACCCGGTATCCGGCTGGCCGGGCAGCCCGGACAGGCGCCGCCGCACTACCCGAACGCGCGCGTCCACTCCGCACCCCGGCCGTTCACCGGCGGGCGCGCGCAGTTCGCCACCGGATTCGCCACCGCCGCAGCGCAATTCGCCAACCCTCGGACGCCGGTGTCGGGCACCGTGATTCGGGCGCGCATGTCCGGCATCACCCGTAAGGGGCCCTGGCAGGTGCCGCCGGCGTTGACGGTGGAGAGCTTCATGGGCGGTGTCACCCTCGATTTCACCCAGGCCATCATGTCCACGCAGGTGGTGGAGATTCGGCTCACCGGGTACTTCAGCTCGATCGAACTCGTCGTGCCGGGCGAGGCGACCGTCGACGTGAACGGCGTCGACCTGGTCGGTTCCTCGGCCAACAACAAGGTGCGCACCGGGCCGCCCATGGGCCCGCTGCACCTGGTCGTGCTCGGTGACCTGCGCTTCGGCTCGATCACCGCAAAGCATCCCTTCGGCACGAACTGGAAGCGTTTCCTGAACGGAGCCTGACCCCCGGGGCCCGAATGGGCTGCGGCGGCAGGCGGTTCCGGCGGGTATCCTCACGCGCATGGTCGAAGGCGGGGCGGCGGGCGCGATTCCGAAACCACTGGTGCGCACCGGCCGCGGCGAACCCCTGCTGCTGTTGCACGGGGTGCTGCTGACCTGGCAGTCCTGGATTCCGATCATCGACGACCTGGCCGCCGATCACGACGTCCTGGCGCCCACCCTGCCCGGGCACTTCGGCGGCCCCGAACCCGAGCGGCCGGTCACCGTCGGCGCGCTCGCCGACTTCGCCGAGGCCCTGCTCGACGAAGTGGGCTGGCCCACAGCGCATATCGTCGGCAACTCGCTCGGCGGCTGGCTCGCCCTGGAACTGGCGGCGCGCGGCCGGGCCCGATCGGTCACCGCCATCGCGCCCGCCGGACTGTGGCGCACCCCGCAGGCCGCCGACGCCCTGCTGCGCAAGTTCCTGATCTTCGGCCCAGTGGTCGGCATCTCCACCGATCGCCCCGCCACCATGCCCACGATGCTCCGCAGCCTGCTGCTCCCGCTGCTGGCCCACCGCCCCGCCGCGGTACCCAACCAGCTCGCCAAGGCGATGGCCGCCGCCGTGACCCACTGCACGATAACAACCGATCTGACCCAGGATCCGTTGCTCCCCAAGGGTTTCACGACCCTGTCGACCCTGGAGACCCCCACCACGATCCTGCTCCCCCAGCACGACCGGATCCTCCCCGCCCACCTCTACCCCGACCTCCCCACGACCCCGGCCCTCGACGTCCGCCCCCTGACCGGCGTAGGCCACGTCCCGATGCTCGAGGCCCCCACCCGCGTGGTGGCCGAGGTCCGCGCGACCCTGACCCGCGCGGCGTCTCAGTCCGCCTGACCGGCCCGGCCACCCGGCGCGGATCCGGCTCGATCAACCGGCAGCGAGATCTGTCGCCGACGGTTTCGGACATGCGGTCCGACGCGATCCACTTCGCGAACTCGAGGCGGCGCCGAGCGCGTTCGGCGGCGGGCAGTTCGAAACGGGGATCGCGCCGTCAGCACCGCCGAAGCCGTGCGGGTCGTTCGCGTTCGCCCTGATTACGCAACGTGGTCACCTCTCGTCCCGGGGAACTGTCAGACGGTGGTCTGTGCTGTGACATCGGTCGGGCAAACTGGGTTGGGGTAGGAATCGGGGGTGGCTCGGGGGTTTCTACTCATGTGGGAGAAAGCGCCGGTCGCGAGGCTTTAGGGCATGAACACCGCCATCGATCCCCGCTTGATCGCACGGCTGTCGACCGAATTCACCTCGCTCAGCGACCACATGAGCACGCTCGGCCGGGACCTCGAGGTCCTGCGCGGGCAACTCGTCGCCGAGCGGGGCGGGCCGACCGCCCAGGGCGCCGCGACGGGCGCGTTCCCGTCGCAGCCGCCGAACCCCCGCACACCGCCCGCCCCGATGCCCTCGGTGGCGGGCGGCGTCGTGCCGCCGCCCGGTGAGTGGGCGCGGCCCGTACCGGCCGAAGCTACCGGTCCGGCGGATTCCGTACCGGCGGCCGAAGCCGCCGCTGCCGCAGCGGCGTTCGCGCGTCGAGCGTCGGAAACCTCTGCGGCCGAACCTGATCGGACCGGCGCTCCGACCACCGGTGCGCCCGGATGGCAGAACCCGCCCGCCGCGCCGGTACCGCCGGCCGGGGGACTGCTACCGCCGCCGCCGTATCAGGGTGCACCCGTTCCGCCGCGCTACGCGGGAGTTCCCTTGGCGCCCGCGCAGACCCGGGCCGGGTGGATGGGCGGGCCGCCGCCACGGGTCGGACCGGCGGGGCAGCCGGTGTACGGGGCCATGCCGCCCGTCGCACCGCAGCGCCGTGCGCCGCGACCGGTGCGGACGCCGTGGTGGCAGCGTGAGGGGGTCGTCAGCCGGGTGCTCGCGGTCGCGGGGGTCGGCGTCACGCTCATCGGCGTCGTGATGCTGCTGGTGCTGGCGGCGCAGGCCGGAATCTTCGGGCCGGTGCCGAGAGTCGTTGCCGGGGCGCTGTTCTCGGCGGCGCTGGTGGGTATCGCCGGGCGGGTGCACGGCCGGGCCGGCGGGCAGGTGGGCGCGGTCGCGCTGGCGGCCACGGGTATCGCCGGGGGATACCTGACCGTCGTCGCGGTGACCGCCGTGTACGGGTGGCTGCATCCGATCATCGGCTACGGCGTCGCGCTGGGGATCGCGGCCGGTGGCGTGGCGCTCGCGATGCGGTGGCGCGCACAGGCTCTGGCGGTGCTGGTGGTGCTGGGCGCCGCGCTGCTGTCGCCCGCCGTCGCCACCGGAATCGCGCTGCTGGTCTTCCTGATCGTGCTGCAGCTCGCCGCGGTTCCCGTACAGGTGGTGCGGGATTGGCCGTGGCTGCACCTCGTGCGCACCCTGCCCGCGGCGCTGGCCGTCTTCTTCGCCGTGGCCGCCGCCGCGCTGGGCGACGCCGCGCGCGGGCAGCGCTACGAGATCCTCGCCGCCGCCGTCGCGGTGGCCGTCATCGGCCTGGCCGGTGCGCTGGTCTCGGTGCGCGCCCGCGCCGGAGACCTGACCGCGAGCCTGACCTTCGCCGCGGCCACCGTGCCGCTGCTGGCCGCGCCCGTCATGTTCGAGCGCCGCACCTCGGTACTCGTGTCCGCCGTCTTCGCGGCCGTGCTGCTGCTCGTCGCCGCCCTGCCGTGGATCTCGAAACTGTCCGAGCGCGTGCGTGTTCCGGGCCACCTCGCGGCGGTCGCGGCCGTGGCGGGCGCCTGCGCCCTGCTCGAGGCGTGCGTCGGGGCGACCCGGGTGCAGACACTCCCGATCGCGCTCTTCCTCGCGGCCCTGGGCTTCCTCGCGGTGGCCGGGCAGCAGCGCTCGCGGCTGACGACCGGTCTCGGCGCGGCCTTCGGGGTTGCCGGCACCCTGGTCTTCCTGGAGCGGGCCAACCCGTCCACCCTGGCCGAACAGGCCGAAGCCGAACGGTACCTGGGCATCTCGACCGCCCTGGCCGCCGTCGCCGCGCTCGCCGTCCTCGCCACCGCGTTCTGGTGCGCCCGCAGGCTCGGCCTCGCCGCCACCGAGAGCGACGCCAGCGCGCTCGGCGTGGTGGGCGGCATCGCGGCCCTGTACGCGGTGACTGCGCTGACCGTCTCGATCGGCATCGCCACCGGCAGCCCCGACGGCTTCCGCGCCGGGCACGGCATCGCCACCGTCATCTGGATGGCGGCCGCCACCACCGCGCTGCTCTACGGTCTGCGCCGGCTCACCCGCACCCCGCAGGCGGCCAAGGTGGCGCTCGCGGCCGGTCTGCTGGTCACCGCAGCCTCGCTGGCCAAGCTGTTCCTGTTCGACCTGGCCACCCTAGACGGTCTGGTCCGCGCGGGCGCGTTCCTGGTGGTCGGCGTGCTCCTGCTGCTGGCGGGCACGCGTTATGCCCGGGCGTTCGCCGAATCGGCCCAGGCCGGTCCGTCCACATCGTGATCCGGCGGAGCGCCGGAGCGTGATCCGAACGACGAAGCCCGGCCGTGCGATACGGCCGGGCTTCGTTGTGTTCCGAGCGTCGGTGCTTCCGGGATCAGTCCCGGTTCTGCCGGCGCAGTAATTCGTTCACGCTGACGGTGCGGCCCTCGCCGCCCCGATGCTTGCCCTCGTCGTCCAGATCCTCGGCCGGGCGCCGGGCCGAACGCAGGTCCGACATCCACTGCTCGATACTGCTGCGACCGTCCCCGGCGGGCTGATCCTCGAGCGAGTGATGCGTCGGATGCGGTTGCTCCGCACCGGCGTTCGCGGTCTCGCCCGCGTCACCGCCGGGCTGGTACAGCTGCGCGCGGGTCGCCGGATGCGGCGCGATGTTGCTCCCGGGCGGCGGCAGCACCCGCTCCGCGCCGATCGGATGCTTCGCGGGCGCCGAATCCGACTGGGAGACAGTCGGAATCGCCGGGTTCGCGAGCGGCGCCGGCTTGGGCGGCTGCGCGAAGGCGCCGTCCCGGTTCCGGGCGGCATCGGACTCGGGCGTCTCGCGACCGGGCCGGTCGACCGTGCGCGGGGTGACGCCGTGCCCGGGTGTCCGGGGGAACGCGCCGCCGGCCGGCCGGTCCGCGGGAACGCCGTTACCCGGCTGCGCCGGAATGCCGTTACCCGGTTGTGCGGGAACGCCGTTGCCCGGTTGCGCTGGAACACCATTGGCCGCCTCGGGCGGGGTGCCGAGCGACTTGGGAGCCGCTCCCGGTACGCCGCCGGGCGCGGCGGGTCCGGCCGGCTTCGAGTCGGTGATCTGCTGGGTCGGCGCGTTGCCGTCCACGTCGATGTCGATCATGCGCGCGGGCTTGGGCCGCCGGATACGCGGAATCGCCTGGCTGTCGGTCAGCGCGGGCATCTGCATGGTCACCGGGTCGGTGATGGGCGTGGTCTTGACCAGGTCCACCACTTCGCCGCCGCCGGGCCGCTCGTCGTCGAGGATCGGCTCGCCGAGCCCGATCTTCTCCTGCACCTTCTTCATCCAGGCCGGAGCCCACCAGCAGTCGTCGCCGAGCAGCTTCATGGTGGCCGGCACCAGCAGCATGCGCAGCACCGTCGCGTCGATGATCAGCGCCGACACCATGCCGTAGGCGATGTACTGCATCATCACCAGTTCGGAGAAGGCGAACGCGCCCGTCACCACCAGCAGGATGAGTGCGGCCGCGGTGATGATGCGACCGGTCTGCGCGGTGCCTATGCGTACCGCCTCGGTCGTGCTCGCGCCCTGCGCTCGCGCTTCGACCATGCGGGACAGCAGGAATACCTCGTAGTCGATCGACAGGCCGTAGATGATCGCGATGATCAACACCAGGATCGGCGACATGATCGGTTGCGGGGTGAAGTTCAGCAGCCCCGCGCCGTGCCCGTCGATGAAGATCCACGTCAGAATGCCGAGCGTGGAACCCAATCCGAGCGCGCTCATGAGCGCGGCCTTGAGCGGGAGCACCAGCGATCCGAACGTCAGGAACATCAGGATCGTGGTGATCAGCAGCACCAGCGCGATCATGATCGGCATGATGTCGAGCAGCGAGTTGATGCTGTCCATCATCATGACCGGTTGACCGGTGACCATCACCTCCGCGCCCGCCGGCACCTCCATGGCCCGCAGATAATCCACGGTCTCCTCGGGATGATCCGGGGTGAGAACGGTCGCTTCGGTCTTCCAGACATTCGAGCCGTTCGGCGGTTTCGCCGGAATGCCGAACTGGGAGTTCTTCACCAGTCCGGGTGCCTGATTCGCCTGGGTGAGAATCGCGCCGATATCGCGCGAATTATCGGTGACGATGACCAGCTGCACCGGATCCGATTTACGCAGCGGGAAGATCTCGTCGAAATGCTCCTGCGCCATGCGGACTTTGTTGTCCGGCGGCAGGTAGGTCTCGCTGATACCGCCGAATTGCAGATTCTTGACCGGGATGATGAGCAGCAGCAGCACGATGGTCAGCGGAATCGCGACCTTGAGCGGATGCTTCATGACCCAGGCGGTCTGCCGGCCCCACAGGCCGTTCTCGACCTCTTCGGCGGTCTTGGTCTTGCGAATCCACTTGAGGCCCAGGGCATCCACGCGCGGGCCGAGGATGCCCAGGATCGCGGGCAGCACGGTGAGCGCGGAGACCATGGCCAGCAGCACCGCGGCGATGGTGCCGTAGGCGACGGACTTGAGGAAGCCCTGCGGGAACAGCAGCATGCCCGCGCTGGCGGCGATGATCATCGTCGCGGAGGAGGACACCGTCCGGCCCGCGGTCTGTACCGAGCGCCGCACGGCGGCCTTGGTGTCGTACCCCTCGGCCAGCTCCTCGCGGAAGCGGCTCACGATGAACAGGCCGTAGTCGATCGCCAGGCCCAGGCCGATCATCGAGACGACGGCCATGACGAACGAGTTCACCTCGGTGAACTTGGTCAGGCCCATGATGATGCCGTTGGAGGCGATGATCGTGAGGCCGCCGATGATCAGCGGCAGCGAGGCGGCCACGATGCCGCCGAAGATGAGGAACAGCAGCACGGCGACGGCGGGCAGCGCCAGCATCTCCATGCGCTTGACGTCGCTGGAGATGGTGTCGTTCAGCGTGAACGCGATGGGCTGCATGCCCGCGACCTCGACCGTGACGCCGGGAATGTCGAAGGCGTTCTGCACCGCGTCGTAGCTGCGCAGCATGTCGTTGTCGTTGTTGCCCGCCAGCGCGAGGGTGGCGAACGCGTGCTGCTTGTCCTTCGAGCCGAAGAAGCTCGGCGAGTACTCGCCGGTGGTCGTGCGCCAGTACGACCCGTTGACCTTGGAGATCTCGGGGTACTCCTCGGGCAGCCGGTTGAGGGCCTCGACGACCTTCGCGCTCCATTCCGGATCGTCGATCGTCTTGCCCTCGGGCGCGGTGAACAGCAGCACGATGTCGCTGTTGTGGTCGCGACCGTAGGTCTGGTCCTGCAGGACCGCCGCCTTGGTCGACTCGGAATGCGGGTTGAACCAGCCGCTGGAGCTGAGATGGCTCTCTACCCCGAGCCCGAAGGCACCGAGCGCGAGAAACCCGGCGATCGACAAGCCCAGAACCGTGTAGCGCAGTTTGTAGACCAGGTCGCCCCAGCGGGTGAACACTAAGCGACTCCTTGAGCGGGGCGGGAGGTGAGCAGCGCTGACAGCGGCCGGAACGGCTGCAGCCATGCTCCCTCGTCGGGCAGCGACTCGAGACTGACCCTGGGCAGCGGTTCACGGAACACGCCCGGGATGTCCTCGAGGTCGATGAACTCGAGAATATCCGACGTGACCGCCCAACTCGCGTGCTCGCGGAATCCCAGCACCTGGACAGGAACGCCGCTGGCGGCTATTTCCTCGAGCGGTGCGCGGAATGCCTGGCCATCGGCGGAGGCGACCATGATTCCGGCCAGCCCGGCGCCGCGGCGGCGTAGCTCGATGTGGGCGAGCATATCGCTGTCCACGTCGGAATCTTCATCGATTTTGGGTTTTGCGAAGACTGCGTAGCCGACATTGCGAAGCGCCTCCACCCAGGGGCGCACGACATCGGCGGTGCCGGGGGCGATATTGGTGAAAACGGTGGCTTCGGGTTCGACGCGGGTGCGACTGCCGA
Organism: Nocardia sp. NPDC055321; assembly: GCF_053645575.1. NCBI lineage: Bacteria > Bacillati > Actinomycetota > Actinomycetes > Mycobacteriales > Nocardiaceae > Nocardia > Nocardia sp. NPDC055321. The sequence continues at coordinate 511,418 of NZ_JBSHMS010000002.1, forward strand.
CCGAGAGTTCGGCGGTCCGGGCGAGCAGCCAGCGGCCCAGCGCGTCGAAACGCGGGCGATAGGCGGCGGTCGGGCGGCCACCGAGAATGGCGCCCAGACCCATATCCAAATTGGGGGCGTCCCACACGAGGAGAACCCGGCGCACGTCCGATGTGGTGCCCGAGAGGCTCGTGTTGCCGGTTAGTTCCGACGACCCTGCGCCGTGCATTATTCCGGCAACATCCGCGACCTCCGGGGCCATCTCACTGACGCTCATGATTCGATCTTCCCCCAGATGAACTCGTTGATAGCGCTACCCGCGCGGAGTCCTTTGCCCTCGAACTTCGTAATCGGGCGTTCGAAACCGATCGGTGCGTTTTCAAGATACTGCGCGGGGTCCCCACCCGTGGTCTCATTCATGCCGATGAGCTGCGATTCTCCCGCGCCCACTTCGGCAATGTGTTCCGCGTAATCCGCGTGATCGGTCGCGACGTGCAACACGCCGCCCGGACGCAGCCGACTGGCGATCAAGGTCAGCGTCGTGGGCTGCAGCAGCCGGCGCTTGTGGTGCCGCGCCTTCGGCCACGGGTCCGGAAAGAACACTCGGACACCTGTCAGCGACTCCGGAGCAATCATGTGCTCGAGAACCGAGACCGCGTCACCGCGCAGCAGCCGGATGTTGTCGATGGACTCGCGCTCGATGCGCTGCACCAGCTGTGCCAGACCCGGGCGGTAGACCTCGACGCCGATCAGATTGAACTGCGGCTCGGCCTGCGCCATCGCCGCGGTGGCGGTGCCGGTGCCACAGCCGATTTCGATGATCAGCGGGGCGCTGCGGCCGAACCACGCGTCGGCGTCGAGCTTGTCCTGGGACACCTCGCGGCCGATGGACGGCCACATGCGCTCCCAGGACTGCTGCTGCGGCTGGGTCAGCGCGCCCCGGCGCGACCGGAAGCTGGTTACCCGGGGGTAGAGGCGATTGTCGCGGGGACGATCCACACCCGCGCCGGCGGGCGCACCCGCATCCGCGTGGTCGGCGGACCGCGGCCCGGGGACTGACTCGGCAGTGTGGTTCGCGGCGTCGTTCACGGCGTCCATTGTCCAGTATTGAGTAGTTACCGCAGCAATCGACTACGTGTTGGGGAGCGGATCGACCGTCAGGCCGCCAGGCCCGGCGCCTCGGCGGCGACCTGCGGCGACTGCTGTGTGAGCGACAGCCCCAGCGTGACTCGCATTGCGGTGGTTGCCAATTCCAGCAGTCCCCGCCAGCGGGCGGGCGGCAGCGCTACCGACCAGACGGTCTCGGTTGTGGGTTCGGTGAGAGTTTTGCCCGCGAGCCGATCGGCCAGCCAATCCAGGGTCAGCGGCGTCGCCAGCGGCAGCAGCGAGAAATGTTCGCTCAGCCGATCGCGCAGGTACCAGACCTCGGCGCCGTTGGCCCGGTAGCGCTCGACCTGGGCGTCGACGCCCGAGACGTGGATCACCTGATCCCGCACCGGGTGCACGACCAGCACGGGGCAGGCCGGGGCGGTATTGCCCAGGCGAATATCGGCGAACATGTCCTCGAGCTCGGGCAGGATCTCCGCCAGCGGCCGGCGCAGGTAGTCCTCCAGGCGGCAGCCGACCAGCAGCGGCAGGGCGGCGATCGGGCCGAGCTGCTCGACCCGGTGCAGCAGGCGGTGACCCGCGGGGGTGAAGTCCTTGCGGACCACGTCGGCCAGGACCGGGTAGACCTGCTGCAGCGCGGCGATGACGATCGCGGGGAAACCGGCGTACAGGCCGCCGTCCAGGCGCAGGAAGACCGCGGCCGGATCGCCGACGGGCGCGCCGAGCACGGCGCCGGCGATATCGAGTTCGGGGGCGTACTCGGGGGCCATCTCCACGGTCCACGAACTCGCCATGCCGCCGCCCGAATAGCCCCAGACCCCGATCCGGGTCTCCGGGCGCAGGCCGAGCGGTGCGAAACGCAGGGCCGCGCGGATGCCGTCGAGGGTGCGGTAGCCGGGTTCGCGGGCCACGCCGAAGCCGCCCTTGGGGCCCTCGTGATCGGCGATGGTGACCGCCCAGCCGCGGCGCAGCGCGTTGGCGACCAGCATCCATTCCCACTGGGTGACCGAACCGGGCGAGAGCGCGCCGCGGCGCAGGGCGTAGGACGGGGCGCAGCGATCGGTCACCGCGTCCTGGGCGGACTGGAAGGCGAGCAGCGGGCGGTCGGCGCCGGGGTCCGCGCCCTTGGGTAGGAGCACGGTGGTGACCGCGACCTCGGGGCGGCCGTGTAAATCGTTGCTGCGGTACAGCAATTGCCAGGCCGTCACCTGCTGGGGGATAACGCCGAGCAGCGCGAGTTCGACCGGGCGGGTGCGCAGAATGGTGCCCGGCGGCTGCATGGCCAGGCCGGCCGGGGTGTGGAAGAAGGGGTCGCGGCTGGGCGGAACCGGGCGGGCGGCGCCCGCGGCGCGGCGGCCGGCGGCGGCAGTGAGGTTCGCGTCGGGGTGGGGGGCCGACGGATCGGGTTGTCCGGCAGGGGAATCCGATCGGGCCGGCGGGGCGGCGACGCCGTCGGCGTGGTGCTTGGTCACGGGTGCTGGCGACCTTCCTGGCTGAGTCCCGGCCCATGGGCTCGGGGGACCTGCCGGCGGTGCCCGCCGACCGGATCGAAACAGTAGGTGGTTCGGCGGTGTGTGTGAAGAGCGGTGTCGGTGAAATGCGCTGTCGCACAGTTGGACCCGGAGGGGTATGAGTCGGTTTGTCCTGTTGAAGGCGGCATTTCGGTCAGCGGAGGTCGAATGTCCGCCTGCGCGAGCGGGTCCGGGCTAGGCTGCCCGCGTGTCGCACGGGCCCTCCCCGCGCATTCAGATCACCGGCCGCGCCCGCGCCGGTAAATCCACCCTGCGGGACGCGCTGTCCCTGCTGTCGGCCGAGGAGACCGCGCCGCTGGACGCGCCCGGCCGCACCGACCCGGTCCTGGATGCCGACCTCGTCCTCTACGTCCTGCCCGGCGCCGCGAATTCCGCCGACCGCCGCCTGCTCTCCGCCCTGCCCCCGGGCCGCGTCCTCGTGGTCCTGAACAAGGCCGACGCGGTCGGCGCCCGCTGGCCGGACGCGGCCGCCGTGGCCGACCGCCTCACCCGCACCCTGGGCCACTCCACTTTCCCCGTGGTGTCGACCTTGGCGGCCCGCACCCGAACCGGCACCTTCACTCCCGCAGACCTGCACACCCTGCACCGCCACCGCCACCGCGAGACCCCCGCCTTCACCCTGCTCCCCGAGCTCTTCACCGACCCGTCCGTGGCCCTGGACACCCCCGACCGCCACACCCTCCTGGACCGCTGGACCCTCTATGGCGTGGCCTGCGCCCTGACCGCCCTGAACCACGCCCCCACCCTCGCTCCCCGCCCCCTCCTCCAGATCCTCCACTCCGCCAGCGGCATAGACCCCCTCCACGAGGAGCTCCACACCCGCTACGCCGCCGCCGCGACCCGCCTGGCCGAGGAGGCCGCCCGCCCCCACCCGCTCCTGGAGTTCCCCGACTGACCAACCGCGCTGCCCGTGACCCAATGCCCTTCGCCGGTGCGCTCCGCCTCAACCCGCGATCGCCCCCGATCCGCAGTGGCTCGGCCCCTCGGCGGCTCGGACGCTCTTCTGGTCGTGGATCGGCTTCAGGCCGGCTCGTAGCTCGAACCGATTAGCACCGTCGTGGCAGCCGGCATTCGAGCGAGCTGAGCGCGTGGCCCTCGGCGAGATGTGGTCCGGGGTCTCGGCGAGGCACCCAAGTTGGGATGGGGAGAGACGAGGGTGGGGGTGGTGACGAATGACGGGGGGTGGAGGGAGATCTCGGGTCCGGAGGGGTGTTGGGCGGCGCTGTGCAGAGCGGGGCTGAGGACGGCAGCGGGGGTGCGGGGCAGGGCGGTAGGAAGTTGTTCGGCACGCTCGACTTGCCGGAACCGCGGAATGGGCGGTCGGACACCGGTGGGACCGGTGAAGCGGGGGTTGAGCGTGCGGTGACAGCGCCCGGCGAGGCGGCGGCATCGGTGGGGAGCATGTCGCCCATGGCTCCCGGCGTGCCGAATCCGGTTGTCGCGCCGGTGCCGAACGAGTCGACCGCTGTGCCGGGTGAATCGGAGGCCGATGTCTCCGGCGAGTCGGCGGCCGCGCTGGGGAGCCCTGTTTGCGCCATGGCTGGAGTTCCGGTCGGGCATGTGACTGGCGAACCGGTGGAAGTCGTGCCCAGCGACCCGGTCTGGACTGGGCCTGGCCAACCGGTCGGGACCGCGTCGGGCGGACCGGCCGGGACCGTGCCCGAGGAGACCGTGGAAGCCGTGCTCGCCGAACCCGTCGCGGGGCCGCCGCGGCGAGTGGCGATGCTCGAGCCGGGGGTGGAGCGGGTCGTGGGGCGGTGGAACCCGCACGGGCTGGCGCTGCTGCTGGCCATGGGGAGTGGGCGGGGTGGGGACGAAGTCGTGTTGGTGGGGCGGGACGCGGGGGACACGGCGTTGTTGCGGGCCGAGCTGGCTCGGTGTGTGCCTCGGGTCGAGGTGGTGGACGGCGGGGCGCGGGGGTGGGGGACGGGCGAATTCGACTCGGAGCCGAGGGAATCGGTGGTCAGGGGTGCAGGTGGGGTCGAGGGCAGGCCGGTGGCCGTGGCGTGTGTCGTTCTGGAAGCAGGGGCGCCGGTCGGGCGGGAGACCCTCGGTACGGTGCGTGCGCTGCGGGCGGCGGGCACACGGATCGTGTTCGCGCTGGAGGGTTTTGCCGCGCACGCGGAGTGGCGGGCAGTTCTCGAGGGGGACGCGCGGGTCCTGGCGGCCGGCGCGGCGGTCGAGATCGTTCCGGTCTCGGCGCGGCTGGCCGCGCTGGCGCGGGCGAACGGGGATGCGGCGCTGGCGGATCGGTCGGGTCTCGGCCTTCTGCATGCCCGGCTGGTGGCCGCGGCGGGCGCGGGGGCGGCGGAGGATCAGGTAGCGCTCGTCCGGGCCCGGGTGCTGGAGCAGACCCGGGAACGCATCGGGTGCGAACTCGCGAAGTTGCGCGACGGCGGGGATGTCGCGGCACTGCGTGCCGAGCGCGCCGCCCTGCTGGCGATCGGGGACGGCGGGCGCGGGCCCGCCATGTCGATGCTGCGGAATCGGTTGCATTTGGCGCGCGTGGATCTGGTGCACGAGGTCGGGGTCCGGGTGCGCGGCGTCCACACCGCCGCGCGCGCCGAGATCGATCGGCTGCCCCGCGCGCGCCAGCCGGGCTATCCCGGGGTGCTGCAGGCGGCAGTGGAAAAGATCACACGCGAGATCGACCGCGCGGTGCGGATGCGGCTGGCCGAGCTGGCGGACCTGGTCGAGCGGTCGGTCGGAATCGCCGGGGCCACACCGGCCGCCGCGGCTCCCGACACGCCCGGGGTCGAACGCGATGTTCGTCGGCCCCGGGTCGGCCCCGGCCCGGATCCGCGCTGCCGGGGTGTCGAAGATCATCTGATGATCGCGCTCGGCGCCTCCGCGGGGTTCGGGCTCGGGCGGCTGATGATGGCCCCGCTGGCGCTCTGGGAGGCCCTGGAATACGGGATTGTGCCGGTCGGTCTGTTCCTCGGTGCCGCCGTCGCCGCCTGGGTCGTGCGGGCACGTCGCGAACTCGCCGACCGCGCGCATCTCGGCCAATGGGCCGCCGACGTGCTGGTCAACGTCAAAGCACAGCTGGAACAAAGGGTCGCGACCGCGCTGGTGGAGGCGGAGGAACGACTCACCGAACACGTAGTGACATCGAGCACGGCCCAGCTCATCGAAACAGACCGAAGGGTAGGAGAATTGGAGGCCCGATTGCGGCAGGCGGCCCAGCGTAGGCCCGCTTTATCCACGGCGTGTGAACGTGACCTGACCGCACTCGAATTCGCATAGTCGCTGGTCGGAGGTTTCGACCCGGTACCGACTGGACAACCCGATTCCATACGCCGCGATATATGGCGTTAACCTCTATGGCAGGAACCTGGGCGTCCGCTTGGTCCTTGTACGCCGTCCAGCCGGGACGGCTATCGGCAAGTCGCTGGTGGTCGCCTTGCCGCAAGTGGTGGCACTCGGTGTCGCGAGCACCCCGGGCCCCCTATCTCAGGAGAGTTGTTTCATGACCTCAGCGACCATTCCTGGTCTTCACGATGGCACCGCGCCCACCGAGCACAAGGAACTGCTTGCCTGGGTACAGGAGGTCGCAGAACTCACCCAGCCCGATCGCGTGGTCTGGGTGGACGGCTCCGAGGAAGAGGCGGTGCGGCTCTCCGAGCAGCTCGTCGCGGCCGGCACGTTCAAGAAGCTGAACGAGCAGAAGAAGCCGAACTCGTACCTGGCCCTCTCCGATCCCTCCGACGTCGCGCGCGTCGAATCTCGCACCTACATCTGTTCGCGCAACGAGTCCGACGCGGGCCCGACCAACAACTGGGTCGACCCGGCCGAGATGCGCGCGACCATGACCGAGCTGTACCGCGGTTCCATGAAGGGCCGCACCATGTACGTGGTGCCCTTCTGCATGGGCCCGCTGGGCGCCGACGACCCGAAGCTGGGCGTCGAACTCACCGACTCCGAGTACGTCGTGGTCTCCATGCGCGTGATGACCCGCGCCGGCTCCGCCGCGCTGGACAAGCTCGGCACCGACCGCCCGTACGTGAAGGCGCTGCACTCGCTGGGCGCCCCGCTGGCCGAGGGCCAGGCCGACGTGCCGTGGCCGTGCAACGACACCAAGTACATCACCCACTTCCCCGAGGACCGCGAGATCTGGTCCTACGGTTCGGGTTACGGCGGCAACGCGCTGCTGGGCAAGAAGTGCTACTCGCTGCGCATCGCCTCGGCCATGGCGCACGACGAGGGCTGGCTGGCCGAGCACATGCTCATCCTCAAGCTCATCTCGCCCGAGAACAAGAACTACTACGTGGCCGCCGCCTTCCCGTCGGCCTGTGGCAAGACCAACCTCGCGATGATCCAGCCGACCATCCCGGGCTGGCGCGCCGAGACCCTCGGCGACGACATCGCGTGGATGCGTTTCGGCAAGGACGGCCGCCTGTACGCGGTCAACCCGGAGTTCGGTTTCTTCGGCGTCGCGCCGGGCACCAACCACTCCTCCAACCCGAACGCGATGGCCACCATCGACGCGGGCAACACGGTCTACACCAACGTGGCGCTCACCGATGACGGCGATGTGTGGTGGGAGGGCCTCGAGGGCCGGCCGGATCACCTCATCGACTGGAAGGGCAACGACTGGTACGAGCGGGACTCGGAGACGCTTGCCGCGCACCCGAACTCGCGCTACTGCACCCCGATGTCGCAGTGCCCCACCCTGGCTCCCGAGTGGGACGACCCGCAGGGCGTGCCGATCTCGGCGATCCTGTTCGGCGGTCGCCGCAAGACCACCGTCCCGCTGGTGACCGAGTCCTTCGACTGGCAGCACGGCGTCTTCATGGGCGCGACCATGTCGTCGGAGCAGACCGCCGCCGCCGAGGGCAAGGTCGGCACCGTGCGGCGCGACCCGATGGCGATGCTGCCGTTCCTGGGCTACCACGTGGGCGACTACATGAACCACTGGGTGAACCTGGGCAAGAACGCCGACGCGGAGAAGCTGCCGAAGATCTTCTACGTCAACTGGTTCCGCCGCGGCGACGACGGCCGCTTCCTGTGGCCCGGATTCGGCGAGAACTCCCGCGTGCTGGAGTGGATCGTCGGCCGCATCGAGGGCACCGCCCAGGGTGAGGCCACCCCGATCGGCACCGTGCCGCACGCCTCCAACCTCCTGCTGGAGGGCCTGGACGTGAACGCGGCCGACGTCGAGGAGGCGCTCGTGGTGAACGCCGAGGAGTGGAAGCGCGAGATCCCGATGATCGAGGAGTGGTTCGAGTTCGTCGGCGACAAGCTGCCTTCGGGCGTGCGCGACGAGTTCGAGGCCCTGAAGGAGCGCCTGGGCTAGGCTCCCCCGCCTCCCCGAATATTCAGCGCCCGGCTGAGATCCGTCGCCCGCCATGCATGCGGGCGACGGTTGGGTGCCGAACCGATTCTGGGCGTGCCCCCGGAGTTACCCCGACCGTTGCGAGATCAGTTGTCGCCTCGGCGATCGACGATCACCGACCCGCGACATAGCGCCCCCGGATGTGGGCGGGCGGCTCTGACACCCACAACTGACTACGGCCTCGGCGGGCCCGGCTTGGGGGGCGCCCCGGCGGGGTGGGGTTGGCGGGGGGGGGTGGGCGGGGTTACCCACGGCCT
>NZ_JBSHMS010000003.1:0-177515 GCF_053645575.1 Nocardia sp. NPDC055321
ATGTCCGACCCACCCACACGGGGGTGTGGAAGGCCGGAACCAATAAATTATTGGCACTGACATTCATCGACACACTATTGAGTTCTCAAAGAACACACGCACGCAGAACTTCGCGGGCTCTTTGTCCCGGTCGGTCTCTGCGGCTGCCTTCAAAGCTTAGCTCAGCGTAGACAGCGGAACCAAATCCGCTGATCTTGTGAGCTAAAGGGTTGGCCAGGCGCTCCTCGTACAACCTCGTTTTCCCTCGAACCACGCTCAGCCTCTCGGCTCAGCGTCTCGGCTCCGGGTCGGTGTCCGTGTCGCTCTGACTTGAAGAAAGTTACGCGGCGTCGTGGTGCAAAGTCAAATCGACACTCCCATCAGGGGTTTTGCGGAGAGGGTCCGTCGGCTTCGGCCGTGCGGATCGCGTCGAGCTCCGTGAGGAGGTCTCGAACGAGGGCCGGATTGTTGTTGCGCGCATAGGGAGACTGCCCCCTGCTCATCAGTCCGGCGTTCAGACTCGCGGCGAGATCCTCGAAGTCGTTTCCCGCCAGCAGGGTCTGGAAGTCGACGTCGTCGTCGAGCAGGGTGGCGAGATCGATCCGCCAGCACCAGACACGCGTGCTGCGGTAATGGTCCGGGCGCGAGGTCCACACCCCTTCGGATTCGAGGTGCAGCTGTTCGTCGGTCCAGCCGGCGGGGACGTCGAGGTTCACCGTGAGCTCGATAGCGATCCCGGCCGCTTCCCGGAACTCGGTGACATAGAGGGTTTCCAGCCCACCGACATTCAGCGTCAGCAGGCGGCGCTGATCCTTGGCCCGCGCGGTAGCGGGGAGCGCGGTGACGTTCCAGAACTCGGGCTGGGTGGTGGCCGGATTGATGATGGTGTCGCCGATGTAGGCGGCTACCAGGCTACGGATGGCGGGATACGCGTCGTGCCGTTCGAGTTCGGCGAAGCGCGCGTCTTCCTGGGTGGTCACGGCGCTATTGATACCCGAGCGCGAGTGCGTTCGGAGCTGGTTCGGGCGGGAAATCGACTATGGCACTGGGCAGTTGGTTTCTTTCAGCAGGGCGCGCACGGCGTCGACGGCCTGCTCGGTGCGGGTGGTCCAGTCTCCGCGCAGGGGAACGGCCGTGCGGCCGGCGCGGGTGAGCGCGGTCCGGCAGCGGTCCAGAAAGAGCTCGCTCTCCCCGGGGAGATAGCGCACCTGATCGGCGACCCACGGCACATCCGGTTCGGTCAACAGGGTCAGGTCATAGGTGCGCCCGGCGGCCGCGGCGGTCACCTCCGGCGGGCAGGAGCCCAGCAGCGATTCCGCCCACACGGTCGTCAGCAGGGGTTCGGTGTCACAGAACAGCACGCGATCGGCGTTGCGGGCCAGGGCCTCCTCCGCGGCGATCTGGCCGTGGACGAGATTCGGCCAGTTAAGCCCGTCGAGGCTGCCCTCGCGCTGTTCCAGAACTGTGCGCGCCCACTCGGGCACCCACGTGGTGTCGAAGGTTTCGGCGAGGGTGCGGGCCAGGGTGGTCTTGCCGGTGGATTCGGGGCCGATGATGCTGACTCGTTTCACGAAGTGCGGGCGCACGCATCGCGGGATGAACTCCCAGTGCCGGATCGGGTCGGTGCGAATCGCGGTGCCGCTGACCGGGATCGTGGCCCGGGGCAGGTCGACGGGGATGAACTCCGCGCCCAGGACCTCGGCGAGTTTCGCGCCGTAGGGTTCCGAGGCGAAGACCAGGTCGGGGCGCTCGGGGAGGATGCGCTCCAGGCTGGAGCGCCAGATGTTCCAGAAGTCCGGGTGTTCGGAGGGGTCCTGGGGGTTCTCGTCGGTCAGGTGCAGGACGGTGGCGGCGGGGAACAGCTCGCGCATCCAGCGGTGACGCAGCTCGCCCGGGATCGGTTCGGCGGCGAGAGTGCCGACGACGATGGTGAGGTCGTCCACCCAGTTCCCGGCGAACTCGCAGAGGTAGACGTGTCCCGCGTGCGGTGGCATGAATTTGCCGAGCACCATGCCCCGTGTCATGCGGACCACCTTGCCGTGCGGGCCGGGTCGAGGGCGAATGCGGTGTAGCGGGACAGCAATTCGGGGGTGGGCGGCGCGATGGTGCGGCCGGTGGCGGCGCGCAGGACCGCGCCGGGGAAGCGGCGGGCGGTGTTCAGGAAGAGGTCGGCGTCGCGGTGTTCGTCGGTGCTGGTCAGGCGGTAGGAGGCGGTGACCATGGCGAGGGCGTCCGTTCGGGTGAGGCGTTCCCGGGTTCGGGTGGTGAACTCGGCTGCGGCGACCGTGTCGATGCTCGCGTGCGCGCCTATCGCGTCGCGGAGATCACGAAGCGATGCGCCCGTCTCGCTCGCCACGTGCACCAGGGGCGGGCAGGTGGTGGTCGCCAACTCGGCGATCGCGGCGGCGGCCTGATCGACGGGTGTGATGTTGACGCGCAACAGGTCGTGATCGACGTCGGGCAGGCAGCCCAGCGTGGTCACGGCGCGCAGGAATGTCGTGAGCGGGCAGTTGGCCGGGGCCTCCCCCGTGCCGGAGTGCCCGGTGAGCAGGCCCGGGCGGATGACGGACAGGTGCGGAACGGTGGTGCGCAGCAGCGTTTCCGCCGCCCATTTCGTCTGCGGGTAGGCGCCGAAGAGGTGTGCCGTCGCGGGTGGACGCGTGTGCTCGTCGAGAATCGGCTGGTCCAGGTCGGTCGACGCCAGGACAGCCAGCGACGAGAGGTGGAAGACCCGGGCGTTCGATGCAGCGGCGAAGCGGGCGATCTCCGCGGCGCCGCGGATGTTGGCGGCGGCCAGGTCCGAGAACGGCAGGCTCAGGCTCAAAGCCGCTGCGCCGTGGATGATTCCGTCGACGCGGTTTGACAGGGAGTGCCACGTGTCGCGCGGCAGGCCGAGGTACGGGGCGGCGACGTCACCCGCGTGCACCCGGATTCGCGGGTGGGCTGCAAGGTCGCCCAGTCGCACGCGGGCCCGCTCGGTATTGGGGGCGCGCACCAGCAGGTGCACGGTCGCACCCGTGCGGTGCAACAACTCCGGAATGAGGTGACCGCCGAGAAATCCGGTGCCGCCGGTGACGAGCCAGTCGCCCGTGTGGGAGCCGGACGCCGCGTCGTGCCGGAGTTCGTTCGCGGACAGCGAGCTTCGAGCCGGCCTCGGTGATCCATCGATGGCCGACGCGGTAATCATCCGGGCGGCGAGCTGATTCAGGTCGGCGACCGTGCGGTGCGCCGGACGGGGCAGCTCGGCGATGCGCGCGGGCGTGCGCGCGGTCAGGACCGCCGCAGGGTCGAGAGCCACGCCGCGCAGGCGTGCTTCGGTGACGACGGCCAGCGCCGCCAGTGAGTCGCCGCCGAGTTGGCGGAAGTCGTTGTCCGGGGCGACGTCCGTGATGTCGAGCGCCGCCGCGAATGCCTGACACACGAGCGCTATGCGGTGGGTCGGCAGCTCACGGTCGAAGTGGCGAGCGCCGTCGCCGGGACGGGCATCCGCGATTCCGGAGACCGGGCAGATCAACCCGGTATCCGCACGCGGCGTCGGGCTCTCCGCCACGACCCGGCCGCGCTCGAGAGCCGCGATCGTGGCGTGGGTGTCGTTCGGACTCGTTCGGCCCGTTGAGGGTTCGGGTCCGCTCGCGGCAGGGCTTTCTATCACCGGTGCGGGTTGATCGTGGGCGATCGCGTCACGCGCACCGTGGGTCAGGGCGTGGTGATCCACCTTGCCGGTCGAGTTCCGGGACAGGGCGTCGACGAGGGTGACCTGCGGCAGCATCCATGCCGGGAGGGACCGGGAGAGGTGGGCGTGGATCGACGCCGGGGTCGACGCCGGGTCGGCGGTGCGGATGTGGGCGGTGAGGGCCGGAGGTGAATCCGTCGTTGTCACCGCGGCTTCGGTGATGCCGGGGATGTCGCGGAGGCGGGCTTCTATCTCCTCGGGGCAGACGAGGCGGCCGTTGAGCTTGACCTGGCGGTCGGCGCGGCCGAGGAACTCCCAGTCGCCGTTCGGGTGGTGGCGGACGAGATCGCCGGTGCGGTACCAGCGCCGGCCGGACCGGGTGATGAAGCGCTCGCGGTCGAGTTCGGGGCGGTCGACGTAGCCGAGGGCCAGGGCGGGGCCGCCGATGAGGAGTTCGCCGTCCAGGAGGGCGTATTCGACGTGCGGAAGCGGATTTCCGAGGAGGGGGCGGGTCCACTCCGGGCCGCAGTGGCTCATGCTCGTGCAGATGGTGGCCTCGGTGGGGCCGTAGACGTTGATCAGACGTACCCGGGCCGCCCAGGCTCGGACGACGGCGGGGGCGCAGACTTCACCGCCGATCACGATGGTGCGCAGGGTGTTCGGGACCGAGTCCGGATCGACGTGCGCGAGCAGGGACGGCGGCAGGTCGGCGTGGGTGACGCCGTGTGCGCGAACGAGTTCGGCGAGGGTCGCCGGGGTGGCCGGTTCGCGTGGGATCACCAGGGTCGCGCCGGAGAGCAGGGCGGTGCCGATGTCGGAGATGGACGCGTCGAAGGCCGTGGACAGGGTGAACAGGGCGCGCATGCCGGGCGCCAGTTCGAACATCGCGATCTGCGCGGTGAGCATGGGGACCAGGCCGGTGTGCGCGACGCGAACGCCCTTGGGGCGGCCGGTGGAACCGGAGGTGTAGATGATGTAGGCCGACTCGTCGGCGGCTGCCGGCTGTGACGGGTCCACGGGCGTAAGGGCGATTCGCGGTGGGCCGCCGGACGCCCGAATCGCCCGGGGCGCGCCGGCTGCCCGGATAACCGGCCCCTCGCGATGGGTCGCGCATGCTGTCGGCAGCGTGTGGGCGTTCGGCCGGGCGATGCTGGAATCGTCCCCGGCGAGCCCAGCAGCGCCGGCGGCATCGTCTATGCCGTGGGGGTCGTCATCGCCCGGCAGAGTGCTCTCCGGATGATCAATGTCGATGGAAAGCACTGCGCTGCAGCACGATTCGTCGAGAATCTGCGACACCCGGGCGCTCGGTGTGTCCGGCTCGAGGGGCAGAAAGGCCGCGCGTACGCGCCAGGTCGCGAGGATCGCGGCCACATGCCAGGCGCCGCGGCCGATGTGCAGGGCGACCACGTCGCCGGGGCCGACGCCGGCGGCGCGGAGGCGGGACGCCAGGTGATCGGCGCGGGCGGTGAGTTCGGCGTAGGTCCAGACCGCGTCGTGGGCGTCGACCGCGACGGCGTCGGGAGCATTCCGCGTGATGTCGGCCAGGCGGTCGAGGAATTCCACGGTCATCGGCCTACCCCAGCGGTCGCCGGGACGGCGGCGGGAACCGGGGGTTTCGGCGGGCTCATTCGGCGGCCGCGATCGCGTCCAGTTCCCCCGGCTGGATGTAGTCGGGCACGGCCGAACCGCGTGAGCGGTTGTCCACGTCGGGGGCGGTCAGGCCGGCGGCGTGGTCGCCGAGGTGGACCAGGCGGGCATCGAGGCTGAAGCGGGACAGGCCGTGCTGGGGCAGGGTGCGGTGGAAGTGGCTGCCGGAGAACAGGAGTACCTCGCCGGCGCGGCAGGCGAAGCCGGACTCCGGGCCGAAGTCGGCCTTGCCGGAGACCTGGGGGTAGCGCGCGGTCAACGACGCGTCGCGGTCCTGCCAGCCGATCTTCAGGCTCCAGCCGCGGGACACCCAGTCGTCGTAGTCGAAGATCTCCGAGTCGTTGGGCACGGGTTCGGCGAAGCGGTCGGGGTAGAAGACGAAGGCTTCCGCGGGGGTCAGGTCGTCCAGGGCCGTCCAGATCGTGACCACCGAGCCGGGGTGGCCGTACCAGGTGTCGCGGTGCGGGTAGTAGACCGGCGCGGCCCGCGGATTGTGCTGAGCGTCGTGCAGGATCGCGCGCAGGCGGGCCGGGTCGAACGCGGTCTGCTCGGGTGCGAATCCGACGGCGGCGGCGGTGTCGCGCAGCAGGCGCTGGGCGGCGGGTTCGGTGTAGACGTGCTTGCGGACGCGGCCGATACGGTCGAAGAGTTCGGCGTCGTCGTAGCGTTCGTGGGCGGTGCGCGGGTCCTGGCCCAGTTCGGATTCCAAGCTCGCGCGGGCGTATTCGACCAGGCGCAGCGAGCTTTCGGTGGCCGGGAGCAGGAAGACGGTGCCGGAGTACAGGGCTCGGCGCAGGTCGGCGTCGCTGTCGGGTCGGGTCCGGGTGGGCAGGGTCATCACGGTCTCCTGGCGAGTGCGATCAGACGCGGGCTGTCGAGGGTGAGGGTGGCGCCGGTGAGGTCGCCGAGCAGTTCGATGCCGGTGAAGCCGGCGGTGGCGAGCATGGCGGCGACGGCGTCGGGGAGGTAGAGGCGGACCGAGCTGCGGTGGTGGGTCTCGAGCCTGCCGTTCACGAAATACGTCCAGTCCTTGAGCATGCGCCCGGACGGGAGGTCGATGGTGGTTTCGCGGAGCAGCAGCACACGGCCGCGCGGGGTGTCGCGGTGCAGGACGGTGTCGCGCTGGAAATTGCGCAGCACGCCGGGGAGGTTCATGGTGTCGAGGGCGAATCGGCCACCCGGGCGCAGGGATTCGAAGGCGCGGTCCAGCATGCGCTGGTTCTCGGCGTCGGTGCCGTAGCCGAAGCTGGTCCACCAGTTGAAGACCGCGTCGACCGGGGCTGGCGGCACGAACTCGCAGGCGTCGGCGGCGGCGAAGGCGGCGGTCCCGCCTGTGAACTCACACTGGTCGCCTGTGAGCGGACGTCGGGTTTCCGGGGCGGGCTCCGGCAGCGGCGTGGGATGTGCCGTACCCGACGGGAATCCGACCGTCGCGGTGGATACCTGTGCGACGCTCTGTGATTCGGCTGCCACACCAGCGTTCGTGGCATCCCGGCGGGCGCGTTCTACGTAACCAACGGCTTGGTCGACACCGATCGCCACCAGCCCCCGGGCCGCCAAGGGCACGGTGAGACTGCCTATACCGCAGCACTGGTCGTAGACGCTGTCGCCCGGCCGCAGGTCGAGGCGATCACACAGGAAATCCAGGGTCGGTTCGACCGTGCCCTCGTCGCGTTCGAGCAGTTGATCGGCCAGGAGGTCGTCGTAGAGGTCGGCCCACCAGGTCATGCGGTCATCCCCAATCCGGTGTGCAGGATGCCGACCGAGGTCATGAACAGGATCACGGGGTCGAGCACCTTGCGCTGTGCGATATCCAGTGCGGCCCAGCGGTTCAGCAGGTCCGTGGTGCGGCGGGAGTCGAAGACCCCGAGGTCGCGGACAGCCCGGTCGGTGAGGACGTCGCGGGCCAGCTCACGCATGCGCGGGCCCATCGGCGGGCCGAGGAAGGGATGCTTCTCGCGGGCGATGACGTCGGCGGGGAGCAGGTCCCGTACCGCTTCGCGCAGGATCCACTTTTCGACGCCGTCGTGGATCTTGAGCGAGGTGGGCAGGGACACGGCGTGGTCGACCAGGGCGGTGTCCAGGAACGCGAGGCGGCCCTCCACGCTGTTGGCCATCTCCAGGCCGTCGCCGAGGGCGCGCAGGATGTAGCCCTCGAGGGCGAGCCGAGTCCACAGGTAGGAGGATTGTTCGACGCGGCCGCGACCGGTGAGGGCACGAAGGTCGATGTCCGCGAGGAGGGTTCGGCCGATGTCGTGGCCCGCGAAGCGTGCCGCCCACTCCGGGGCCACGAGGTCTCGGACCCGTTTGCCGAAGGACGCTTTGGCGGCGAGCCAGGTGGGGACGAAGCCGAGTGCCCGCTCGACGTGGGCGAGGGACAGGCCGTCGCCGGCGGGCAGCATGAGGCCCGCGGACGCGGTGTTGGTCGCGGTCAGGCCGCCGAGTGACCCGCTCAGGTCGGCGCGCAGGTGCGGATAGCCGAACAGGATCTCGTCGGCGCCCTCGCCGGTGAGGGCGACCTTGAATCCGGCCGCGTGGACGGCGGCGTGCAGGCGCAGTTTCGCGGCCGCATGGGTGTTCACGCAGGGGGATTCGGCGTGCAGGACCGCCGCGGGGAAGGATTCGGCGAGGTCTCGGTCGGTGACCGGGACGGTGTGCAGGCGCGCGCCGAGGTGGGCGGCGGTGGCCGCCGCGAGGGGCTGCTCGTCGTATCCCGCGTCGTCGGCGAAGGAGAGGGTGAAGGCGTCACGCGGGCCCCGATGCTGGGTCGCGAGCGCCAGTACCGCGCTGGAATCCAGTCCGCCCGAGAGTTGAAAGGTCACGGGGACATCGGCGTCCAGGCGTTCGGTGACGGCGGCGGTGAGGCGGGTCCGGAATTCGCGAACGGCGGCATCGGTGTCGGTGACCGGCGCCGGGTCGGCCGGATAGTCCAGATCCCAGTATCGGCGGATGTCGATCACGCCGTCGCGCACGGTCATCCGATGCCCGGCGGGCAGGACGTGCGCGCCCGCGAACAGGGTCTCGGCGGGTGGGGCGTACTGCAATCCGGCGCTCTGCCAGAGTGCTTCGTGGTTCCAGGTCGCGGACAGTCCGAGCGCGAACAGGCCCTGGACGCGGGAGGCCAGCAGTACCCCGCCCGAATGTTCGGCCCAGAACAAGGGTTTGACGCCGAAGCGGTCGCGGGCCGCGAACAGCGTGCGGTGGCGGGCATCCCACACGATGAGGGCGAATTCACCGTGCAGGCGGGGCAGCATCTCAGGGCCCCACTCGCGCCAGGCGTGCAGGACCAGTTCGCTGTCACCGCGCGTGGCGAACTCGTAACCGCGTGAGCGCAACTCGGACCGCAGACCCGCGGTGTGGTACAGCTCGCCGTTCACCACGACCACAGCGTCATCGGCGGTGCTGCGGATCGGCTGCGCTCCCCCGGTGAGGTCCCGCACGGCGAGGCGGGTGTGCCCCAGCGCCACCCGGCGATCCGGGGAGATCCAGCGGCCGTTGCCGTCCGGGCCGCGGTGCGCAAGGACCTTGATCGCCGATTCCACGGCGTCCGCGTCGATCCCGCCGTCGCGGACGGACGCGACGATGCCGCACATCAGCGGACCGCGCCGGGGTCGAGGAACACCTTGGGTCCCAGCGGATCCCGTTCGGCCGCCGCGAGCGCCTCGGCGAAGCGATGCAGCGGATAGGTCTCCCCCAGCAGATCGTCGATCGCAAGCTCGCCCGCCAGCCGGACGGCGTCGTCGATCGAGCCGTAGGAAACCGCCGCCAGGAGAAGGTCTTTGCGGACGGCCGCGGCCACGTCCAGGGCGATCGGGTCGGCCGGCCGGCTCTTGAGCACCACCACACCGCCCGGCCGGGTCAGTTCGACGGCCCGGGCCAGCTCGGCGGCGGATCCGGCCGCCTCGACGACGAAGTCGTAGTCGCCCTTCGGTTCGGCTGAATCGTCGATGAACTCGAATCCACCGGCGCGCAACACCCGTGCGGTCAGCTCGGCTATGCGACCCGCGCCCAGGACAACGCCGCGCTGGTCGGGGCGAATGGGCGCGCGCAACACGGCGGCGGTGGCCGCGAGGGGTTCGACGCAGGCCGCCCGCCGCAGTGGGAGCGATTCGGGTACCGGATACAGGTTGGCCGCGGGAACCACCACCTGGGCGGCGAAGGCCCCGTCGACGTCGACGCCGAGCATGCCGGGTTCCCCGCACCGGCGCGCGGTCGCCGCGCATTCGGCGCAGGCGATCAGCGGAATGGCAACGGCGGCGCGCGTTCCCGGGCGATAGTCCCCCGCGGGATCGGCCTCGATCACCTCACCGACCATCTCGTGCCCGAGCACGCGCGGGCCACCCAGCGGCAAACGTCCGGTGGCCGCGTACACGTCGGTCCGGCAGATGGCCGCCACCAGCACCCGAAGCCGTACCCACCCCGGCGGGCGCACCGGAATCGGCACCTCCCGCAGCCCCGCGACCCCGTCCGCGCCGACCGCCGCCGGCATCCACTCCGCCCCCGCCAATGTCCCGCATCCTCTCTGGAGGGCGCGAGCCTAACAGCCCGCCGCGGCTCCCGCCGAACGGATTTCGTGGCACTCGCGAAAGGCTGGCACCCGCGGTGGACGCCTTCCCACCCCGCGACCGACCACCCGGCATCGAATCGACCACGGCCGCAGGGCAGCCCCTCGAACTCCACACCGCACGGCGTCGCCTCCCTCGATACAGCGGCACCGACGCGGCATCCGCCTTCCACGCCCTGCACCGATGGACCTGGCTGCGGCTCTTCTCCTTTCCCGGCGGCAGAGCCGGACCGGACAGCGGGGCGATCGGATCGTCTCGACGACCGCGCGACGGGAGGTGTGCCGGTTCCGCGCGTCGGCAAGGCGCGCCGCGCATTTCGCGCCGACCGGCGGCCCGGTTCCGCTTTCGGTGGGACACGGGCCCGCGCAGTCGGTAGCGTCTTGCGCGATTGCCTTGTAACTAGCAGGGGGACTTGATGTTTCGTGAGCGGCTGACCTGGGCCGGAACGGATGGCGGGCCGGAGGACCGGGCATGAGCACCGTGGCGGGGATCGTGCTGGGCGTCGCGTCGGTGGCGTGGTGGCTGGTGCAGGTAGTCGGGGTATGGGCGCTGGCGCTGCTGGGGGCGGTACTGGTGCTGCGGCGATCGCGGGAGGCGTGGTCGGTGTTCGCCGTCGCGCGGACCGCGGTGACGGCGGTGCTGCTCGGCCTGCTGGCGCTGCGTTACGGGACCGGGGGCAAGGAGAACGACTGGTTCGACGCCGTGGGAACGAAATACAGCATTCTGACCGGCGCCGCCGTGGTGGCGGTGCTGGCGCTGGCGGCGATCTACATCGGCACCGCGCCCGAGCAGGTACGCGAGGATCGGGTGGAGCGGCTGTTCGTGGTGCGCGGGCTCGACGGCTTCGTACGGCTGGGGCCGCTGTCCATGGTGCTCGGACTCGGCGCGATCGCCGGGGTCATCGCCTGGGTGCTGAACACCTTCGACGATCGGTACGCCTCGCCGCTCACGGTCGCGATCGGCATGATCCTGATGATCATTCCGGCCGTCGCGTTCTTCATCGTGGTCCCACTGAGCGTGTCCGGGACCGTATTCCACGCGCGCAATACGCATCCGGCCATGCCGGCGTTCGCGGCGCCGGTGATTGCGATCGCCGTGCTGATCGTCGATCGGATCGTCGGCGGTGCGGTCTCGGCCCCCGACGGACTTCGCACCCCGCTGTCGATGCTGTGGGTGCTCACCATCACGGCGCTGAGTGCGGTGGAGTTGCGGTGGCTGCACCGAAACGGGTTCAACATCAGCCGGGATTCGGCGACCGGGTTTCGATGAGAACTTCCGGCAATTCGGGCAATTGCTGGAAAAGACTGGTGCATACTGGAACTGGTGGCTACCGTGTGCGGTATGACCGCGTCCCCTGATGCCCTGGAAGCCAGGATTTCCGAATTACGAGCATCGGTGCGACGGGCCATCGCGGGCGGGGATCGCACGGCGGCCCGCACACTGCGGGCCGAGTTGCGCGGCGTGGAAACCGAATGGGAGACAGCCGTTCTCGGCGAGGGCTCCGGCGCGGAAACAGAACCCGAGACCATCACCTCGGGGGTGCCGGTGCGCGAACACGTGCATCAGGCGCTCACTCTGCTGTCGGTACCCGCCGCCCCGCGACTCATCATGTCGGTGCACGAGGGATTCTTCTCCGGTGAACTGGTGGCCGCACGATTGACGAGTCTGCGTCGTGACGAGGACAGGTCTTTTCGCACAGCGCCTTTCGCCCGGCCCTACTACGTGTGCGCGGCGCTGACCGTCGATCTGCTCGCCCCCGCGCGGGGTCTCATGGCATTGAGCACCTGGCCGCTCGCACAGCGCATGGTCGGCCCGCTCAGCGCCCGGGTCGACCTGCTGACCGCGGTGATTCGCCTGGCAGAGCACGCTTCCACCCTCGACGAGGTCGGCTCCGGCGGCCGCCGCGTCGTGCGCCAATTGGCCTCCACCATTCCCGGCGTTCGCGGTGCGCGCCTGGACGACGCATTCGACACGATCGCCGACGCGGCACGCAATGAATTGGCCGTGCACCGGGATTCGGATGAACGCGCGCGGCAGGCGGCGGCGGAACGTGTCGTAGCCCAGGTGGAAGATCCTGCTGCACAGCTGTTCGGTACACGATTCGGCACGACGAACAATAGATACGGGAGTTCTGCGGGATGACGGAATTGACGGCGCGGCTCGATGAAGTGCGTGGCGCCGCACCCGCCTGTCGGCACAACGCACGCACCATTGCCGCGCTCACCACCAATCCGGGCTGTTCGCGCCGCGCGCTCATGGACGCGGCGGCCGTCGACAAGACGGTGGTGGCACGCGAACTGGGATACCCGGCACGATTCGGCCAGTCGCAGTTCGCGATCACCCGCGGCAATTCGTTCGAGGCGTACGTGAAGGCCAACGGGTGCGCGCAGTTGCTGGCACTGCTGCGCGAGCGGTTCGGGCTGACCCTGCCGGAAGTCTCCTACGATGATCTCAACACCGTGGGAGACAACGCCGGCAATGCGGTGCGGCACCGAAGAACTCGGCAATTGCTGGGCGAGGTGGTGCGCACCGGCGCGGGTACGTTGTTCGACCATCCCATGCTCGCGCTCGATATCGCCGGGGTGACAGCGTATCTGGAGCCGGACGTGATCGCGGTGCAGATCGACGGGTACTTCCACGTCGTGGAGATCAAGTCGATCGCCGTCATCGACGGGCAGGCCGCCCCGGAACAGGTCGCCGCCGCGGCCCGGCAGTCCGCGGTCTACGTCCTCGCGCTGCGGCAGCTGCTGGCCGAGGTGGGCGGGCGGCCCGAACAGGTGTCGCACGAGGTGATCCTGGTGTGCCCCAGGGACTTCTCCAACCAGCCCACCGCCGCCAAGGTCGATATTCGCAAGCAACTGGCGGTCATCACCCGGCAGCTCTCGCGCCTGACGCGCATTCAGGAACTGGTCGAGGTGTTCCCGCCGGAGCTGAGCTTCGCCTCGGGCGATCAGCTGCTCGCCGCGGTATCCGCGGTGGACGGGCGGTACGCGCCGGAATGCATGTCCAGCTGCGAGCTGGCCTTCTTCTGCCGTGCAGAGGCGCGGGCCCAGGGTTCGGTGGACGTGCTCGGCCGCAGCATCTGCGACGAGGTCGGCGGAATCGATTCCATCGCACTGGCATTGGCGCTGGCGGACGGGGCGGTCACCCCCGCCCCGGAGCAGGCCGACATCGCCGCGCAGTTGCGCTTCGCCCAGGTCCTGCGGCAGGAGGCGTTCGCGTGAGCGGTCCGGCGCGGGGACAGCGGGTGCGCCCCGGTGCGAGGAGGGGCGCGGCGTGAGTGTGCTCACCGCACTCGCTCGTATCGAGGCCACCAGAAGTGGCCGGGCACAGCCGATCGCGACGGTCCGGCACTGTCACGTGGCCCGGCGGCCGCTGGTGCTCATCCCGCTGCGCATGGCCGGGGAGGCGGCCGCGCCGCTGGCGGTCATGGTCGGCAGCGGGCCGCTCGACGGAACGGTGCTGATCGTGCCGCAGCCGCGCGACCGTGAGCTGCGGTTCGGCTTCACCGCGCAATTGGCGGACATCGTGCTGCCGTACCTGGCCTCGTTCCTGTCCGACACCGAGACCGTCACACCGAAATCCGGTGACGCGTGGGAACGGTGCCTGGACGCGCCGCAGCTGTGGGTGCCCAACCAGGGCGGCACGACCTTCCTGAAACTCATGGGCCGGTCGGTGCGATTCCGGCGGGCGGACGGGCCGAATCCGGTGCCCGAGACCGTGCCGCTGCTGGGCCGCTGGCTGACCTGGTTCGGCGATCGCGCCGAGCACCCGGGATCGAGTGCGCTGCTGGCGATGACCTCGGTGCTCGGCGGGCACTGGGCCACCGGGCAATCCGGCATGGAGGACGGGAACCTGGCCGCGCTGCTCGGCTGGATCGATCCCCCACCGGGATCGACCGGTGCACAGGCCGCCGCGCGCGCCGAGGATCCCATCGAGTCGCCGCCCGCGGGCCCGGCCACCGATCCGGGTTTCGACAACGAGGAACTCGCGCCGCTGCTCACCGCCTACGACACCGCCGAGGACGACCAGGTGCGCCTGCTGGCCGGTGACCGGATCCGGCACGCGCTCGAACAGCAGCTGGCCCCGACCTGGCGACTGATGTGGCGGGCCATCGACCTGCTGCGCGCGGTGCCCCCGGGGGCGAGCGTCGCCGCGCGCTGGGACGGGGATCGGAGCCAGTTCAGCCGGTTTCACCAGAACATCCCCGAGAGCCATCCGCAGCCGCGCCGGGACAGTCCCGTGCCCGCGGTGCGGCGGCTGCTAGCGCGCGAGCAGGCCCAGCAGGCGCTGGATGTGCAACGGGCGTACGACGATCCGCTGGTCATGGCCGAGTACCGGTTGAGCGGGGACGCCTTCCGGGGCGTGGTCGTGGAGTGCGACCCGACCCGGCTCATCGTGAACGCCTCGGGAAAGAAGCTGCTGCGCCCCGAGATTCGGGTGCACACCACCGATCCCGTCGCCATGGAGATCGGCACCGAGCTGCACGCGGTGGAATCCCGCGGGCAGAAGGGCACGGTGCTCGGCATCGACGGCGAGATCGTCACCCTGGAACTGTCCGGCGGAATGGGCAACGGGCACACCGCCAAACCCGGATCGGTCCCCGTCCCGGGCAATCGGATGACCTTCACCGGTTTGTCCCCCAGCGGTTTCCAGCGGCCGGCCGAACTTCCCAAGCCCGAGGACACGCCCTGGACCCACGGCGGCCCGCCGCCGGAGTGGACCCCGAATCCCGCCGACGCACAGGAAGAATGGTCGTGAAGACCCCGGATCAGGTCATCGAGTCGGTGCTGGCCGACCTCACCGCCGGAACCGAACGCGCCGTGGTGGTGGACTCCCCGCCGGGCGCGGGCAAGTCGACCCTGGTGGTGCGCGCCGCCCGGCACCTGGCCGCCACCGGGCAGCCGGTGCGCATCGTCGCCCAGACCAACGAACAGGTCGACGACCTCATCGACCGGCTCGCGGTGGCCGACGCCGCGCTGCTGATCGGACGGTTCTCGGCCAAGGATTACGCACCGAGCGAGCGTGTTTCGGCGCACGCCAACGTGCTGGTCGGCAGTTCGATCGAGGATCTCGGCGATCGCGCGGTGCTGCTCGGCACCGCGGCGAAGTGGGCGACCAGGACCGAGGGATCGTGGGCGTGGACCATCGTCGACGAGGCGTATCAGATGCGCTCGGACATGTTGCTGCGCATCGCCAGACCGGGTGAGCGCGCGTTGTTCGTGGGTGATCCGGGCCAGCTGGACCCGTTCGCCATCATCGACAAGGACCGCTGGGCCGGCCTGTCGTGGGATCCCACGCTGAGCGCGGTGAGCGTGCTGCTCGCGCACAACCCGACCGTGCCGGTGCACCGGCTGCCGGTGTCGTGGCGGCTGCCCGCCTCGGCCGCGCCGATCATCTCCCGGGCCTTCTACCCGTTCACCGAATTCGCCGCGGGCACCACCGCGGACCAGCGCAGCCTGGAGTTCACCGCGAGCGCATTCGGCGGCGGGCCGATGGACGAGGCGCTCGAGGAGGCCGCGCGCTCGGGCTGGGCCTGGTACGAGTTGCCCGCGCGGCACACCCTGCGCACCGACGCCGAGGCCATCGAGACCCTGGCCGCGCTCGCGGCCAGGCTGCTGCAGCGCGGTGGAATCACGCGCTCGGAGAGCGGTTCCGAACCGCGGCCGCTCACCGCCGATCGCATCGCCATCGGCACCGCCCATCGCGATCAGGCCGCCGCCGTGCGCGCGGCCCTCGCGCGAACTCCCGCCCACGCCATCACCGTCGACACCGCGAATCGCCTGCAGGGCCGCGAATACGACGTCACCCTGGTGCTGCATCCGCTGTCCGGCCGGCGCGACGCGACCGAGTTCCACCTCGAGGCCGGGCGGCTGTGCGTGCTCACCTCACGGCATCGGCACGCGTGCATCGTGGTGGGGCGCGCCGGAATTCCGGAACTGCTGGACGCCCACCCGTCCACCGAGCCCGTCTATCTCGACGTCCCGGTGAAGTTTCCCGACGGGTGGGAGGCCAACCAATCGATCCTGGCGCACCTGGCCAATCATCGCGTTTCCGCTGCCGCGCAACGCGTCTGAGCCGGCGGCGGCCGATCCATGAGCCGGCGGCGGCCGATCAGCGCACGGCCGCCAGCACATTCGGCGTGCGATGCCGGCGCAGCGCCACGTCGATGGCCTCGGGGAACGTGTCGCCCAGCAGCCACAGGCCCTGCGCGTCGTCGGCGACCACGCGACCGTCGTCCAGGATGAGCAGGAACCCGGTCCCGCTGGCATTGGCCGCCAGCGGCGACATCCGGTGCCCGACCTGTTCCTCCAGCTCCGCGTAGCGCTCGTACATGCCCGCGCCGACCTCGATCGGATCGAAGAAGTACGGGTCGGCACCCCACAGCGCGTCGGTGGTGTCGGCCGGGCGCAGGGCCAGTTTGCCGAAGCTCTCCAGGATCCCCGTCGCGGCGGGCGACATGTAGTAGCCCTCGGCGCGCAACTCCTCGAGCCACTCGGCGATGTCGATACGGCGTTGCGGTGTCCATCCCGACTCCGCGACAGCCTGTGCCGTCACCGGGCTCGGCCAGTCGATCTCCATGTGTTCGTCACCATCCCATCCCGTGTTGGTCCGCCGTGCGCGGCCGCACACCGCCGGAGCACGGTCGCCCCGGGTGGATGCGCTCGCCGATGCGCTGACCGACCGGGCCGGCCACCGTGCGGCATACCGCCGTTCGATGGCATCGGCGCCGATCGCCGGCGCATACCGGTGAGGCTATCGGGGAATTCGCGCAGGTCGGGAACCTGACACGCGAGTGGGCGCGTCGCGTACGCCGCGCGGACGCCGGAGAGATCTAGCTCACTCCGGCGGCCGGCGAACATTCCGCCAATCGAGCCCGTGACCACGGAAACATCCGGCTCCGGGCCGTATCGGACGACGGCGGGCGGCGTTTGACCACGATCAAACCGGGGTAGTCGTGACTGTTGTGTGAATTCGAATATGTACCTGTGTGAGGCAGGGCACGTTTATTCGTGTCCGATGGGGAGTAGTGATGAGCGCGAACCTGATGATCGTTGAAGATGACGACCGAATTAGAGCCGCGCTGCGGTTGGCGATGGAAGACGAGGGATACGACGTCGCCGATACCGATGCCGCCGAAGAGGCGCTGCGCTATTTGGCGGACAATGGCGCTCCCGACTTCATGATCGTCGATCTGATGCTCGGCGGAATGGACGGATTCACCTGTATCCGGGAAATTCGCCGCGACCACGACGTGCCGATCATCGTGGTCAGCGCGCGCGACGACACCCATGATGTGGTGGCCGCTCTGGAGGCGGGCGCGGACGATTTCGTCACCAAACCGTACGAGGTCAAGGAGATCACCGCGCGTATGCGCGCGGTGGCGCGGCGCGCGCGCTTCGCCGAGCAGGCCGCGGCAGAGGAGGAGACCGATTCCGGCCTCGGCACGGTGGTGCTCGACGAGGAGTCGGGTGCGCCCCTGGTGCTGTCCACCGAGAGCGGCATCGTGCGCCGCGGCGACGAAGAGCTGCATCTGACGCTCACCGAATACCGGCTGCTGTGCGAGCTGGCCGAGACCCCCGGTCGCGTACTGAGCAGATCCGCACTGCTGGAACGGGTCTGGGATCGAGGCTTCTTCGGTGACGAGCGCATCGTCGACGTCCACATCCGCCGGCTACGGACCAAGGTCGAGCTCGATCCCTCCGACCCACAGCTCATCGTGACCGTGCGCGGGCTGGGGTACCGACTCGACGTGCAGCGGTGATCGCGGTCGGTTTCGTTCTGGCCGTTGTCTTTTCGCTCGGCGTCGGCGCTGTGCTCGGGGCGTGGGCCTGCCATCGCAGGCTCGCGCCGCTGCGACACAGCGCCGAGCGTGAACGTCGGCTCGTCGGCGATGTCGGACACGAATTACGTACTCCTCTCACGACATTGGTCACCAGCGTCGGGGTGCTGAAGCGGTACGAGCAGGATCTGCCCGAGCGCTCCCGGCTGGCCCTCGGCCTCATCAGCGACGAGGTCGAACATCTGCGCCGGGTACTGGACGACATGCTGGCGCTCGCGCGGGTCGAGGCCGGGGTGCACGCCGCCGACGCCGAACTGCTGTGGGTGGGTGAACTCCTCAGCCATACCCTCACCGGGCGCAGACATGCGCCCGAAGTTCTTACCGTGCACCAGGATATGACCGTGCGCGGCCGCAAACTCGAACTCGAGCGCGCCTTCGCGAACCTGCTCGACAACGCCGTGCGGCACGGCGGCGGCATCACCGACGTGACCGTGCGGCGGATCGGCGATCAGGCGGTGATTCTCATCGACGACGCTGGTCCGGGCGTTCCCCCGGGGGATCGCGAGCGCATCTTCGAGCGGTTCGCCACCGCGCGCGCGAGCAGGCGCACCGCGACCGGCACGGGCATCGGACTGGCCCTGGTCAGTGAGACCCTCGCCGCACACGGCGGGCGGGTCGAATGTGGCGAACGTCCCGGCGGCGGTGCGCGATTCGCGATTCGCCTGCCGATCTGCAAAGACTCCGAGCGGTAAGGCGCTCGTAACATGACGGTAATGATTCCGACCGGTCTATCTTCAAATTGGTTCGTAAAGCTGAAACGGTCATGCAGACCCGATTCAGTCAATTCCCAGTAAACCCGAAGACCACTGCTCTATTCGATGAACCAGAAGGTGGTTCGCACTACGTTCTTCGAAACCCACAGGTGGACGATGGGGGCAGCATCTGGAAAATCGCCGTTGATTCCCAGGTGCTGGACGCGAATTCGAGCTACGCCTATCTGATGTGGTGCCGGGATTTCGCCGCCACCTCGATCGTGGCCGAAATCGACGGTGAAATCGCCGGATTCGTGATCGGCTACCGCCGCCCCCACGATCCCGATGTGCTGTTCGTCTGGCAGGTCGCCGTCGATCACGCGCACCGCGGCCGCGGCCTGGGAGTAGCCATGCTCGACCGGCTGCTGAACATCTGCGCCGCGGAGAACATCTCCACCCTGGAGACCACCATCTCCCACGACAACCCGGCTTCCATCGCCATGTTCGGCTCGCTCGCCCAGCGGCGCGACTCCGTCCTGGTGCACCAGCCGCTGTTCGACAGCAACGACTTTCCCGACCAACACGAGGCCGAGCGCTTGTACCGCATCACTCGACCCAGGACCCTGGAGGAAATCCGATGACAACCACCGAGATGACGATCTTCGACGATCTCGAGTCGAACGTGCGCGGCTACTGCCGGTCCTGGCCCACCGTGTTCGACACCGCCAGCGGCTCCTGGCTGCACGACGAGGGCGGGCGTGACTACCTCGACTTCTTCGCCGGCGCGGGCTCGCTGAACTACGGGCACAACAACCCGGTGCTCAAGCAGGCCCTCATCGACTACATCTCCCGTGACGGCATCACGCACGGGCTCGACATGTCGACCATCGCCAAGCGGAATCTGCTCGAGACGTTCCAGCGGGTGATCCTCGAACCGCGCGGCCTCGACTACAAGGTGCAGTTCCCCGGGCCGACCGGCGCCAACGCGGTGGAGGCGGCGCTGAAGCTGGCCCGCAAGGTGACCGGGCGCACCGAGATCATCAACTTCACCAACGCCTTCCACGGCATGACCCTGGGCGCGCTGTCGGTGACCGGCAACGCCAGCAAGCGCGCGGGCGCCGGCGTCCCGCTGGTGCACACCACCGCCATGCCCTTCGATGGCTACCTGAGCGATACCGACGGCATCGAGTGGATGGAGCGGGTGCTCGACGACTCGTCCTCGGGGCAGGACATCCCGGCGGCTGTCATCGTGGAGACCGTGCAGGGCGAGGGTGGCGTGAACGTCGCCCGCATGCACTGGCTGCGCCGGCTGGCCGAATTGTGCGCCGCGCGCGGCATTCTGCTCATCGTCGACGACGTGCAGATGGGCTGCGGCCGCACCGGGCCGTTCTTCTCCTTCGAGGCGGCCGGCATCACCCCGGACATCGTCACGCTCTCGAAGTCGATCAGCGGCTACGGACTCCCGATGGCGCTGGTGCTCATGAAGCGTGAGCACGACCAGTGGTCGCCGGGCGAGCACAACGGCACCTTCCGCGGCAACAACCCGGCCTTCATCACCGCGGCCGCCGCGCTCGAGCAGTACTGGGTGGACGGCACGCTGCAGAACGCGACCCTGGTGAAGGGTGAGCACACCCACCGCCGGCTCAGCGAGCTGACGGTCGGGTACCAGGGCTTGTCCACGCGCGGTAAGGGTTTGGTGCAGGGCCTGGTCTTCGACGACGCGTCGCAGGCGGGCAAGGTGACCCAGCTGGCCTTCGAACGCGGCCTGCTGGTGGAGACCTCGGGCGCGGAGGACGAAGTGGTGAAACTGCTTCCGGCGCTGACCATCACCGGCGCCGAGCTCGACCACGGCCTCGACATCCTGGCCGCCGCCGTCGACGTGATCTGCACCGAGCGGGTGAACTGACATGATCGTGCGCAGTACAGCCGAGATCACCGGCACCGACCGCGATGTCGCGGACGCGGGCTGGCGCAGCAAGCGCATCGTGCTCGGCGGGGACGGGGTGGGATTCTCGTTCCACGAGACCACCATCGAGGCCGAGACGGTGCACGAGTTCCACTACGCCAACCATGTCGAGGCGGTGTGGCTCGTCGAGGGCGAGGGCACGCTCACCGACCTGGCGACCGGGATCGACTACGAGCTCGGGCCCGGGTCGATGTACCTGCTCGACGGCCACGAACCGCATCGGCTGCGCACCCGCACCCGGATGCGCATGATGTGCGTGTTCAACCCGCCGGTCACCGGGCAGGAAGTGCACGACGAGAACGGCGTCTACCCGCTCGTCGCGGTACCGACGGCATAGTCGTCGCGGCGGCGAACATCGTTCCCCGGGCGGCGAATCGGCGAGTGGTTCGTTTGCCCGCCCGCACCGCGGGAATGTCCGGGGTATGACTTTCGAGAACAACATGGCACGCCGGATGCGCGGCGTGCGCGGTGCACTGCAGAAGTATCAGGGCCGGGTCTCCGGTGATCGCAGACTGGAGGCCCGGGGACGCCGTGGTCAGGTCCGTTCGGACCTGACCACGGCTTTCTTCAAGCTGCGGGCGGCCCTGCGGCGCTGAGCCGCGGCCGGCCGCTCTACGTGGAGAGAGTACCCCCGTCGACAGTGTCGAGCGTTGGGCCGCAACCGCTTCGGGCGTCGCGGCGCTCATCTCCCCCAGGCGAGTTTGATCCGCGTCGTGGCCTGGAAATCCGCGGTCAGCTCGCGCAGCGCCAGGAATTGCCCGCCCGCGCCGTACTTCTGGCGCAGACTGCCGAAGTCGGCGAACTCCGCGGCCGCCGCGATCTGATTCGACTCCGGGATCCGGGTCGGGAAAAGCCTTGGCAGCGTGCGGTTCTCCCGCAGTTGATCGAGCACCCGGCGGTGGACGGCGGAGGACGCGCGGTACTTGGTGATCACCACGCCTAGTTCCTCGATGGGCGCCGACCACTGTCCGGCCAGCTGCCGGATATGCGCCTGCACCGGCGGAATACCGTACGTGGACATGAAATCCGGGATGGTGGGGATCACGTAGCCGTCGGCGATGCGCAGGCCGTTCTGGGTGATGGGGCCGAGGTTGGGCGGGCAGTCCACGAGCACGAAGTCGTAGTCGGTGAGCACACCGCGCAACGACTCGGCCAGAATCCGGGTCGGGTCCACGCCGGCCAGGCGGCCCATGAAATCCCCCAGGCCGATCAGTTTCGGTGACGAGGCCAGCAGATCCACCGTCGCCACGACCTCCAGCGGCGAGACCCCCCGCTGAATGAGGGCGCCCGCCCCGCGCGGGCGCGACCGGGCGCAGGCGTCGGCGAAGATCGCGGCCAGCGTGCTGTCGTTCGAATCCAGTTCCGCCGCCGCCGATTCGCCGATCATCATGGTGGTCAGATTGCGCTGCGGGTCCAGGTCGATCAGCAGAACCCGTTTGCCGAATTCCGCGGACAGTATCTCGGCCAGGGCCGCGGTGGTGGTGGTCTTGCCCACCCCGCCCTTGAGATTGAACATGGCGACCACGTAGGGGCGGACGCGGCCCGGGACCACGCTGTTCTCCCACACCCGCTGGGTCCGGTCGAACTGCAGGGCGCGGGTGGCTCTCCCCTGCGGCCATTCCCAGCCCAGCCCGCGGCTCGCGGCGCCCGCCGCCGACTGCGCCCGATCCTCGGGCACCACATCGCCACGCAACTCCACCAACTCGACACCCTTCATCACCCGCGACCGTCACGACGGTCGGCTCAGCCTAGACAGCCGGGCCGTTTTCGGGGGCGTACGACACGGATTCGATCACGGTGGCTCCGGACACCCCGCGCGTTTCCCCGGCGAGTCCTCGGCGGCCGATCACGAACCCGGTGTTTGGATGGGACCGATAGGTATGCGGTACAGGACAATCCGAGAGGATCCGAACATGCGTCGTACCCGCTTCACCGGTCGTCTCGTCGCAACGCTGCTGGTAGCGGCGGCATTCGCCGGATTCAACAGCGGTGTCACCACCGCCGAGCCGGCACTGGATTGGACCGTCGCCGTATCGCGACTACAGGTCGCGGCCGCCGGGAATCCCGCCGCCGAACAGGCGGTACGGGATCTGATCGCGTCCGGGCAGCGTGTCACCGAGGTGGCGCTACCCGCACAGCCCTTCCAGATTCCGGCCGAATCCGATATCGGGCGCGGCGCCGGGCCGGGCGCCTACGGCTCCGGAATTGCGCTCGGGCTGGACGGCTTCCGGGTCGGTTTCTTCGGCGGGCCGGGCACGATCTCGCCGAATCAGGGCGGAGCCAAGCTCGAGGTGATGTGGTTCAACCTGTCCAACGGCCGCAGCGGCACCACCGTCCTGACCGAACACCAGGATGTGCCGGTGGACACCACCATTCGCACCGCGGTCCTCGATCCCGGCCCCGGCCTGATCGTCGCGGCGGTGTACGGCAGCCTCTGGCACCGCTGGCCGGTGCCGGTGAGCGACGCCAATCCCGATGGCTTCCAGTACCAGAAGGGCACCATCTCGATTCCGTCGTTCGGCGCGGTCTACAACTGAGTGATCCGGGCGGTCCACCGCGGTGGGCCGCCCGGTCGCGCGGGACGGCTACTTGATGATCCTGGTGATCTGGCCCGCGCCCACGGTGCGACCGCCCTCGCGGATGGCGAACTTGAGTCCGACCTCCATCGCGATCGGCTGGATCAGCACCACCGACATCGTGACGTTGTCGCCCGGGAGCACCATCTCCACCTCCTCTGGCAGGGTCACCACACCCGTCACATCGGTTGTGCGGAAATAGAATTGCGGGCGGTAGTTGTCGAAGAAGGGCGTATGCCTGCCGCCCTCCTCCTTGGACAGGATGTACGCCTGACCTTCGAACTCGGTGTGCGGGGTCACCGAACCGGGTTTGATGACGCACTGGCCGCGCTCCACGTCCTCGCGGCGGATTCCGCGCAGCAGCAGGCCGACGTTCTCCCCCGCCTGACCCTCGTCCAGCAGTTTGCGGAACATCTCGATACCCGTCACCGTGGTTCGCGTTGTCCTGGGGCGAATTCCGACGATCTCGACCTCGGCGTTGACCTTGAGAATGCCCCGCTCGATCCGGCCGGTGACCACGGTGCCGCGCCCGGTGATGGTGAAGACGTCCTCGATCGGCATGAGGAAGGACTTGTCCACCTCGCGCTCGGGCGTCTCGATCCAGTCGTCCACCGCTTCGAGCAGATTCACGATGGCCGCGCCCCAGGGGCCGGAGGGCTCCATCAGCGCCTGATAGGCCGAGACGCGCACCACCGGGGTGTTGTCACCGTCGAAGTTGTACTCGCTCAGCAGTTCCGAGACTTCCAGCTCGACCAGCTCCAGGATCTCGTCGTCCTCGACCATGTCGCATTTGTTGAGAGCCACCACCATTTTCGGCACGCCGACCTGGCGAGCCAGGATGACGTGCTCCTTGGTCTGGGGCATCGGGCCGTCGGTCGCGGCGACCACCAGGATCGCGCCGTCCATCTGCGCCGCGCCGGTGATCATGTTCTTCACGTAATCCGCGTGCCCGGGACAGTCGACGTGCGCGTAATGCCTTGCCGCCGTCTGATATTCGACGTGCGCGATCGAGATGGTGATGCCGCGCTGACGCTCCTCCGGGGCCTTGTCGATGGCGTCGAAGGGCGTGAAGGGATTCATGGCCGGGTTCTGATGGTGGAGGACCTGGGTGATGGCGGCGGTCAGGGTGGTCTTGCCATGATCGATATGGCCGATGGTGCCGACATTGACATGGGGCTTGGTGCGCTGGAATTTCGCCTTCGCCACTGGAGTCCTCCTGTGCGATCCGGGGCGGGCGTGGCGGCGGGAGACCGCGTGGAATGCCCGACGGCGGTGTCTTTTCCAGGGTATTTGCCCGAACCCGCGCGGGAGCCGGGAACACCGTCAATCCGGTGTCGATCCCTGTTGACGTGGCATTTTCCCGATCCGGGCCGGCGGCGGGCCGCCATTGGAATTCGGTTAGCGCGTCATTGGTCGCACGGGGTTATCTGGTGGCGGGAATCATCGCCACGCACAACCGTTGATACCTGACCCCGGGGCCGAATCCTGCCGACGCTCCGGGTCGCCGGTCGGCGCTCCGCCCTCCGTCTGCCCACGGGCGGCGGGGCGTCGGCCATCCGCACGGCATCGGATCGCACAGCGCGGGCCGGGGTCGCCCGGTGCGGCACAGCGGCTCAGTCCAGCGTGAGGTACTGCGGCGGAACCGAATCCACCAGCCACACACCGTTTCCGGTGACGAAGAACTCGTGCCCGTCCCGTCGCATGGCGACGGTGTCCACCCGCAGAATCGCGGGCCTGCCGTGCCTGCCGCCGACCTGACGCGCGGTGTCCAGATCCAGGGACAGGTGCACATCGTGGCGGTTCATGGGCCGCAGGCCCTGCGTCAGGATCAGCCCGACACTGCGCTCGCCGGTCCCGTGGTAGAGCACCGGCGGCGGTTCGGCGGGCTCGTACCCCAGCTCGACGGGAATCGAATGTCCCTGCCGGGCCCGAATTCTCAGTCCCGACTCGTCGAACTCGAAGCGTTTCTTGTTGTTCTGTTCCACCACGGCGTCGAGCTGGGCGCGGGTGAAACCCTTCCCGTGCGCGGCCGCCTGCCGCAGGAACGCCGCCACCGGCACCCAGCCCGCCGAATCCGGGGTCAGGCCGATGGCCTCGGGGTGGTGGCGCAGCCAGTTCGACATCCGCTTGGACAGTCGTGTGATCTCTTTCTCGTTCATTCGTGCCAACCGTGACGCATCGCGCGGCCGGGCGCAAACCGATTTCCGGCGCGATTCCCGATCAGCTCGAGCCGAAGTACCAGGCCCGGGGCCCGGATCGGACGACCTGCCGCGACCCCCGCATCGCCGTCGGGAGCCGAGGCGCGCCGGACGGGTGAGCGTCGCGCACGCGCGCTAACGTGGGCGGCATGACAGCTGTTGCAGATCGTTCGCTCGGACCGGAACTGGCACGTACCGAGAGCATCGGCGAGGCCGATGTACTCGTCGTCGGACTCACCTCCTCCGATGACGGGCCCGCGATCGCCCCGGCGGACGCGTTCGGTGATGTGCTGGATGCGGACACCCGGGCGGCGCTGCTGACCGCACTGCGGGCGGTCGGCGCGAAGGGCAAGGCGGAGGAGCTCACTCGCGTTCCCGCACCCGCCGGCCTGACGGTGGACAGTGTGCTCGCGGTCGGGCTCGGGGCGGCCGACAAGATCGACGCCGAACAGATCCGCAAGTCCGCGGGCGCGGCCGGGCGCGCGCTGACCGGCGTCGGCACCGCCGTCACCACGCTCTCGGGCCTGGACATCGGCGCCGCCGCCGAGGGCTTCTACCTGGGCGCATACCAGTTCTCGGCCTTCAAGTCCGGCAAGTCCGCGCCCAAGGCCGGCGATCAGCCGATCCAGCGCGTCGAATTCCTGGTCCCGGACACCGGTTTCGGCGAAGAAGCGCTGTTCCGCGCCCGGTCGGTGGCCGAAGCCGTCGCCACCGCACGGGATTTCGTGAACACCCCGCCGAGCGATCTGTTCCCCGCCGAATTCGCCAACCGCGCAGCCGAGTTGGCCAAGGCCGCCGGACTGCAGGTCGAGGTCCTGGACGAGAAGGAACTCGCGGACAAGGGCTACGGCGGCATCATCGGGGTCGGCAAGGGCTCGTCCCGCCCGCCGCGCCTGGTGCGCATCACCTACGCGGGCGGTGACCCGAAGGTCGCGCTGATCGGCAAGGGCATCACCTTCGACACCGGCGGCATCTCCATCAAGCCCGCCCAGGGCATGGAGAACATGACCTCGGACATGGGCGGTGCGGCGGCGGTCATCGCGACCGTGCTGCTGGCGGCCCGGCTGAGCCTGCCGCTGACCGTCACCGCGACCGTGCCCATGGCCGAGAACATGCCGTCGGCTACCGCGCAGCGACCGGGCGACGTGCTGGTGCAGTACGGCGGCACCACCGTCGAGGTCATCAACACCGACGCCGAGGGCCGGCTGATCCTGGCGGACGCCATCGTGCGCGCGAGCGAGGACGAGCCGGACTACATCATCGACGTCGCGACGCTGACCGGCGCGCAGATGGTGGCCCTGGGCACCCGCACCCCGGGCGTCATGGGCACCGACGAGTTCCGCGACCGGGTCGCCGCGATCTCCCGGGGCGTCGGCGAAAACGGCTGGGCCATGCCCCTTCCCGCCGAGCTTCGGGGTGACCTCAACTCCCGCGTCGCCGATCTGGCCAACGTGGCGCCGCATCGCTGGGGCGGCATGCTCTCGGCGGCGCTGTTCCTCAAGGAGTTCGTGCCCGAGGGCGTGCAGTGGGCGCATCTCGACGTCGCGGGCCCGGCGTACAACACCGGCGGGCCGTTCGGCTACATCGGCAAGGGTGGTACGGGCGTACCGGTTCGCACCCTGATCGCGACCCTCGAAAGCATCGCCGCGGAGTAGCTGGCCGTATCGCGGGGCCGTTGTACGCGGCCCCGCATATCCGGACATTTACCCCATGTCGGGCCTCGATTGCCGAGGCCGGCGACACCCGCGCCCGCCGCCCGGGCCTGCCCGTAGGGCAAACCTGGAGCGAACCATCGCAAGGGTCGGGCAACGGGTGTGACCCATACGGCGAACCCATCCTCTTCGTGCTCACAGCCGGTTTTCGGACCCTGACAGGTCCGCTGAACGGCCGCCCTGTGACACGCCGCACCCGAACGAGTGCAAGGATGGGGAACCGGAACAACAACCTAATGATCTACGGGGCAGCCGAATGGTCGGCTGCCATACGGGCTTCCGCCGCGACCCGCGTCCGGACGGCCCGCCGGAGATAACTGTTTAACCCGACGAGCAGTCAGAGGAGTCAACGGACATGGCCTTCTCCGTCCAGATGCCAGCTCTTGGTGAGAGCGTCACCGAGGGCACTGTGACCAGGTGGCTGAAGCAGGAAGGAGACACGGTCGAGGTCGACGAGCCGTTGCTCGAAGTCTCCACCGACAAGGTCGACACCGAAATCCCGTCTCCCACCGCGGGCGTGCTGGTCAAGATCTCCGCCCAGGAAGACGACGTGGTCGAGGTCGGCGGCGAACTCGGCCTGATCGGTGAGGCCGGAGAGGCTCCGGCTCCCGCCGCTGCCCCCGCCGAAGCTCCTGCCCCGGCCCCCGAGCCGGCAGCCCCCGCACCCGCCCCGCAGCCCGAGGCCGCCGCCCCGGCGCCCGCCGCCGAGCCCGCGCCGGCCGCCGCCGCCGCCGGATCCGGCACCCCCGTGAAGATGCCCGAACTCGGCGAATCCGTCACCGAGGGCACCGTCACCCGCTGGCTCAAGCAGGTCGGCGACACCGTGGCGATCGACGAGCCGCTGCTCGAGGTCTCCACCGACAAGGTCGACACCGAGATCCCCTCGCCGGTCGCGGGCACGCTGCTCGAGATCTCCGCGCAGGAGGACGACGTCATCGCCGTCGGCGGTCAGCTCGGCGTAATCGGAAGCGGCGCACCGGCTTCCGCGCCCGCACCGGCTCCCGCCCCGGCCCCGGCTCCCGAGCCCAAGCCCGAACCGGCGCCGGCCCCCGCGGCCGCCGCTCCGGCTCCCGCGCCGGCTCCGGCTCCGGCGCCCGCTCCGGCTCCGGCGCCCGCCCCGGCGGCGAAGCCCGCCCCGGTCCCCGCCGCCGCCACCCCGGCCGACGAGCCCTCCTCCAACGGCGGTCCGTACGTGACCCCGCTGGTGCGCAAGCTCGCCGCCGAGAACGGCGTCGACCTGGCCACCCTCAAGGGCTCCGGCGTCGGCGGTCGCATCCGCAAGCAGGATGTGCTGGCCGCCGCGGAGGCGAAGAAGGCTCCGGCTCCGGCCGCGCCCGCCGCCGCACCGGCCGCCGCTCCCGCGGCAGCCAAGACCCCCGATCGCAACCTGGCCAACCTGCCCGGCACCGTGCAGAAGGCCAACCGCATCCGGCAGATCACCGCGACCAAGACGCTCGAGTCCCTGCGGACCACGGCGCAGCTCACCCAGGTGCACGAGGCCGACCTCACCAAGGTCGCCGCACTGCGGAACAAGGCCAAGGAGGCGTTCAAGGCGCGCGAGGGTGTGAACATCACCTTCCTGCCGTTCTTCGCCAAGGCCGCTATCGAGGCGCTCGGCGTGCACCCGAACGTCAACGCCTCGTACAACGACGAGACCAAGGAGATCACCTACCACTCGGTGGTCAACCTGGGCATCGCGGTCGACACCGAGCAGGGCCTGCTCTCGCCGGTCATCCACAACGCCAACGACCTGTCCCTCGCGGGGCTGGCGCGGGCCATCGCGGATATCGCCAACCGCGCGCGCAACGGCGGGCTCAAGCCCGACGAGCTGTCCGGCGGCACCTTCACGATCACGAACATCGGGTCCCAGGGCGCGCTGTTCGACACCCCGATCCTGATGCCGCAGCAGGCGGCGATGCTCGGTACCGGCGCAATCGTCAAGCGCCCCATGGTGATCACCGACAGCGGCAGCGAGTTCATCGGCATTCGCTCGATGGCCTACCTGCCCCTGACCTACGATCACCGCCTGATCGACGGCGCCGACGCGGGCCGCTTCCTCACCACCATCCGGCACCGGCTGGAAGAGGCGGCTTTCGAGGGCGACCTCGGGCTGTAGGGCGCTATCGGCATGAAGGTCGTGGTCGCCGGGTCCTCCGGATTGATCGGGACGGCGCTCGTCGCGGCACTGCGCCGCGACGGGCACGAGGTGACCCGCCTCGTGCGCCGTCCCGCCCATGCCCGCGATGAATATCGCTGGGACCCGGCGCGCGGCGAACTCGACGCCAAGGCGCTACGCGGGGCCGACGCCGTGGTGAATCTCTGCGGCGCCGGCATCGGGGCGCGGCGCTGGAACGGCGGCTACAAACAGGAGCTGCGCGACAGCCGCATCGTGCCCACCGACGTACTCTCCTCCGCGGTCGCCGCCGCGGGCGTGCCGACGCTGGTCAACGCCAGCGGCGTGCACTACTACGGCGGCGGCTCGGGCGACCGGGTCATGACCGAAACCTCTCCCGCGGGAACCGGATTCCTGGCCGGGCTGTGCCGTGACTGGGAGGCGGCCACCGCACCGGCCGCGGCCGCCGGAACCCGGGTGGTACGCCTGCGCAGCGCGGTCGTGCTGGCCCGGCACGGCGGCATGCTCGGAATGCTGTATCCGCTCTACTTTCTGGGGCTGGGCGGCCGTCTCGGCAATGGGCGGCAATACGTTCCGTGGATCTCGCTCGACGACGAAATCGGCGCGATCCTGTTCGCGCTCGGCGATGAATCGGTATCCGGCCCCGTGAATATGGTGGGTCCCGCCCCGGTCACCAACGCCGAATTCACCCGCGCGGTGGGGCGCGCGCTGCATCGTCCCACTCCCCTGCCGGTACCCGCGTTCGCGTTGCGCCTGGCCGTCGGGGAATTCGCCGACGAGGGAATCCTGCACGGGCCCAGGGCCATTCCCACCGTGCTCGAAGCGGCGGGATATCAATTCCGGCATCCGACGATCGGCGCCGCGTTGAATGCCGTCACCGGCGGCCGGGACTGAATAAATCATCGCGCGAACGCAATTAGCGAAAGGGTGTTCGGCGCGGCCCCGGTATGTCATGCTTGATCTTGTAGTGATCGGCCCTGACCACTGACAACGGTGGGGCAGCAGAGAGAATCGGCGATCCCGATTGCCGAGTAACCCCCTGTCTGGCTCGTACCGGATGCGGGCCAGCGAAGAAATGCTGGGGTCACATCATGATCAAGACAATCATTGCCGAATTCATCGTCGCGGTAGGTCTCGTAGTCGCCGGAAACATGGTCGACCAGGTCGAGGATCCTGTTCGCTGCACACTGCACATCATCGACCCGGGGGGCCTCATGGCGTGCATGGACAAGTGACCGGCACCGAGGCGCGGATCACAGCGGGAGCATCGCTACCGTTGGCCCGGTGAGCAGTGAACCGTTCGTGCTCGCGCCCGCCGAGCTGCTGGTGCGCGACGCCCGCGTGAGTGATCTTCCGGAGATCCTGGCGATCCACAACACCGCGATCGCCGAAACCACCGCCATCTGGGATACCGAACTCGCCGATCTGGCGGAACGGGAAGCCTGGTTCGCGGCCCGGACGGCGGCGGAGTGCCCGATCCTGGTCGCCGAGATCGACGGCGCGGTCGCCGGATATGCCAGCTACGGCCAGTTCCGGCCGAAGTCGGGGTACCGGTACTCGGTCGAGAACTCGGTCTACGTGGCCGATCGATTCCACCGGCGCGGGGTGGCCAAGGCCCTGATGACCGAACTGCTGGTCCGGGCCGATCGCGGTGGCGTGCACGCGATGATCGCGGTCATCGAATCCTCCAACCTCACCTCGGTCGCCCTGCACGAGAAGTTCGGGTTCCGGATCGTCGGGCAGATGCCCGAGGTGGGCCACAAGTTCGGCCGGTGGATGGACCTGACGCTGATGCAATTGCTGCTCGACGATGGCGTAACGTCGCTCTCGTGAGCGACAGCACGACGGCTACCGCACCGGTGCCCACCGCACCGGTACGCGGCGCCTCGGCCCGCTTCGACAGCACACCCCTGCTGGTCGAGGATCTGGGCCTGATCGAGTACACGAAAGCCTGGGACATACAGCGCGCCATCGCCGGCGAACGCGCCGAGGGCCGCGGCCAGGACCGGCTGCTACTGCTCGAGCATCCCTTCGTCTTCACCGCCGGGCGTCGCACCGAGGCCGCCGATCTGCCCGTGGACGGCAGCCCGGTCATCGAGGTCGATCGCGGCGGCAAGATCACCTGGCACGGGCCCGGGCAACTGGTGGGCTACCCCATCATTCGACTCGCCGAGCCGGTCGACGTGGTCAAGTACGTGCGCAGGCTCGAAGAGGCGTTGATCACCGTGTGCGCCGGGCTCGGACTGGAAACCGGTCGGGTGGAAGGACGTTCGGGCGTCTGGCTGCCCGGCTCGGACTTCCTGCCCGAGCGCAAGGTGGCCGCGATCGGAGTGCGCGTGCAGCGCGGGGTCACCCTGCACGGGGTCTCGCTCAACTGCAACTCCGCCCTCGACGGATTCCAGGCCATCGTGCCGTGCGGGATTCGCGACGCCGGCGTCACCACCCTGAGCCGGGAACTGGGCCGCGAGGTCACCGTCGCGGAGGTGCGGCCGCTGGTCGCCGACGCCATCGCGCGGGCGCTGGACGGCGATTTGCCCGTTACCGAGCACACCCTGGACCGCCCGGCCGCCCCAGGGCCTGCCGAAGCGAAATGATCGCGAGCGTAGGGTGACAAGGGTGACCTCCGTCGATACCCCGACATCGAACACCCCGTCCGCGCCGGAACCGTCTGCGCCGCGTCCGGGATCCGCCGCCGCGACCTCCCCCACCGCGGGCGGGCGCAAGCTGCTCCGCATCGAAGCGCGCAACGCCGAGACCCCGATCGAGCGCAAACCGAAGTGGATTCGCACCAAGGCCACCATGGGCCCGGAGTACACCGAGCTCAAGGGCCTGGTGAAACGCGAAGGGCTGCACACGGTCTGCGAGGAAGCGGGCTGCCCCAACATCTTCGAGTGCTGGGAAGACCGCGAGGCCACCTTCCTGATCGGCGGCGAACAGTGCACGCGGCGCTGCGATTTCTGCCAGATCGACACCGGCAAGCCCGCCGCCCTCGATCGCGACGAACCGCGCCGGGTGGCCGAGAGCGTGCAGGCCATGGGGCTGCGCTACTCCACCATCACCGGCGTCGCGCGCGATGATCTCGACGATGGCGGCGCGTGGCTGTACGCGGAAACCGTGCGCGCCATCAAGCAACTCAACCCGAGCACCGGCGTCGAGCTGCTCATCCCCGACTTCAACGCCGAGCCCGATCAGCTCGCCGAGGTGTTCGCCACCCGGCCCGAGGTGCTCGCGCACAACCTCGAGACGGTGCCGCGCATCTTCAAGCGCATCCGCCCGGCCTTCCGGTACGAACGCTCGCTCGCGGTGATCACCGCGGCGCGCGAGGCCGGCCTGGTCACCAAGTCGAATCTGATTCTCGGCATGGGCGAGACGCCCGACGAGGTCACCCGGGCCATGGCCGACCTGCACGAGGCCGGCTGCGACATCCTCACCATCACCCAGTACCTGCGGCCCTCGCCGCGGCATCATCCGGTCGATCGGTGGGTCAAGCCGGAGGAGTTCGTCGAGCATTCCGACGCGGCCAACGCCATGGGCTTCGCGGGCGTGATGGCCGGGCCGCTGGTGCGTTCGTCGTACCGCGCCGGGCGGCTCTACGCGCAGGCCATGCGGCATCACGGGCGTGAGATCGCGCCGGAGATGGCGCATCTGGCCGACGAGGGCACCGCCTCGCAGGAGGCCACCAGCGTGCTCGCGCGCTACGGCTCCTAGCCGCCTCTCCGCGCATTCGGGCCGGACTCGGGTATCACCGTCGTTCCGTCGGCGACCGGCGGTGAGTTGATCGGGGTAATCGTCCGATTCGTGGACGGGACCGCCCCGGCGGTGGGAAGCTCGAAGTACCGCACTTCGACCCCGGAGCGAGCCATATGGTCGAGCGAACAACGGCGTCGGCAGGCGCCAATGGAAAATCGGTGACGGCACAACGGCCGGACGAGATACGCAATGTCGCACTCGTCGGGCACAGCGGCTCGGGCAAGACCACGCTGGTCGAAGCCCTGGCGGTCGCCACGGGGGCGGTGGTGCGGGCCGGGCGGGTCGAGGACGGCACCTCGGTCTCGGACTACGACGACATCGAGCAGCGACAACATCGCTCCGTGCAATTGTCGGTGGTGCCCATGGCGTGGGACGGGAGAAAGATCAATCTCCTGGACACCCCCGGCTACGCGGATTTCGTGGGAGAACTCAGGGCCGGTCTGCGCGGAGCGGACGCGGCCCTTTTCGTGCTCTCGGCGGCCGCCGGGGTGGAGGGCGTGAGCGGTCCGACGCTGGCGCTGTGGGAGGAATGCGCGGGGGTGGAGATGCCGCGCGCGATCGTGCTCACCCATTTGGATACCGCGCGAGCCGATTTCGAGGAGATGACCGAGACCTGCCGGGACATCCTGGGCGGCGGGATCTCCGAAAGTATTCTGCCGCTGCATCTTCCGGTGTACGGAGACAGGGGCGCGGACGGGCATCGGCCGGTGATTGGCCTGATCGATCTGCTGACCCAGCACGTGTACGACTATTCAGCCGGATCGCACACCGAGACACCGGCTTCGGACGAACAACTCGCGCTCATGGCGGCGGCGCGGGATCGGCTCATCGAGGGAATCATCGCCGCGAGCGAGGACGAGACCCTGATGGACCGGTACATCGGCGGCGAGGAGATCGACCTCGAGACGCTGGTGACCGATCTGGAGAAGGCGGTCGCGCGGGGCAGTTTTCATCCGGTGCTGATCGCGGCGCCGCCGCCCGAGGGTGCGCGGCAGGGGTTGGGGACGGTCGAGATCCTCGATCTCATCACGCGCGGATTCCCCACGCCCGCAGAGCATCCGCTGTCGGCCGTCGGAGCCAACGGGCGATCCGCGGCGCTGGTGTGCGATCCCGACGCGCCGTTGGCCGCGGAGATCATCCGCACCGCGTCGGACCCGTACGTCGGGCGCATGTCGGTGGTGCGGGTGTTCTCCGGGACGCTGCGGGCCGATGACACCGTGCACCTGTGCGGACATCGCGCGGGCGGGCCGGGGACCCTCGATCACGATTCCGACGAGCGGATCGGGGCGGTGTCGGCACCGTTCGGCAAACAGCAGCGCCCGCTCGGGCACGCCATCGCCGGCGACATCGTGTGCGTCACCAAGCTGTCCCGGGCCGAGACCGGGGATACGTTGTCCGCCAAGCACTCTCCGCTGCTCATCGAACCATGGCCGATGCCGGATCCGTTGCTGCCGGTCGCGATTCGCGCGCACGGCAAGGCGGACGAGGACAAACTCTCGCTCGGGCTGGCCCGGCTCGTCGCCGAGGATCCCACCGTGCGGCTGGAGCAGAACCCCGATACCCGCCAGCTCGTGCTGTGGTGCCTGGGCGAGGCGCACCGGGACGTGGCGCTCGAGCGCCTGCGGGCGCGGTTCGGGGTGCAGGTCGATGTCACCGATCATCTGGTGGCGCTGCGCGAGACGTTCGCCACCACCGCCGTCGGGCGCGGGCGGCACGTGAAACAGTCCGGCGGGCACGGCCAGTACGCGATCTGCGAGATCGAGGTCGCGCCGCTGCCCAACGGGTCCGGCATCGAATTCGTGGACAAGGTCGTGGGCGGAGTCGTACCGCGCCAATTCATTCCGTCGGTGGAGAAAGGGGTGCGGGCGCAGGCCGCGCGGGGAATCAGCGCGGGGTACCCGCTCGTCGACGTCCGGGTGACGCTGTTCGAGGGGAAGGCGCACTCGGTGGATTCCTCCGACGCCGCGTTCCAGACGGCGGGCGGATTGGCGCTGCGCGAAGCGGCGGCCGCGGCGCGGCTGGAGCTGCTCGAGCCGGTGGCCGAAGTGCGCGTGGTGGTTTCGGACGAGTACGTCGGGCAGGTGCTCGGTGATCTGTCGAGCCGGCGCGGGCGCGTGCTCGGGACCGAGCCGGTCGGATCGGGCCGGACCGCCATTCGCGGTGAGGTGCCGGAACTGGAGTTGCGGCGCTACGCCGTGGACCTGCGTTCGCTGGCCCACGGCGCGGCGACGTTCACCCGCGCCTACAGCCGGCACGAATCCATGCCCGCGCCGCTGGCCGATGCCATGCGCGCGCAGCACACCGGGTAGGGCATGGCTTCACACGTTGGGTGACTAACGCTCGCAGGCGATTCCGTCGTCGTCGCGATCGAGGGCGGAGCGGTAGCCCGGCTCACCGCGCAGGATCGGCGCGGCGCCCGCGTCGCGGGCCGCGGCGCAGTTCTTGTAGTAGACCTCTTCGGCCTGCGCGGACTTGGTGCCCATCAGCAGCGCGGCGACAACGATGGCGATGACGCCGAACCAGGTCAGAAACTTCTTCACTCTTCTTCTTCCACAGTCGATTCCGAATTCGAGGAGCAGTGGAACCACCCCCGCCGAGGCACCTTACCCCTCGACCACGACACCGAATCCGGATGCCAATTCGCCCAGCCCGGCGGGATATCCCTGGCCGACCGCGCGCAGCCGC
This sequence comes from Nocardia sp. NPDC055321, assembly GCF_053645575.1. Classification (NCBI taxonomy): domain Bacteria; kingdom Bacillati; phylum Actinomycetota; class Actinomycetes; order Mycobacteriales; family Nocardiaceae; genus Nocardia; species Nocardia sp. NPDC055321. The sequence continues at coordinate 35,421 of NZ_JBSHMS010000003.1, forward strand.
CAGATGTCGGCGCGCTGATAGATCTCGGCCAGCAGCAGGGTGCGTTCCTCGGTGGCGGCGTCCAGGGTGGCGCGGGCCAGCACACCGGCTTCGGGCCCGCCGCTGACCTCGATCTCGATCGCGCCGACCGCCCCGAACCGCGCCTCCGGGTCGTCGAGGGCGACGGCGAACACCACGCGGCGGCAGTGGTCGGGCAGGTCGTCGACGGTGAGGGTGATCGACTGCTCCCCCGGCGCGTCCACGGTCAGCACCGCGCCCGCGGTCTCGGGCTGGTTGTAGAACACGAAATCCGCGTCCCCCGTGACCTTCTCGTCCTGATCGAGCAGAAAGGCGACCAGGTCCACTTCCCAGCGCCCGTCCTGCTTCCAGGCCGCCCGCACCGTCCACGTGGCCCCGTGTCGCCCACCGGCCAGGTCCATCACCTGGCCCCGCGTCAGCTGTGCACCCATATTCAACTGTGGCACAGCGGGTTCCCGCTTCTCGTCCATTCGCCTCGCACCCAGCACTTCCGGCCCGCACACGGGCAACCCCAACGCCCGGACCCGCTCGTACCGCGGGTCCTGTTCGGCCCCGGCCAACACGAGCACGTCGGTGACGCTCGCGGAGATGTCGACCGCGACCGATCCCCCGCATTCGACCACGCGGGCGGTGGTGTCCGCCCGCCGGGTGTGAGTTCCCCCGAGGATGAGGAAGCGCCGCCCGGTGAGCGGGCCGCGGGGCGCCGAGTCGGGAGCCCTCGTGGCACGTGCCGCGGATTCGGGCGTCGGCGGTGGTTCGGTTGTCTCGGTATGGCTCGATTCCGACGCGGCGGCGGGCAGGGGTTCCTCGGTGTGGGACGGTGCGGACCGGGACGGCGACGGGGTGGGAGCCGGATCGCCGGGCGCGCTCTTCGGCAGGCCCGGGCCGATGTCGGCCAACAGGGCGAGGAATTCGGCTTCGGTGATCATCGGCGTGCCGTGTTCGGCAGCGGCGCGGGTCTTTCGGCTCCGGGCGTTCGGATCGTTGGTCACCAGCAAGCTGGTGCGGCGACTGACCGCGGTGGTCACGTCCAGGCCCGCGGCCTCCGCGCGGGCGAGCAGCTCCGCGCGATCGATCGCCGGTGAACGCGACCTTCATACCCTGGATCAGGCGGTTGTCGAACCGGCCGGGATAGCTGAACGAGCAGGGAATCTTGCGGGCGGTGCGCTCGATCGAGAAACGGCTCGGGCGGTCGGCGCCACCGGTGCGCGGGCGGATCAAGGGCAGCGCCACACCCAGTCGGCCCGCGTCGGCCATGAGACCGTGCAGCACACCGGCCAGGACCCGGGTGTCGTCGAGAGCATCGTGCGCTCGGCGCTGCGGTACCCCGTAGTGGGCGGCGAGGGTGCCCAGCTTGAAGTTCTCGGTGGGCGGGGAGATATGGCGAGCGAAGGCGAGGGTGCACAGCTGTCGCTCGACCGGGAGCACCGCACCCGCCCGGGTGAACTCCTCCGCCAGGAACCCGTGGTCGAATGTCGCGTTGTGCGCGACCATGACCCGCCCGTGCAACAGCTCCGCCAGGCGCGCCCGCACCGCCTCGAATCGTGGTGCGCCCCGCAGCTTCTCGCGCGTCAGCCCGTGAATCCGCACCGGCCCCGGGTCGCAGCCCGGGTCGAGCAGGGTGTGGAACTCCTCCACGATGCGACCGTCGTCGGCCAATGTCAGCGCCGCCACCGACAGCACCCGATCCCGGGCGCGATGCAGGCCCGAGGTCTCCACATCCACGAGCCTGAACGAACCGAATCCGGTGGTGGATTCGCAGGTTGTTTCGCGTGTGATCGGATTCCCCCTCGACTCGAATGTGACTCGCGCGCTGGAGAAATCACGCTTCGAGCGCTCGCCGTTACGACACGGCGTGCACACCCGACGACACGCCGTAGGACCCGGGCGACTGCGGCCCCTGGAGTACAGGTGAGCCGTGGCAGCGGGGCAGGGTGGGGGCCGTCACGCGAAGGGACGATCGAGGGGCGGCAGGACGTGGGTGCGGGGGCCGGCCTGTCGCCCGGAACCGGGCAATTGGGGTTGGGGTCGATTTGAGAGGTGTCGGGGTGGATTCGGATCAATGGGGCGGGGCGCGCTGGATCCCGTCGCGAACCAGCGCATACCGGGCCACTATCCTGGGGGGCATGGCAGCAGGTAAGGGCGGCAACGCTCCGTCGAAGGAAGCGAAGGCCGCGGCTAAGGCGGCGCGCAAACAGGCGTCGAAGGAGCGTCGCCAGCAGCTGTGGCAGGCGTTCCAGATGCAGCGCAAGGAAGACAAGGCGCTGCTGCCGCTGATGATCGGCGCGCTGGTCGGCGTCACCGCGCTGTTCCTGGTGATCGGACTGGTCTTCGACCTGGGCTGGTTCCTGCTGCCGATCGGCATCCTTCTCGGCGCGCTCGCGGCGTTCATCCTGTTCGGGCGGCGGGTGCAGAAGAACGTGTACGCCAAGGCCGAGGGGCAGGCGGGCGCGGCCGCGTGGGTCCTGGACAACCTGCAGGGCAAGTGGCGGGTGACCCCGGGCGTGGCGGCCACCACCCAGCTCGACGCGGTGCATCGCGTGGTCGGCCTACCCGGCGTGGTGCTGGTCGCCGAGGGCTCGCCCTCGCGGGTGAAGTCGCTGCTGGCGCAGGAGAAGAAGAAGGTCGCGCGACTGGTCGGCGACACGCCGATCTACGACGTGATCATCGGCACCGAGGGCGACCAGATTCCGCTCAAGGATCTGCAGCGCTACCTGACCAAGCTGCCGCGCAACATCGACGCCAAGCGCATCGACATCATCGAGGGCCGGCTGTCCGCGCTGGCCACCCGCGGCGGACCGGCGCTGCCGAAGGGTCCGCTGCCGGGCGGGGCGAAGATGAAGGGCGTGCAGCGCTCGATTCGCCGCCGCTGACACCACACTTCCACGAGGCCCGCGTCCGGATCCGGACGCGGGCCTTTTGCTGTCCGCACAACTCGATCCCCGTGCGCGCGAAACCCGACTCCGAAACGGAGTCGACCGCCCGGTTCCGGTAGCCGAAACGGAGTGCCGGTAACCGGCCGATCCGAGGCCCTACCCCCTCCGCCCGCGTCCCGTCCGGGCGCGGGCTTCGCCGTCTCGCACCGCAAAACCGGTGCTCAGCACCTATTCGCTTGGCCTCCTTCGATTCTCGGGAAAAAAATTCACGAGATCGGGAATGCCTTCGGCTCGACTAACCTTCTAACTATCGATAGCCGGTTAGAACACCTGACCGGCACCGACCGGAGGACGACACCATGACCACCGTGCAGCACCACACCGTCGAGATTCAGGGCCGCGAGATCTTCTACCGGGAGGCCGGCGACCCGGCGAATCCCACCATCGTGCTGCTGCACGGATTCCCCAGCAGCTCGGCCATGTTCCGCAACCTGCTGCGCGACCTCGGCGACGCCTACCACCTGATCGCACCCGACCACCTGGGCTTCGGGCAGTCCGCCATGCCTGCGGTCGACGAGTTCGAGTACAGCTTCGACGCGCTGACCGCGATCACCGAGGAACTGCTCGACACCCTCGGCCTCGACCGGTTCGCGCTGTACATCCAGGACTACGGCGCACCGATCGGACTGCGCATCGCCGCCCGCCACCCCGAACGGGTCACCGCGCTCATCTCCCAGAGCGGCAACGCGTATCTCGAAGGCTTCACGCCCTTCTGGGACGTGCTGTTCGCCCACGCGAAGGACCGCGCCGCCAACGAGTCCGCCGTCCGCGAACTGCTCGAGCGTCCCGCCACCGAATGGCAGTACACACACGGTGTTCCGGCCGACCGCCTGGCGCTCGTCAGCCCCGACACCTGGACTCTGGATCAGGCGTACCTGGATCGCCCGGGCAACAAGGAGATCCAGCTCCAGCTGTTCTGGGATTACCAGTTCAACCTCGACGGCTACCCGGCCTTCCAGAAGTACTTCGCCGAGCACCGGCCGCCGACCCTGATCACCTGGGGTGCGAACGACGAGATATTCGGCGCCGACGGCGCCCGCGCCTACCTGCGCGATCTCCCCGACGCGGAGGTGCACCTGCTGGACGCGGGCCATTTCGCGCTGGAATCACACGGTCCCGAGATCGCGGCGCTGATCCGCGACTTCCTCGGGCGCACGCTGGGTTGACCTTCCGCCCGGGCGCGCGAGTTCTTCGTCGCGAAGTCCCGGCACGCGGGGTCGAGCAGCGGCGGCGAATGGCCGCCGGTCGCGCCGCCCCTGGACCGCAGGGGTGCCGCCGGGCTGTGCGGACAGGTTCGGCCGGGGTGTCGGGGTGCGTAGCGGGCCTCGGATCCGCTGCCCATAAGCAGAATCGGGCCGGCAGGAACATGGAACGGCCTGCCCTCGACGCGCCTACCCCTCTGGTACGGGCAGGCACAGCGACGCGCCCTCGCCGAGGTCGAGCCAACGGCCCGCGGGGGTGACGGTCAGGCGCAGGACCACCGCCGAGCAATGGGAGCAGCGGGCCACCGTCCCGGGACAGTTCAGGTAGACCAGGGCCCGGGCCAGGGGTTCGACGGCGCCGCAGCCGCCGCAGCGGCAGCCGTGTGCGACGGGGTCGACGGCGAAGATCTCGGCGAGCAGCCCGGCCAGGACGTTGCCGTCGAGGTGGCTGGGTGCGGAGGTCGCGTCTGCGGACATGGTCAGCTCCCCGTCGGTCCGAAGCGTTCGGTTCTGATCGCGGCCGGATCGTGCCCGGCGGAAACCAGTGCGGTGGCGGCGAATTCGACGAACGGCGTCGGGCCGCAGACGTAGCAGGTGGTGTCCGGGGCGGGCGGCAGCGCGTGCGCGGCGATCTCCGCGGCGGTCAGCCGGGCCGGGACCCGAGGATCGCCCGGCGGCGCGGTGCGGGTGTAGGCCAGGAACAGCTCGATCCCCTCCGTGGCGCCGGGGTCCTGGTCGGCGGAGGCGAAGGGCGCGCGCTCGCGCAGCGGGGTCAGCTCGTCCCGGTAGTAGAGGTCATCGGGGGTGCGCAGGGAGTGCAGCAGCCGAAAAGCACTGGGGTTCGGCGAGTTTCGACGGGCGCGCAGCATGGCCGCCAGCGGGACGATGCCCGAGCCACCCGCGATGAGCGTCGCCGGTCCCCCGGTCTCGGGATCCCAGACGAACCAGCCGCCGACCGGTCCCCGGACCTCGACGAGCGCGCCGACCGGGAAGATGTCCACGAGATAGCCGGACACCTCGCCGTTGGGCACGCGCTGAATGGTCACCTCGATCTCGTCGCCGCGGGCCGGCGCGGCGAGCGAATAGCTGCGCTCGGCCCGGTAGCCGTCGGGCGCGGTGAGCCGGATATCGAGGTGCTGGCCCGGAAGATGCCCGGGCCAGCCCGGAACCCGCAGGGTCAGGGTGCGCGCGGTGTCGGTCTCGAGGCGGTCGGCGATGAGTTCGGCGGGCTGCCAGCGCATCAGTCGTCCCGGTAGCGCTGTTCGCGCCAGGGGTCGCCGTAGCTGTGGTAGCCGGCTGTTTCCCAGAAGCCGGGCTCGTCGTAGTCGTGCAGGCGAATGGACCTGACCCACTTCGCGGATTTCCAGAAGTACAGGTGCGGGACCAGCAGCCGGGCCGGGCCGCCGTGCTCGGGGTCCAGATCCGCGCCGTCGAAGGTGTGCACGATCCACGCCTTGCCGTCGGTCAGATCCTCGAGCGGCAGGTTGGTGGTGTAGCCGCCGTAGCTGGTGATGTACGCGAATTCGGCGTCGGTGACGACGTTTTCGAGCAGCGTGTCCAGGCTCACGCCCTGCCAGACGGTGTCGAGCTTGGACCAGCGGGTGACGCAGTGGATGTCGACGTGCGGGCGCTGCTGGGCCAGCGACATGAATTGCGGCCAGCTCCAACTGTATTGGCGGCCGGTCTCGTTGGTGATGGAGAACTGCCAGCGGTCCAGATCGACGGACGGGGTGGGGCCCGCCGACAGGACCGGGAAGTCCTCGGTCAGGTACTGGCCGGGCGGCAGGCGATCGTCCTGCGGGCGCGGGCGTCCCTGAAATCCTGGCGAGAAGGTACTCATGCGATCCCTCCGGACTACCGTCGGTGGCACTGCACGCTGGGCCTGGTACTCGGACAGACTACGCCCGGAAGGTCCGAAATTCCGGATGAACCGGACCTAACGGTCGCTCAGTACGAGGGTGCGGCCGCTCACTCGGCGCGAGTCACGGTCGCCGACGCGGCTCACGGTCACCCGGCTCGATTCAGCGAACGTGCCTGCCGAGGAAGGCGACCACCTCGGGCGTGATCGTCCGCCAGTACTCCTCGGTGTGCCCGCCGGGGCTGATGCGGCCCACCTCCAGCGGTGCGGCGCCGATGAACTGCCGGCAGCCCTCGACGAACTTGTCGCGGTCGCCCACCCAGACGCCGGTCGGCGCCGGACCCTGCTTGTCGATGTTGCGCAGCGGGTCCAGCGCCGTCCACTCCTCGTGGCTGCTGAAGGCGTTGCGCTTGCTCATCTCGTCCCAGGAGGTGATCAGACCCGGTGAGATCGCGGCGATCGCGTTGGCCGGGCGGCCCCGCTCGTTGCGCCGGCGACCGTACAGCAGCGAGCCGAAACCACCCATGGAGATGCCGGTGCACGCGAACGGCTCGCCCACCGGACCACCGAGACGGCGCTCGCTCAGCCAGTGCGGAACCTCGTCGGTGAGCATGCGCATCGGGTCGTCGTTCACGTTGCGCTGATGCCAGTAGCTGTCGCCGCCGTCCACGGCGAGGAAGCCGAAGGCCGGGACCAGCCGCGCGGCGACGGCGACGGCGAGCACCTCGGCGAGCCCGCCGACGGCGGCACTGCGGGCATTGCCGTGCAAGCCGTGCAGCAGCAACGACATCGGCAGGCCCTCGTGCGGAACGCCGGGCGGGAGGATGGCGACCACGTCCACGTCGCGCCCGCGGGCGGCCGAGTACAGGCGCTCGGTGCGGATCAGCGGGTCGATGCCGAACACGGTATGCGCCACGTCGTTGTCCGGGGCGGCCTGCACGCCGGTGCCCACCGCGGCGGCGGCCGTCGCCACGCCGAGTAGTCCCGCTGTCGCCAGGATGGAACGCCTGCTGAACCTGCGCGCGACACGCCGGTCGGCAGCCTCATGGCTCGTCGAGCCCATCGAATCCTCCATCAGCACATCAACAGCTATCTGCCGTGGCGCGCGCTCGAGCAGCACTCCACGGCAGATGCCCTGCACCATACCGACCCAAAACAACACACGGTGAACGCTTGGCTACGTACAGAGGTCCCCCTGAACACCACTTTTCGGCCTCGACCGGGAGTTATGGCGCAAACACCGCAATTCTAATCTGCGAGCACCGAATGGACCCGCAGGTCAAGCAGGTGTCAGGGAAAAGATCGAAGGAATTCAGCTGCGGCTCAGCCTGGTTCAGCGACTGTAGACCATGCCGGTGCCCGTGGCCCGGTCGTGCATGCCGCGGCCGTTGGCATCGGTGAACAGGGCCGGGATCACGAAAATCAGGATGAGCTGACGCACGAGCGCGCGGACGAAACCCACCGGGGCGTCGGCGTCGACGCGGGACACGCGGATGCGCAGGAAGTACTGGCCGGGCGTGAAGCCGAACAGCGTCACCCCTAGCAGGCCGATGCCGAACCAGACGAAGATGTTGTAGTTCACCAGCTCGCCCGCGATGAGCGTGAAGCGCGACGGGATCTCCTGATCGGGATAGTTGCTGATGAACTTCGCGACCAGCGCGTCGCCGTTGGGGCGAACGATGATGGCGGTCAGGCCCAGGGCGATGAACCAGTCCAGGATGAACGCGGGCACGCGCCGGACCATCGGGGCGAGCGCGCCCACGCCGGACTTGGGCAGACCGAGGTCCTTGCCCTGGTAATCACCGGGGGCCTCGTCGCGGGGTTCGCCGTTCGGGCCGGACAGCCAGGAGCCGGTGATGCGTGACATGCCCCCACCTTATTCGGCCCGCGCAGGCCGCCGAACACCCCCGGTGCCCGCGCATCCCATCGAGCGAGACACGTCACGCGCGCGGCGCCCCGAGATGCGGGACGCGGCGATCGGTGCGAGGCTACGAAACACAGGGGTACACCGGCGTGACCGGAAAGTAACCGGGGCGAGGCGCGTGCGGTGAGGATTCTCACGGCGACCGGCCGCGACACGATAAGACCCCTGTCTTTTGGGGCCCTTACCTGCGCTTCGACCGAGGTCGGTGGCAGGATATCGGTGCTGGTCGAACGCCACACGGCGGTCGGTCTAGGCGAATTCCACCCCGTGGGAGACCGCCGAACACCCGCCCAGCTGTACGTGTAACACTGGCGAAACACAGCCTTGATTGCGGGGAAACACCGCGTCCATACCGTCTGGTCGCGACGAACCCATGCAGTTGAACTGGCTGGGAACCGATCCGTAAGGAGTACTAAGTGGCGTTCAGCACGGCCGACGAGGTCATCAAGTACATCAAGGAGGAGGAGGTCGAGTACGTCGATATTCGTTTCACCGACCTCCCCGGTGTGCAGCAGCACTTCTCGATCCCGGCGAAGGCCTTCACGGCCGATCTGGCTGAAGAGGGTCTCGCGTTCGACGGCTCGTCCGTGCGCGGCTTCCAGTCGATCGACGAGTCGGACATGCTGCTGCTCCCCGACTTCAGCACCGCCCGGCTGGATCCGTTCCGTGCCGCGAAGACTGTCAACCTGAACTTCTTCGTCCACGACCCGTTCACCCGCGAGGCCTACTCCCGCGACCCGCGCAACATCGCGCGTAAGGCCGAGGAGTACTTGAAGTCGACTGGCATCGCCGACACCTGCTACATCGGTGCCGAGGCCGAGTTCTACATCTTCGACTCGATCCGCTACGACTCGGGCATGAACGGCTCGTTCTACGAGATCGATTCGGTGTCCGGCTCCTGGAACACCGGCAAGGAATTCAACCTCGACGGCACCCGTAACCGTGGTTACAAGGTCCGCAACAAGGGTGGTTACTTCCCGGTCGCCCCGTACGACCACTACGTGGACCTGCGCGACAAGATCTCGACCAACCTGCAGAACGCGGGCTTCGAGCTCGAGCGCGGCCACCACGAGGTCGGCACCGCCGGTCAGGCCGAGATCAACTACCGCTTCAACACGCTGCTGGGCGCCGCTGACGACCTGCAGCTGTTCAAGTACATCGTGAAGAACACCGCGTGGCAGGAAGGCAAGTCCGTCACGTTCATGCCGAAGCCGCTGTTCGGCGACAACGGCTCGGGCATGCACGCCCACATGTCGCTGTGGAAGGACGGCAAGCCGCTGTTCCACGACGAGGCCGGCTACGCGGGCCTGTCGGATCTGGCGCGTCACTACATCGGCGGCATCCTGCACCACGCCCCGTCGCTGCTGGCGTTCACCAACCCGACCGTCAACTCGTACCACCGTCTGGTGCCGGGCTACGAGGCCCCCATCAACCTGGTGTACTCGCAGCGCAACCGCTCGGCCGCGGTTCGCATCCCGATCACCGGCTCGAACCCGAAGGCCAAGCGCATCGAGTTCCGCGCGCCGGACTCCTCGGGCAACCCGTACCTGGCCTTCGCCGCCATGATGATGGCCGGCCTGGACGGCATCAAGAAGAAGATCGAGCCCCTCGCTCCGGTCGACAAGGACCTCTACGAGCTTCCCCCCGAGGAGGCCAAGAACATCCCGCAGGCCCCCACCTCGCTGGCGTCGGTCATCGACAAGCTCGAGGAAGATCACGAGTACCTCACCGAGGGCGGCGTGTTCACCGAGGACCTGATCGAGACCTGGATCGACATCAAGCGCAACCAGGAGATCGCCCCGGTCAACCTGCGCCCGCACCCGTACGAGTTCGAGCTCTACTACGACGTCTAAATCGTCTGTGTAGCACACGGTCTCGTGAGGCCCCATCCGCTCCGGCGGGTGGGGCCTCGCCCGTTTCGGGGTGCTGCCGCCTGCGCCGCCGCGCCGATCAACTGGATGCCGCCGATTGACGGTATTCCTCCACGGACGTGTGGCCGGTATGAGGAAGCAGGAAAAGACAGGTCCCCGACACCCGAGCGATCAGCGGCATGAGCGTGCATCGGCTGAGGCGTCGGCAAGGCCGATCAAAGCTCGGTCGGCTTCACCCGGTTCTGCGTCGCAGGGGGCAGGCGCACAGTGCCTTTCGCAACGTCCACTCCGAATGGATCAGCGCCGCTGTCGAACTGCTCACCACGCAGTTCGCGGCTTCGAATCTCCTGCTGCGTGTGCTGGCTCGATGGAGCGAACAGAGCTTGCATCTCTCCGAAGAGGCCCGCCACCCCGCCGGCGCCGAACTTTCCGCGAGGAGCGACCCAGCCTCGCACCTCGGCCAACACAAACAACCGGTCCAGCACCACTGCGAATACAACGATGCCTATCACCATCCACACCAACGGCATATCCACCCCTCGACGTCCGCAACTTCGACGGTACCCCGCTCGTGCCGACCGGTGTCGCCACGGCTTTATCCGATTCCGGTCAGCGCGATTCGAGAAAGCGCCAGACGACGGCGATCGAACCCCTCATCGGCATGACAGGCTGCTGAAAGGAGCGTCGGCCAGGCCGTCCAGCAGCTTCGAACGCCCCGGGATCAGCTTAGAAATCGACAAGTCTCGTTTCGCAATTCAGCGTCGGCCAACAATCCCAAGCGCTCAGAGGGCAGGCCGGCTCGTCCGAGATTTCTAAATCGCCTGTGTAGTAACCGTTCTCGGGAAGCCCCAGTTGCTCAGCGGCTGGGGCTTTCCCCGTTTCCGGGGGTGGGACGACCTTCTTCTGCGAACCAGACAAATGACCGATTGGGATGGGGTAGCGTGCGGCATTCGGGGGGATTCGCGGGCGGCGGTCCCGGGCGGGGAGGGTTGTTCGGATGGCGCATCGGGGCGGATCGGCTTGTGGCGCAGCAATTTCGGCTGGACGTCGGGTGAAAGCGGCTTTGGTCGTCGCATCGGCCGTGTTGTGTGTGGTCGGCGCGCCTATGGCGGTTGGGGGCGCAGACGCCGCGCCTGTTGTGCCGCAGCTCGATGCGTTCTACAGCCCGCCAGCGGGGTGGGACTCGGAAGCAGCTGGCACCGTGTTGAACTCGCGGGTCATTGAGGTCGCCTCGATGGGGCGGCAGGCGCAGAACGCGGACGCTTGGCAACTGCTTTACCGATCTACCGACGTCGACGGGCAGCCTATGGCTACCGTCACCACGGTGCTGCGGCCGCGGGGTGGGGAAGTCAAGGGGCTCATCAGTTACCAGGCCGCCACGGACGCCTCGGCGCCGCAGTGTGCGCCGTCGGTCGCGCTGCGGCAGGGGGCGCCGGACCAGTACGACTCCAGTCTCGATCTCATGACCATCGAGCAGATACTGGCTACCGGGCACGCGGTCTCCGTGCCTGACTGGGAGGGGCCCAAGGGGGCGTTGTTCAGCGCGAACCAGCCGGGGTACGCCGTGCTCGACGGTGTGCGGGCGGCCGAGCGGTTCGAGCCGCTCGGGCTGGCGGGGGTTGACACGCCGGTTGCGGTGATGGGGTACTCCGGCGGGGGATTCGGTGCGGGGTGGGCCGCGCAGGTCCAGCCGAGCTACGCCCCTGAACTGCGGCTGGTCGGTGCGGCCGTGGGCGGGGGTAGGGCGCAGCTGAGTGACTACCTGAAGTCCTTGAACGGTGGGCCGTTCTCCGGATTCCTGCCCGCGTTGTTGCCGGGCGTTATGCGCACCGATCCTCGGGTGGCAACGGCTTTCGGCAACCACCTGACGCCCTCGGGGCAGGCGCTGCTGGCCGCGGGGGACAGCACATGCGTGACGGCCAACCTGGGTAGGCACGCCATGCTCAACATGGACAACTACCTGACGATCCCCTTCTCCCAGGTGCTGGACCAGGTTCGGACCTCCGCCGACAGCTGGGAGTTCCAGCCGGCGGCGGAGACCCCGCCGATGTTCGTGTACAACGCCGTGCACGACGAGATCGTCGCCATCGCGGAGGCCGACCGCATGGTGGCGCGGTGGTGTGACGCGGGAGCGGCCATCACCTACACGCGAGACCTCCTGAGTGAGCACGTCAGCCTCGCGATCACCGGAACGTCCGCAGCCCTGCGGTGGCTCGACGAACGCCTGGCGGGGCAGCCCGCGGCGGACGGCTGCTCGGCGCGCACGGTGACCTCCATGGCCATCGACGGCGCCTGACACGAAAACCACCGTGTAGCAACCACTCTCAGGAAGCCCCATCCGCTCCGGCGGGTGGGGCTTCGCCCTTTTCCGGCCTCGAATCAGGCGGTCGCTTCGTCTCGACACCGCAGCCTTGACGGTTACAGTCCGTATACTTATAGTTACGCGCTGTATAGTTAGAGTGACGGCAGTCACGCAAGCAGCACGAAGGACGCCATGGCGACCAGCAGGACCGTTCCACCGCAGGAACCCACCGGAAGCTCGGAGGGCGCGGCGGCCGGCGTGCCCACCTACGCGTGGCGACTCGTCGCGTTGCTCGCGGTGGCGAACGTGTTGAACTTCTACGACCGAGCCCTTCCGACGATCGTCGCCGAGGACATCAAGGCCGAGTTCGCACTCAGTGACACCCAGCTCGGTGTGCTGATGAGCGGGTTCACGGTCGTGTACGCGCTGGCGGGAATCTGGCTGGGGCGCATGGCCGATCGGCGGTCGCGGCGGGTGATCATGGCGGGCGGACTCGTGGTGTGGAGCCTGCTGACCGCGGCCAGCGGCGGGGCGTGGAGCTTCGCGGCGCTGCTGATCTTCCGGCTCGGAGTCGGGGTCGGGGAGGCGTCGTACGCCCCGGCCGCCAACGCCACCGTGTTCGACATGTTCCCGGTCGACAAGCGTTCCAAGGCAACGGCGATGCTGCAGCTCGGGCTGCCGCTGGGCCTGCTGCTGGCGTTCTTCACCACCGGCCCGCTGGTCGAGGCGTCCGACTCCTGGCGCACGCCTTTCTATTTCGCCGCGATCCCCGGGCTGGTGGTCGCCGCGCTGCTGCTCGTCGTCCCGATGCCCGAGCGCGCGCCCGCCACCGCACAGCAGCTCGCGGCCGAGCGAGGCGGCCGGGCGCTGCGGGACCTGCTGCGCATCCCGACCATGTGGTGGCTGATCCTGGCCGGAATCGGCCTGCAGATCAGCACCTATTCGGTGGCCACCTTCCTGGTTCCGTTGCTGCAGCGCTACTTCGGGCTGAGTCTGTCCGAGGCCGGGACCGGCGCCGGTCTCGTGATGGGCGTCGCGGGCCTGGCCGGTCTGCTGATCGCGGGACCGATCGCGGACCGGGCACGGCGGCGCTCGTCGGCCGCCCGGCTCGCGGTGGCCGCCGTCGGCATGGCGGTCGCGGGCCCGCTCGCGTGGGCGGCCTTCGGCCTGTCGCCGAGCAGCGCGGTCGCCTTCGTCCTGCTGCTGTCGCTCGCGTCGGTCCTGATCAACATGGTGCAGCCGGTCGCGTTGCCCGCGGTCTCGGAGATCGTCGAGGCGCGCCGGCGCGCCTCGGCCGTCGCGATCTACTTCGGCGCGTTCTATCTGCTCGGCGGCGCGTTCGGCCCGGTCCTGACCGGTGCGCTGTCGGAGCACTTCGCCGACCGCGCCACCGCCACCGCCGAGATCACCGCGTCGGCCTTCGGCCTGCACGCGAGCATGGGGTGGCTGATTCCCCTGTCCTGCTTGACCTGTGCGCTCGGCGTCGCCGGCGCCATGACGACCATCGAGCGCGATCGCCGCAGGGCCGCGCAAAGGGAGGCAACCGCATGACGAACCGTCACTCCGTCCGATTCGCTTTGGCGCGAACGGGTTTCACGGCCGCCCTCGCCGTCGCACTCACCGGCGTCGCCGCCGCGCACGCGACTCCCGAGCCGCAGGGCTACGACCGCACCGCGGTCTTCCACGGGGACGCGGGCGCGGTGAGCTACCAGGTGCACGTTCCGCCCGCGCACTCCCCCGGCCGCGCCCTGCCCCTGGTGGTCGCGGTGCACGGCTGCGGCATGACGGGTTTCACGCTGAACTCGATGAAGGACATGACCGACCTCAACGCGCTGGCCGACCGCGAGGGTTTCCTGGTGGTCTACCCGTCCCAGGATCTGGCGCGCGGCCTGCGCCTGAACTGCTGGAACGGCGACGACGCCGCCCATCAGCGCCGGGGCGAGGGCGAGCCGGCGCTGATCGCGGGCCTCACCGAACGGGTGATCGCGGAGTACGGCGCCGACCGCTCCCGCGTGCATGTGCTCGGCGCGTCGTCCGGCGCCGGCGTCGCGGTGATCATGGCGGTCACCTACCCCGATGTCTACGCCTCCGCGATGTCGATGGCCGGCGCCGAGTACAAGATCAACGAAGCGGGCCGGGACGCGGCGGGCAAACTCGACCCGGTGCATCTCGGGCCTGTCGACACCGCGCAGCGGGCCTTCGCCGAGATGGGCCCGCGGGCGCGCGCCGTACCGCTCATGGTGGTTCAGGGCGACCAGGACACCACCGTGCCACCGCATTTCGCCACGCGCCTGGTCACGCACTGGGCGGCGATCGACGATCTCGCGATGACCGGCGGGCTCGACGGCCCGGTCGACGACATCCCGGAGTCGGTCGAGCAGGTCAACAACCCGGACCAGCATCCGTACACGTACTCGAAGTACCACGCGCAGGGCGCGGACACCTCGCTGATCGACTACGTCCTGGTGTCCGGCATGGCCCATCGCTGGCCCGGCACCGGTTCCGGTCCGCTCGTCGACAACGCGGGCCCCGATCTCGCGGCCCTGTGGTGGGATTGGGCGAAGACCCGGAGCATGCCGTGATCACGGGCATCGCGGGCGCGCCGGCGTCGGGCAGACTGACCGGCGTGGACACTCCGGCACCCCAGCGACGCACCCGCATGTCCCGCGAAGCCCGCGCGGCCCAGCTGCTCGACATCGCCGAGCATCTGTTCGCCACCCGCGGCTTCGAGGGCACCTCGATCGAGGACATCGCCCGCGAGGCGGGGGTGACGCGCCCGATCGTCTACTCGCACTATCAGAGCAAGGACGTGATCCTGCTCGAGTGCGCGCGCCGCGCCCGCGCGGAGCTGGAGTTTCGTATCCGCGAGCCCGAGTTGCTCATCGAGGCGGGCGCGGGCATCGAGGCGGTGATGCAGCGCGCGGGCGAGATCCTGTTCGAACTGCTCGAGCGCGACCCCCGCCGCTGGATGGCGCTGTTCAATCCCAGCGCGGCGCTCACCCCCGAGCTCGCCGAGCAGCTGACCGAACTGCGCCGCAAGACCATCGAGCGCATCGCCGAGATGGTCGCGCACTTCTCCGGCGGCACCGCGATCGACACCCCGTTCGCCTACGCGATCAGCGGTGTCGGTGAACAGCTCGGGCGGTGGTGGATCGCCAATCCCGAGGTACCCAAGGACCACGTCGTCGCGCTCTACCGCGACTTCATCACCGGCGGCCTGGCCAATCGGCTCGGTACGGAACGGAGCGAGAAATAACCACCACCGCAACGACATTCGGCGAGGTGCTCGCCGAACACGCGGCGGCGCGGCCGGATTCCCCGGCCGTCACCTGCGGCGCGGACACCCGCACCTGGGCCGAGCTGGACCGCGACAGCAACCGGCTGGCCCGCACGTGGACTCGGCTGGGTGTGACCCCCGGCGCCTATGTCTCGATCATGCTCGAGAATTCCCCCGCGTTCATGACCGCGGCGTTCGCGGCCTGGAAACTCGGCGCCGTGCCGCAGCCCCTGTCCGCGCGGATCACCCCGGCGGAGCTGGATGCCATTCTCGCGGTGGTGGATCCGGCCGGTGTGGTGGGACTGCCCGACGGCCTCGGCCCGGACGCCGCGAGCCGGGTCCGGTTGCCCGCGGTCGCCGACCCGGCCGACTCGGCGGACCCGCTGCCGCGGCGCATCTCCCCCGCGTGGAAGGCTCCCGCCTCGGGCGGCAGCACCGGCCGGCCCAAGGTGGTCGTGGCGGGCAACGCCGCGGTGCTCGGCGAGGTCATCGGATTCGCCGACGTGCTGGGCATTCCCGGCGAGGGTGTGGTGGCGGTGCCCGGTCCGCTGCATCACAACGCGCCGTTCATGTTCGCGGCGCTGGCGCTGCTGCGCGGCTCGCACGTGGTGCTGCAGGGTCGCTTCGACGCGCGAAACCTGCTGGCCGACATCGTCTCCCATCGGGTGCAGTGGCTCTACGCGGTGCCCACGATGATGCAGCGGATCTGGCGGCTCGATCCGGAGGTGCGCGACGCCTACGACCTGTCCACGCTGGATCTGGTGGTGCACATGGCCGCGCCGTGTCCGGCCTGGCTCAAGCGGGCCTGGATCGACTGGCTCGGCGGCGAGCGGATTCTCGAGATCTACGCGGGTACCGAGGCGCAGGCGGCCACCGCGATCACCGGTGACGAGTGGCTCGAGCATCCGGGCTCGGTCGGGCGCGCGGTGCTCGGGGAGATCACGGTGCTCGGTCCCGGCGGCGAGCCGCTGCGGCCCGGTGAGGTGGGTGAGGTGTGGGTCCGCCGCGGCGCGGGAGCTCCGGCGTCCTACACCTATCTCGGTGGCGATGCCCGGGCCCGCGCGGGCGGCTGGGAGTCGCTCGGCGATCTGGGCAGTCTCGACGAGGACGGCTACCTCTACCTCACCGATCGCAACACCGATCTCGTGCTCGTGGGCGGTTCCAACGTCTATCCCGCCGAGGTGGAGGCGGCCCTGGCCGAGCATCCCGATATCGCCGACGCGTGCGTGATCGGCCTGCCGCACGAGGACCTCGGCGCGGCGCCGCACGCCATCGTGCAGGCGTCGGCGGCGCTCGACTTCGATGCCGTCCTGGCGCTTCTGCGGGAGCGGCTCTCGCCCTACAAACTGCCGCGGAGCCTGGAGATCGTCGACCACCCGCTGCGCGACGATGCCGGGAAGGTGCGCCGCACCGCCTTGCGTGCCCAGCGGCTCGACCGGGCGGACGGTGCCGTCGGCGATCGGTGACGCCGCGGAATCGACGGTCCTATCGCGATCAAGGGTGCCTGGCGGCAATTAGGGGCAGATGTCCGATACCGCCGGGTAAGCGGCGCTGGCAGCATTGCCGACTTCATCCCTGCAATGTGAGGAGTCGGTACTGATGAGAAATCTCCGGAATTCCGTGTCGGCCGCGATCGCGCTGAGCGCGGCCGGTGTGGTGCTGGGTGCGCCGCAGGCGTCGGCCGAGATCGGTGCGCGCGTGGTGATCGCGGGCGGTGGGCTCAGCAACGGGTTCGGAACGGGCTGCACGTACCAGGTGGTGGCGACCGGCAACACCGGCGCGGGCATGGAGTTCTTCGACAACGGCGTCCGATTCGCCGCGACCGAGGGCAGCGACGCCCCGAAAACCTATGTGGCCAACTGGATTCCGGCCACCGTCGGAACCCATGCCATCGAGGTCACCCAGGGCGGCGAGTCGAAGGTCATCATGCTGACGGTCGGCACCGGAATCAACGGCGGCAGTTCCTGCCTGGTCATCTAGCCGGCAGCGGGCGCCCTCGCCGATTCAGCCCCGCGGTGCGGGGTTGATCGTGTCGCCGTCCCAGCTGAGGTCGGAATCCTCGGCGATCTCGAAGGCTTCGAATCCGTTGTCGGCCAAGACCGCGTCGATCAGCGCCCGGTCTCCGGCGATGATCGTGGAATCGAAGTCGATCTCGGTGGCCAGGACCCACGCGTGATCGGCGGGCCAGAGCAATTGCGGTGTGACCCCGGGGAAGTCCGGCGTCCAGCCCAGGCCCGCGGTGAAAACCCAGGCGGGGTCGGCGAGTTCGGCGAGGCCGGTGTCGAACAGCAGGAAATCACGGCCGGGCCAGCGCAGGAACGGCCCGGCCGTGGCCGCCCGCTCGACCTCCGGTGCGACCGAGGCGGCCAGTTCGGCCGCGATGCGCGCACGCTCGTCGGCGAGGTCGCGAGGATCACCGTCGGTGGCGGCGACCAGGAGCGTGCCGGCTGCGGAATCGAACTGGCCGAAGCCGTTCCAGACCCCGGCGGTCAGCTCGTCCGGCGTCGCGGTGGCGGCGCGGAGATGGACGGTGAGCGCGGCGAGCAGGCTCGGGTCGAACCAGCCTTCCTCGCTCTGGCCCACCGACCAGCCGTCGGCGAACGACATCGCCGCCTCGTCCTCACCGTCGGTCAGGTTGCGCCACTGCACCAGCGGATGCATGACTCTGCCGTTGCGCGCGGCGACTTCGGCCCACGGCCACCGCGCCTCCTCCACGATCGCGGGCGTACCCCACTCGTCGATGACCGTACCGTCGCGGCGGGTCGCTTCCACCGGGTGCAGGATGCGCGCGTACGCCTCGAAACCGGTGCCGGCGACGCTCCCCGGCCCGTTCTCGCCGACCCGTGCCAGGAGCCGGTCGCCGCGCGCGACGTCGGTGGTGATTCTCACCCCACCAGCCTAGGCAGCGATGGGCCGCGACGCCCCGGCCGCGCGTCAGGCGGCGGCACGGCGTATGTACAGCGACTGGGTGGCCCGGGCCACGAGTGTGCCGGTGGCGGAGCGGATTTCGGTGACGTGGGTGGTGATCGACTTCTCGCCGCCCGCGGTGGCCGCGCGAATCACGTCGAGCTCGGGCGCGGGCAGGGTCATGGTGGCGGTGAGGGTGCCGTGGCCGGGAGCGAGGAAGTCGATGGAGCCGGTGGTGTTCCAGATGCGATAGCCGGGACCGAGCTGACGACCGGCCATGACCGCGTAGAACGGGTCGGTCATGGCGAAGAGGGTGCCGCCGAAGGCGGAGCGGTTCACGTTGCAGTTCCAGGGGCGGACGCGGTGGGTGACGCGCACCCAGGTCCAGTCGGGAGCCACCTCGCGGACGCGGACCCCGGCGAACAGGAACGGCGGATACGAGCTCATGAACAGCGGGAACAGCTTCGGGCCGACGGGTATCGACCGCGCGCCGCGCGGGGCGGGCGCACGTTCGGTGCCGGGACGGGAATCCGGTGGGGTCGACACAGCGGCAACGCCTTTCGGGTGACTGGGCAGGCGGTTCAGCGTAGCGCCGGGGTGGCGCGCGGCGCGGTGCCCAGAAACGACGGGACGCAGGTGACCCGATTCCATTGCGGCCGTGCCACGTCCACGTCGGCGGTCAGGTGCGCGGGCGCGGGTCCGACGATCGCGTGGGCGTTGGTGCCGATGATGCCGAACGAGCTCACCCCGGCGAGCGGTCCCGACTCCGCCGGGGACCACGCCGCGCTCTGCCCGGAGATCCGGATATCGGCGCCCTCCAGGTCGATGCGCGGGTTCAGAGTCTGGAAGTTCGCCACCGGCGGCACGGTGCGCTCCCGCAGGCACAGCAGCGCCTTGAGCACACCGACCACGCCCGAGGCCGCTTCCAGGTGCCCGAGATTGGCCTTGGCGGACCCGACATGCAGTGCCCTGCTGCCGTTTCGCGCCCCCAGCGCGGCGACGATCGCGTTCACCTCGATGGGATCCCCGAGCGCGGTGCCGGTGCCGTGCGCTTCCACGAGCCCGATGTCCGCGGCCGTGCGTCCCGCGTCGGCCAGCGCGGTCTCGATCACCCGGCGCTGCGCGTCGGCGTTGGGCGCGGTGAAGCCCGAGGAGCGGCCGTCCTGATTGATCGCGGTGCCGTGCAGCACGCCGAGCACCCGGTCGTTGTCGCGTTCGGCGTCGGCGAGCCGTTTCAGCACGATCATGGCGCAGCCTTCGCCGCGCACGTAGCCGTTGGCGCGCGCGTCGAACGTCTTGCAGAGCCCGTCGGGCGCGAGGGATCCGGTGTGGTTGATCGCCCGGGTCGACCCCGGGGACAGCACCAGATTGACCCCGCCGGCCAGCGCGATATCGGATTCGCCGCGCCGCAGCGATCCGACGGCGTGATGGATCGCCACCAGCGAGGAGGAGCACGCGCTGTCGAATGCCACGGCGGGGCCGGTGAATCCGAAGGTGTAGGCGATGCGCCCGGCGGCGAAGCTGTGCCCGTTGCCCAGCGCCCAGTGCGCGTCGGTCTGCTGGCGGGCCCAGTCGGCGTAGTCGTGGCGGCCGGTGATGCCCACGAACACCGAGACGATCTCCGCGCGCGCCCGGGCGGGGTCGATGCCCGCGTGCGCCATGGCTTCCCAGGACACCTCGAGCAGCAGCCGGTGCTGCGGGTCGATGGCCTGTGCCGCGCGCGGGCTGATGCCGAAGAACTCCGGATCGAAGTCGAGGGCGTCGTCGATGAAGCTGCCCCGCGACGGGAGCAGGTCCCACTCGTCCTCGAAGGGCCAGCGCCGGTGAAAGGGCATGTCCGCGATGAGGTTGCGGCCCCGGGACAGGACGTCCCAGTAGCCGTCGAGGTCGTCGACGCCGTCGCCGAGCCGCAGCCCGGCGCCGACGACGGCGATCGGGCCGCTCGAATCCCGTTCCGCCAGTTGGGCGCGCAGCTGTTTGATTGTCTGGGTGGCACGGCGCAGTGCGGCGCCTTCGACCGCGCGCGGGCTGGGGTTGTCCATGAGTGTTCTCCTGATGTCCGGTGCCGTCAGGCGGTGCCCGCCTCGACCTCGGACAGCGCGCGGTCGAGTCGTTCGCCGATCGCGCCCGCCAGGGTCTCGGTGGTTCCGTAGGTCCACAGCAGCGTGGGTGAAAGCCGCAGCACGAACGCCGATTCCAGGCGGTTGCGCAGTTCCAGGCTCATGAGCGAGTCGAGTCCGAGGGCCTTGAACGGGGTGCTCGCGTCGAGTTCGGCTGTCGGCATGCGCAGTACGCGCGCGGCGACCTCGACTATCTTGTCCCGCACCAGGATCTGCCGGTCGTCGCCCGTCGCGGCGGACCAGGCGGCCTGGAACTCGCCACCGGTCCGGCCGGGCCGCCCCTCCCGCGCGCTCGCGCGCAGTCCCTGCCAACTCGCCTGCGCGGCGGCGTCGGGGTGGGCGTCGAACCATTGGCGCGCGTCGAAGGACAGGTACCCGACCACGTCGCGGTCCTCGGTCAGGAAGGCGGTCAGCGCGGCCCAGGCCGCGTCGGCGCCGAAGCCGCCCATGCCCTGTTCGGCCAGGCGCGCGCCCCGATTCTCCTGGGCGGCGGCCAGGCCGATCTCGGCGAAGGGGCCCCACTGGACGCTCAGTCCGGGCTGTCCGGCATGTCGCCGGGCCCGGGCCAGGGCGTCCAGGTAGGCGTTGGCCGCGGCGTAGGCGGCCTGTCCCGGATTGCCGATCAGCGCGGCGGCCGAGGAGAACAGCACGAACAGGTCCAGGGGGTCGGACGCGGTGAGGGCGTCCAGGTGGCGGGCGCCGTCGATCTTGGGGCGCAGTACCCGTTCGAGCTGATCGGGCCGCAGGCCCAGGATCGTCGCGTCGTCCAGGATTCCCGCCGCGTGGAAGATCCCGCGTACCGGGGGCAGTTCGGCGCGGATGCAATCCAGGGCTGCGGCAAGGGATTCCCCGTCCGAGACGTCGGCCCGATAGCTGTGAATCCCGGGCTCCCCGGTGGTGTCCGGTGCGTTGCGGCCGATCAGCGCGACCGCCCCGGCGCCCGCGGCGCGCAGGTGGACGGCCAGGCTGCGGCCCAGCGCACCGTGGCCGCCGGTGATCACGTAGGTCCCGTGCGCGCGGAAACGGCCGTCCGGCAGGGGTTCCGGGGCGATCTCGGCCACTGTTTCGGGTGCGGTGAGCACCAGTTTGCCGATGTGGGCGCCCCGGGTCATGCGCGCGAGTACGGCTGCGGCGTCGGCGAAGACGTACGCGGTGACCGGCAGCGGGGCGAGGGCGCCCGAGCTGATCCGATCCCAGGCCGCGCCGAAGACCGCGGCGAAGCGTTCGGGTCGCCGCGCCATCAATCCCGTGAGATCGACCGCGGCGAAGGTGATTCCCTTCGCGAAGGCGTGCAGGCCGATACGACGGCCGGCGTAGATGTCCTTCTTGCCGACCTCGATGAAGCGGCCGTCCTCGGCGAGCAGCGCCATGCCCAGGTCGATGGCGGCGCCGGTGAGGGAGTTGAGCAGCACGTCCACCCCGTGCGGGCCGGTCACCTCGCGGACCCGGTCCGCCCAGCTCAGGTCGCGGGAGTCGAAGACGTGCTCGAGGCCGAGTTCGCGGCGCAGGTACGCGCGGCGTTCGGGGGTGCCCGCGGTGGCGATGATCCGGGCCCCGATGCCGCGGGCGACGCCGATGGCGGCCAGCCCCAATCCGCCGGTGCCGGAGTGGATGAGCACGGTCTCGCCCGGTGCGAGCCGGGCCAGGGTGACCAGGGCGTACCAGGCGGTGGTGGTGACCATCGGCTGGGCGGCGGCGATCTCGGTGGCCATCCCGGCGGGGATCGGCCGCGTGTGGTCGGCGCGCACGGTGAGGTGCGAGGCGATCGCGCCGAATCCGCAGCCCACCACGCGATCTCCCACGGCACGGCCGGTGACCTCGGGTCCGACCGCGCGGATGACGCCGGCGCATTCGAGCCCGAGCAGGTCCGGTGCGGCGGAATCGTCGGGGTAGGTGCCCGCGGCCTTCATGGCGTCGATGAAATTCAGTGCCGCGGCGTCGATTTCGATCAGCACCTCCCCCGCCCCGGGTTGCCGCACGTCCAGCGGCCGGTAGCGCAGGCCGTCCCAGAATCCGCCCGCGGTCCGGGCGAGCCGGAACGGTTGGGCGGGCGTGCGCCACGGGCGCGCGGCCACGGCCGGTTCGGGGCGCTCGCCCCGCTCGAGGTGTGCGACGAAGCGCTGGTCGGGGCGCAGCACGACCTGGTCGGCGCCGGTGCGCGCGAGGAGTTCGGCGGCGCAGTCGTCGAACCGCGGTTCCAGGTCGCGCTCGGGGGCCAGGTCGATGAGCTCGGCGGACAGTTCGGGGTGTTCGCGGCGGAGCACGCGCACGAATCCCCAGTAGAGTGCGCCGCCCGGGTCCGGTCGGTCGCCCGCGTCGGCGGCCTGGGCCCCGGTGGTCACCACGACCAGGCGCGGCGGCGTGGATGTCGTTCGGACACAGGCGCGTACGAGGTCGGCGAGGTCCGCCAGTCCCCGCCGCTGCGCGGACAGGCCCTGCTGTTCGGCGGGGGCCAGGTAGACGACGGTGCCCGCCGACGCGAGGGCCCCGTCCGCCATGGCGGCACTGGCGGCAGCGGGTACGTCGGTGGCGGCACGGGCCACCACGACGGCCGTGCCGGGATTCTCCGTGGCCGTGGCGGCAGCGGGCCCGGACGCGGTGCTGCCCGCAATGCCGCCTGAATCCGCACCGGCAGAATAGGTTTCAGCGACAGACGCAGTGGCAGCTACAGCAACAGCCGCAGTTGCACCCGTGCCGGGAGCTACCCCGGCGACGGTGATTCCAGGTTCGGTGGCC
The DNA here is from genome assembly GCF_053645575.1 of Nocardia sp. NPDC055321. Taxonomy (NCBI): domain Bacteria; kingdom Bacillati; phylum Actinomycetota; class Actinomycetes; order Mycobacteriales; family Nocardiaceae; genus Nocardia; species Nocardia sp. NPDC055321. The sequence continues at coordinate 58,572 of NZ_JBSHMS010000003.1, forward strand.
GCTTCCGCGGCAGCGCGACCTGGGACGCCCAGATCACCGCCGACCGCGCCGACCGGCTCTGAGACATGGCGGGTCTCCGCCCCTACCGGGGCCGTACCGGCGGTGGTCGGGGCGGAGACGATCCGTGCGCCCGTGCGGCGCAGGGCGGCGGACAGGACGGCGGCCTGCGGCGCGGAACCGGTGACCGCGAACACCTCGGCGGGGGTGTCGGGGGCAGGGCGGGGGGTGGGGCGCAGGGTCAGGGTGAACTCGCGGTCGTAGGGGCGGGTCTGCGTGGGATCGGGGGCGATCTCGACGAGTTCCAGGCCGAGCAGGCGGGCCAGGGGCTCGTGGTTCGGGGCGTAGAGGTGGATGTCGGCGGTGGTGTCCGAGCGGCGGATCGCGAGCACGCGGGCGGCATCGATGAAGCCGGACGGTTCGGCGTCAAGCACCAATTCGGCTATGCCGGCGGGGAGCACGGTGGTCTCGCCGTCGAACAGCGTCAGGGCGGTCTGCATGGCGCAGTCCAGCAGGACGGGGTGCAGTTCGCCGGGATGGGATTGGGCTCGGGCGCGATCGCTCAGGGCTATCTCGGCCAGCGCCACCTGTTCCTCGTCCGTTCGCAGGCGGCGCAGTGAGCGCACGCCTCGGAAATCGGGGCCGTAGTCGAGGCCGCGGCGGGCGCAGGCGGCGTAGAAGTCGGCGGGGTCGATGATCTCCGTGGGTTCGGGATCGGCCGCGGGGTAGGGGCGGGGCGAGGTGGGCCGGTCGAGGGTGTGCAGGGCGCGGCCGCGCGCGTGCACGGTCCAGCCGCCGGTGTCGACGGTCAATGAGGCGATCTCGAAGCTAACGCCGGCCGAGAAGTCTTGGCGCAGAGTTACTTCTGCGCGGGCCGGGGCGGTCCCGAGCACGAGCTTCTCGATGAATCGCACCCCCGACAGTGCCACCGGGCGGGTGCCGAGGTGGGTGCCCGTCGTCGCGATCGCGAGGGCGGCCAGCATCGCGCCGGGGGTCACCACCGCTTCCCCGACGCGGTGATCGGCCAGCCACGGCAGGGCGTTGCGGTCGAGGGTGACCGTGGCCTGCCACGCGGTGGCGTCGATGACGCTGGGATACAACGGAACTCGTAGCGGGTCGGTCGCCGGCGTGGCCGCCGAGGCTCCCTCGGCGAACCAATGCGACTGCCCCGCGAGGGGATACGGCGGCAGGGTGATGCCGGATCCGACCGTCGTACCCGCGCCGGGTCGCAGTCCGGCGACGAAGGCGCGGGCGCGGCTGCGCGTCATCTCCGCGACCGGGTCGCGATCGCGGTGGCACGACGGCAGCGCGACGGGCGGCACGGCGCGCTCGGCGGCGAGCTGTTCCACGGCGGGCAGCAGCACCGGGTGCGGGCTGATTTCGATCACATGGGTGACGCCCGCCTCGAACACCGCGGTCATGGCGTCGGCGAAAAGCACCGGCTCGCAGAGGTTCTCGACCCAGTAGTCGCCACCGAGGTCCCGCGCCGCGACGGGCCGGACCAGGACCGTGGACATCATCTCGATCGCACCGGGCCGGGGCGTCACGCCGCCGAGTTCGGCCAGCAGCGGCGGGCGCAGTGCCGCCATCCCCGGGCTGTGCGAGGCGTAGTCGACGGTGACCATCCGGCAGAACACGCCGTCCGCGCCGAGTATCTCGGCCAGCGCCTCGATGGCGTCGGCGTCGCCCGACAGCACGCACGAGGTCGGCCCGTTGTGCACCGCCAGCGCCACGTCGTCCTCGAAACCCGCGATGGCTCCGGGAATCTCATCGACCGGCAGTTCCACGGCCAGCATCCGCCCGGTACCGGCGACCGAGCGCAGCAGCGCGCTGCGCCGGGCGACGATCAGCGCCGCGTCGTCGATGTCGAGCAGCCCCGCGACGGTGGCCGCCGCGATCTCACCCTGACTGTGCCCGACCACCACGTCGGGCACGATGCCCGCCCGCCGCCACATGACCGCGATCCCGAGCGAGAGCACCCACAGCACCGGCTGCACCTGGTCGACCCGGTCGAGCCACCCCGGTCCCGCCGCGCCCGACACGACCGCGACGGGGTCCCAGTCCACGTACGGCCGCAACGCGGTCGCGCACGCGTCGACGGCGCCGGTGAACGCCGGATCCCGCCCGTACAGCGCGGCTCCCAGCCCGTGCCACTGACTCCCCTGCCCCGGAAACACGAACGCCGTACGCCCGCCCTCGCGGGCCCGCCCGCTCACCACCCCGGCCGTCTCGCCCCCCGGATCGTCCGCGTATCCACGCAGCGCCCCCGCGACCTCCCCCGCGTCCGTGCCGAGCACGGCCACCCGCAGCGCCAGGTCCGGCCCCCGCCGCACGAGCGCGGCCCGGACCTCGTCCAGCCGCTCGGGCGCGGAGTCCACCAGGTCCGCGATGTCCCGGCAGCGCTGCCGCAGCGCCTCGGCCGAGTGCCCCGACACCGCCACGAATCCTCCGGTCCCCGGCTCGGTGCCGACCGTTGCGACCGAATCCGGCACGGCCGCAACCGGCGTCAGGGGTACATCCGCGCCGCGGAGGACGACGTGGGCGTTCGTGCCGCCCCAGCCGAAGGAGTTCACGCCGACCAGGGCATCGGGGCCGGTCTCGAACGCGGTGTGTTCCTGAACAATTCGCAGGTTCAGGGTGTCGAAGGGGATCTCCGGGTTGGGGGGATCGGCGTGCAGGGTGGGTGGGATGCGGCCGTGTTCCAGGCACAGGACGGCTTTGACCAGGCCCGCTATGCCGGCTGCGGCTTCGAGGTGGCCTATGTTCGTCTTGATCGAGCCGATCGGGAGGGGGGCCGCCGGATCGCGGCTCGCGCCGAGTATCTCGCCCAGCGCCCGCGCCTCGATGGGATCGCCACGGCGCGTACCGGTTCCGTGCGCTTCCAGGTAGGCGAGTCTGCCGGGGTCCAGGGTTCCGGGCGGGTAGGCGCGGCGGAGCAGGTCGCGCTGGCCGTCGAGGCTGGGTGTGACCAGGCTGCGGCCGCCGCCGTCGTTGTTCACCACGGTGTGCTCGATGACGGCCCGCACCCGGTCGCCGTCGCGCAGCGCCGCGGACAGGGGTTTCAGGTAGAGCGCCACCACGCCCTCACCGCGCACGAAGCCGTCCGCGTCCGCGCCGAACGCCGCGCACCTGCCGCGCTCGGACAGGCCGCCGAAGTGGGTGAGACCTATCGAAACATCGGGCGCCAGAATCAGATTCACGCCGCCGACCACCGCCGAGTCGATGTCGCCGGATCGGATCGCCCGGACCGCAAGGTCGAGTCCGACCAGCGCGGAGGAGCACCCGGTCTCCACGGTCAGGCTCGGCCCGGTCAGTCCGAGGAAGTACGACACCCGCGCCGCGATGATGTCCAGCGCCGTGCCCACCGCACTGTGCTGACTCGCGCCCAGACCGAGTTCCTTGCGCAGGATCTGATAGTCGTGCCAGGAGGCCCCGATGTAGACCCCGGTCCGGCTCCCGCGCAGCGAGCCCGTCGGCACCCGCCCGTCCTCCAGTGCCCGCCAAGTCATTTCGAGCATCAGCCGCTGCTGCGGATCGATGTCCGCGGCCTCGCGCGGGGATATTCCGAAGAACGCCGCGTCGAACAGGTCCACGCCCTCGAGGAACCCGCCGACGGCCTGGATCCGTTTGTCACGATCCAGGGGCGCGTGGGCGTCCCACCGTTGCGGCGGCACCGGCACGATGGCCGTGCCGCCCGCGTTCAGCAGCTCCCACAGCGCGTCGATGTCCGCGGCGCCGGGAAACCGGCCCGACATGCCGACGATGGCAACGGGTTCGCTCGAGTGTGTGTTCATCGGATGTCTCCGCCCCTTCGATTCACCGTTCCGCGCGCGCACCCGAGTGCGTGAAACGCACCGCGCCGCACCACAGCAGCGACTTCTCCAGCGGCCCGATCGCGTGTTCCGGGGTCCACGCCGAGCCGCGCAGTACCGGCTGCGATCGCTTGGCCAACGCAGCGGCCCGGAACACCGACGCCGCCGAGTCGACCGTCCACCCCCGGAAGAAGTCCAGCGGCGCGGCGAATTGCCAGCGGGCGGAAGCGAGTTTGCGCCCGAGCGTCAGATTGACCATGCGCAGCATGCCCGGCGACCAGTGATCCATGGCCCACCAGCGGATGTCGGGGCGGCGCAGCGCGTCACGCAGGGTGGCCACCTCGGCCGGCGGCAGGTACGGCAGCAGGCCCTCGGTGAGCACCAGGGTGTTTTGCGCGCCCTCGGTCGCCTCGTCCAGGAACGCGGTCAGCGCCGCGGTGTCGGTCACGTCCAGCGCGCGGGTGACGCGCCGGCAGTTCGGCGTCTCCGACGCGAGCACCGACTCCTTGTAGCCCAGCAGATCGGGCAGATCCGCCTCGTACCAGTTCAATTCGGCGGGCAGCTCGAGCCGGAACGGCCGCGTGTCCAGACCCGCGGCCAGGTTCACGACCCGATCGCAGCCGGCGGCGATCGAATCCAGGATCAGATCGTCGATGAGCTTGGTCCGGACCACCGTGGGCCACATGCTCGGCCCGGTGGCCGTCATCGTGACGCCTTCGGGCCCGGCCAGCCTGGCGGCGAGCCGATCCCGGTACAGGGCGTCGGGGCGTTCGGATTCGATCGCCCGGTACGCCGCCACCCAGCGGGCGGTGTCGGAGACATCGCGTATCGACGGCTCGGTCATGAGGGGCTCCCGTCCCGCGAAGACTCCCGGTCTGTCGCTTTTCTCGTGGTGCATCCGTAGTGCTCGATCGGTGGGCGCCCGGTTCGCCACCGGGCGGTCGGCGCGGTCACCCGCCGGAATTCCGAGACCTCACGCAGGGGCGCTCCGGTCACGAGTCCGCGGTTTCCCCGACGGTGGTGAAGGAGTAATGGTCGAGAGGGAAATGCCTGGTCCGCCACGCTGCCTCGACGGTGCTGGTGGGCCGGAACACCGGTACGTCGCCGTTCTCGTCGAAGTACCAGCTGTAGGTGCGCTCGCAGTGCGATCGGAAGAACAGCGTCGACCGCTGACGTTCGATCATTCTCGCCACGAACGCGCGGTACGGGCCGGGTTTGATCTCCACGGCGGTCGCGCCCCGGCGACCGGCCTCCTGAATGCAGCGAACGGCGTGGTCGATGCTGCTCTCGACGGTGACGAAGAAGGCTCCGGTCATGGCGTAGAAGCCGGGAACGGCGAAGTTGTTCGGCAGGTACGGCAGGGTCATGCCCTCGTAATAGCCCTTGCGGTCGGAAGAGACGAGCGCTCGCATATCGCGTCCGTCCCGGCCGGTGGTCTTGAAGGGCGGCTGGTTGGTCTCATCGAGCGTTTCGAAACCCGTTGCCAGAATGAGGGTGTCGAACTCGTGGTGCACGCCGTCGACGGTACGCAGACCGGTCGCGGTGATTTCGGCGATGTCGGCGGTCACGAGATCGACATTGTCGCGCGCGAACGCCTTGTGATAGGTGTTCGACATCGACATGAACTTGCAGCCGAACCGGTAGTTCGGGCTGAGCTTGGCCCGGATCTCGGGGTCGGGCACCCAGATCCGCAGTGCCAGTTTGCTTATCAACTCCAGCAGGGTCACCGCCGCCGGGAACTTGAAGCGGAAGACGGCGTTGTACAGCACCTCGAGCCAGAACATCGCGATCCAGCGCGGGAGGAACAGGGTGAACGGCAGCATCCGGAAACCGAAGCGCAGCAACCTCGGCAGCGGGAAGTCGGGCTTGGGCAGTACCCAGATCGGCGTGCGCTGGAAGACCCGCACCCGCTCGGCGATCTGCGCCATCGCCGGAATGACCTGCACCGCCGAGGATCCGGTACCGATGACGCCGACCCGTGTACCGGTCATGTCGTGCGTGTGATCCCAGCGCGCACTGTGGATCACCCGGCCGTCGAACCTGTCGAGTCCCTCGATGTTCGGGTATTTCGGCCGGCCGAGCCCGCCGTACGCGCTGATGAGGAACCGGGCGTGGATCGGCCCCTGAGTGGTGTCCAGTCGCCAGTGATGCTCGGTGTCGTCCCAGGTGGCCGCCAATACCTCGGTGTTGAGCCGCAGGTGCGGTCGCACGCCGTACCGATCGACGCACCGATCGGCATAGGCCTTGATCTCGTGTCCCCGGGCGTACGAGCGCTCCCAGTTCGGATTCCGTTCGAAGGAAAAGCTGTATCCCCAGATCGGAATATCCACGGCGACATCGGGATATGTGTTCCAGTGCCACACCCCGCCGAGATCATCGGCCTGTTCGATGATTACAAAGTTCGTGATCCCGGCCTGGCGGAGCTTTATCCCGGCGCAGATTCCGGAGAATCCGGCGCCGATGACCGCTACCTCGAGCAGACTGCCATTGTCGGTCATGATCGTCTCCTGACGAACTCTCGGACACGAAGGGACAGGGCCCGCCCGCGCGTGGCGATCCGGCGGGCCCGGGGGCGCGGGGGTGCTACCACCGCGGTGTCGACGCTCGATTCGGGCGTCATGAACATCGCGGCGGCATAGTCCGCGAACAGGTCGGCGGTCGCGAAGTCCTTGCGGGCCATCAGCTCGTCCATCACCGCGCCGAGTAGTTCCGGATCGGCTCGTTCGGCGACCTCGCCCATGACTTTCGGGTTCATGAAGGGCGCGGCGTCCGCGACCGCCACCGCGTCGATTCCGGCGAGCAACGCTATGGATCGCTCGGTCCGGTTGTCCAGCAGCTGCGCGCTGAGCGAGCGCCCGAGCAGCCGCGGCGGCAACACCCCGGTGGCCAGGGGCACGGCCACCCGCAGCGGGGCGAGCCTGCCGATCCGTGTCAGCCGCCCGTATTCGACGGCGTAGCGATCGTGCAGGTGAGCCACCACCCGGTCGCGCAGATCCGAAAGGTCCTGTGCGTCCAACTGTTCGAGATAGTCGAGGCGTTCGGGCTCCACGTGCAGGGCCTCGGCCAGCTTGCCGACCTGGATCCGATTCGCGCGGTCGCTCATGCGCGCCGCCCGAGCAGGACCGAGCCCAGCAGCGCGCGCACGGGGCGGGGCCGGGCGGCGTTCTTGGCGGCCAACTCCTGGCGGGCCAGCCTGCGGTCGCGGATCGGCGCGGTGCGCAGCAGCGCCAACAGGTCCGCACACTGCTGCTGGGACAGCGCCGAGAGAGCGGGAAGCCGCGCCCCGAGTTCGAGCTCCAGGGCTCCCCGGGGGTCCGTCGTCGAGTTCATCGTGATAGCCGTCCTTTGTCGCCGGGTGCGTGGCGAGCGAGCGAAACCGCCAATCGCAGTGCGCGATCCACGGTCCGTCGCCCGATCGATTCGGTGCGCGCGGAGGTGGTGGGTGCGGGCAGGATTCGGCACAGCAGCGGATCGGGCAGCCCGCGCCGGCGCCATTCGCGCGGATAGCCGATGGAGACCTCCTCGAACCGCACCCCGTCGTAGTGGTCGGTGCGGCGCAGATGCAGGTGCCCGTAGACCACACAGGCCACGTTGTACCGGCGATGCCAGTCCGCGGTGAGATCGGTGCCGCACCACATCGCGAACTCCGACCGGAACAGTCGATCCGTCGGATTCCGCACCAGCGGAAAGTGATTGATCAGCACCAGCGGCACCGCCGGGTCCACGCCGTCCAGCCGCTCGCGGGTGTAGCGCACACGCTCGGCGCACCACTGCTCCCGCGAGTCGTAGGGGTCGTGCGCGAGCAGGTGCTCGTCGGTGGCCAGGGTGCCCCTGGCTTCGGCGAGCGCCAGACCCGCTGCCTTGGTGTCGATTCCGCGCGGCAGGAAGGAGTAGTCGTAGAGCAGGAACAGCGGGGCCAGCACCGCCGGCCCGCCCGCGCCCTCCCACACCGGATAGGGATCCTCCGGTGTCACCACATCCAGCTCGCGGCAGACCTCGACCAGGCGGCGGTACTTGCCCTCACCGCGCAGATGCCCGGGATCGAGAGCGGTGGTCCACAATTCGTGGTTTCCGGGCACCCAGATCACCTTGTCGAACCGCTCGCGCAGGGTCGAGAGCGCCCAGCGGACGGCATCGGTCTTCTCCGCCACGTCACCGGCCACGATCAGCCAGTCCCCCGGCGAGTGCGGCCGGATCCGCTCGACCACCTCGCGATTGCCGAGGTGGCTCACGTGCAGATCACTGACCGCCAGCACGCCGGGTTCCACGCCGCTCACGCGGAATCCGTCGCCGCTCACGCGGACCCCTCTGCCGCTCCCACCGCTGCGCCGAGCCTGCCCATCGATCCGCTCAGCCGGGCCATCAGCTCCGCGGGCACCGGTCCGCCGTCGTGGATGGCGGACAGGCGCTCGAGCAGCATCTCGACCTCGGCGATGATCGGGTCGGCGAGCTCGGCGTCCTGCGGGGTGATCTGGTCCAGCACGTGGCGGGCCAGCAGGCTGACCGTGGGGTACTGGAAGATCACCGAGTTGGCGAGCTTGACGCCCGTCATGGCCCGCAGGTGGGTGCCGAGTTCGATCGAGCTGAGCGAGTCGATGCCCATCTCGGTGAACTCCCGATCCGGTTGCACCGCATCGGGCGAGGAGTACCCCAGCACCATCGAGATCGGCGTCTTCAGCAGCTCGACGACCGTCTCGTGCTGTTCGGCCGGACTGAGCCCGGCCAGCCGCTTGGCCAGCTGCGTCGGATCCCCGAGCTGCTGGGTGGCGCGCGGGCGGGCGTGCAGCAGCGCCCGGAAGAACGGCGGCAGTTCGGCCACCGACTGGGCCACCCGCAGCAGCGACAGATCCATGCCGATGGGCAGCACGTACGGCGCTCCGGTCCGCAGCGCGGAGTCGAACAGGCCCAGCGCCTCCCCGGTCGGAATCGGCGTGATGCCCATGCGGCCGAGGCGGGCGCGGTCCTTCTCGTCCATGCCGCCGGTGTTGGAGGTGTCCTCGGCCCACCAGCCCCACGCCATCGCGGTGGCGGGCAGCCCCCGGTGGTAGCGATGCCGGGCCAGGCTGTCCAGGAACACGTTGGCCGCGCCGTAGTTGGCCTGGCCGGGTGCGCCGAAAGTGCCTGCCGCCGAAGAGAACAGGACGAACATCGACAGATCCAGGTGCTGGGTCAGCTCGTGCAGGTACCACGCGCCGTTGGCCTTGGCGGGTAGCACCGCGTCCAGGTGATCGGTGGTGAGCGCGGCGAAGGTCGCGTCGGCGAGGGTGGCCGCGAGGTGCACGACCGCGCCGATCGGATGCGCGGCGGGCACACCGGCGATCACCGCGGCCAGCGCGTCGCGGTCACCCGCGTCGCAGGCCGCCACGCTCACCCGGGCCCCGGCCGCGCCCAGTTCGGCGATCAGCTCGTCGACGCCGCCGGCGGTGGCGCCGCTGCGGCTGGTGAGCAGCAGGTTCCTGGCGCCGTACGCGGTGACCAGGTGCCGGGCGATGATGCCGCCGATCTTGCCCGTACCACCGGTGATCAGGACGGTGCTCTCCGGATCGAAGGCCGTCGGCCAGGTGAGTACCACCTTGCCCACGTGCCGTGCCTCACCGAGGTGCCGCAGGGCCGCGGCGGCGTGCCGCACGTCGAATCGGGTCAGCGGCAACGGCGCCAGCGCACCGGAGGTGAACAGCGCGGACAGCTCGGACAGCAGGCCGCTCACCACGTTCGGGTCCAGTGCCCCGAGTTCGAAGGACGCGTAGGACACCCCGTGCTCGGCGCGGATCGCCGCCGGGTCGTGCACCGCGTCGCGGGCGATCTCCACGAAACGTCCCGTGCCCGAGAGCAGGCCGAGCGAGTCCAGAGTGAAGGCGTCGGGCAGCAGGTTCAGCACGATGTCCACGCCGCGTTCGCTCGTGAACCGTTCCGCGAACGCGCCGGACCGGGAGTCGGCAAGGTGATCCTCGGCGAAACCCATGCCCCGCAGCACATCCCACTTGGGCTTGCTCGCCGTGGCGAACACCTCGAGACCGAGGTGCTCGGCCACGTTGACCGCGGCCGTGCCGACCCCGCCGGTCGCGGCGTGCACCAGCACGCGTTCCCCGGACCGGGCCGCGGCGACATCGCGCAGTCCGTGCAGGGCGGTCAGGTACGCCACCGGCGCGGCGGCCGCCTGCGCGAACGACCAGGCCGGGGGCACCGGGGCGAGCAGCCGGTGATCGGCGGCCGCGATCGCGGCGATCTCGTCGAACAGGCCGAATACCCGGTCACCCGTGGCGAATCCGGTCACGCCCGCGCCGACGGCGCGCACGATGCCCGCGGCCTCGTGCACGAGCCGGGCCGGGGTGCCGGTGCCAGCGGCGACACCGGTCAGCGCGACGGGGAACGAGAGTCCCGCGGCCCGCTGTTCGACCAGGACCGTGCCGGGCGCGAGGTCCGCGCCGGTGTCGCCGTCGGCGACCTCGGCCAGCGCCACGTCCTCGAGATTCCCCGAGGCCGGGATGTCGAGCCGCCACGGCCCGGACAGCCGGGCGCCCGCGGTGGCGGCGGCGTCCAGACCGGAACGGATTCGCCTGCCGAAGAATTCGCCGCGCCGCAGCGCGAGCTCGGGTTCGTCGGTCTGCAGCGCGGTGGCGAGCTGATCCAGGCCGATGCCGGCCTCGTCGAGATCGAGTTGCAGGATCCGGTCCTGGTGCTCGGACTGCGCGCTGCGCACCAGCGCCCAGACCGTGGCCCCGGCCAGATCGGTGACATCCTCCGCCGCCGCGACCGCCTGCACGCCGCGGCTCAGCACGACGAGCTTGGTCTCGGCGAAACGCTCGTCGGCCAGCCAGGTTTGGATCGTGCCGAGCATGTCGGCGAGTTCCGCGCGCACGGCCTCGCTCGGGTGCGCACCGGGCTCGGTGCCCGCCGAGGCCGCAACCCGGGACAGCACCACCACCTTCGGGGGTTCGACGCCCTCGGCATCCATTGCGACGTAGAAGGTTTCGAGGTCCGGATAGGTCGACGGCGCCGGATCGCCGTGCACGCCCAGCGGCTGCTTCCCGACGATGGCCCACTCCCCCGGACGGCCGGAGTACCGCGCCCGCTGCACCGGAACGCTCAGCCAGTCCACGCCGAACAGCGAGTCCTGACGCCCGGACAGACCGCGGGTGGCGAGCTTGGTGGTCGAGATGGTGCGCACCTGCAGCGTGCCCGCCGCGACGATGCGGCCGGTGCTGTCGCCCAGCACCCAGCGCAGCCGGTCGGTGCCCGCGGGCGTCAGCTTCACGCGCAGCGCTTTCGCGCCCACCGCGCGCAGTTCCACACGCTCCCAGGCGAACGGGAGCCGGATCGCGCCCGCTTCGGACGGAATCAGCGCCGCCGCGGCGGAACCGGTCTGCATGGCCGCGTCCAGCAGCGCCGGATGCAGGCCGTACTTGTCCGCGTCGGCCACCGCGTCCGGCAGCGCGACCTCGGCGAAGATGTCGTCTCCGCGCCGCCAGACCGCCTTCATGCCCTGGAAGACCGGGCCGTACTGGTAGCCGAGCGCGGCCAGGGTCTCGTAGGCGGGACCGGGCTCCATGGCCTGGACCGCGCCGACCGGCGGCCAGAGCTCGAGGCCCTGGGTATCGGCGTCCTCGGTGCGCTTCACCGCGGTCAGATGCCCGTCCGCGTGCAGGCTCCACTGGCTCTGGCCGGGCGCGCCGTCCTTGTCCTCGGGCCGGGAGTAGATGGCCACCGACCGCCGCCCGGGTTTGACGAGTTCACCCACCACGACCTGCAGGTGGATGGCGCCGTCGGCGGGCAGCGTGACCGGGGTGTACATGGTCAGCTTCTCGACCTGCGGCGCGCCGAGCCGGTCGCCGGCGTGCAACGCCAGTTCCAGCAGCAGCGCGCCGGGCAGCAGCACGTTGCCGTGCAGGGCGTGGTCGGCGATCCAGGCGTGGGTGGCCAGCGCGATCCGGGTGCTGAACTGGAAGCGGTCGGCGCCGGGCAGTTCCACGACCGCGCCGAGCAGCGGGTGCCCGGCCTCGGCCAGGCCGAGCCCGCTCGGCTTGCCGCCGCCGGTGCCCGACACACTGGCCAGCCAGTACTTCTGTCGTTGGAAAGCGTAGGTGGGCAAAGGAATCGAGCGCGCGGAGCCGGCGGGGTAGATGGCCTGCCAGTTCGGCGAGACACCCTGCACGTGCGCCTCGGACACCGAGGTCAGCAGCCGCCGGATGCCGGCGTCCTCCCGCTTGAGCGATCCGGTGATGAGGCAGGATTCGGCGAAACCACCGAGTGATTCGTGCATCGCGGCGGTCAGGACCGGATTCACGCTCATCTCGATGAAGGCGTTGTAGCCGGATTCGAACGCGGATTGGAAACCGCCTTCGAAGTTCACCGCCTCGCGCAGGTTGCCGAACCAGTAGTCCGGGCCGAGCGCCGCGGTGTCCAGCACGTCGCCGGTCACGGTCGAGAAGAAGACGATGTCGCTCGCGCGCGCGGTGACCGGGGCGACGGCGGCCTCGAGTTGCTCGCGCAGCACGTCGACGTGGCAGGTGTGCGCGGCGTAGTCGACCGGAACCTGCCTGGCCCGTACGGCATCTCGCTCACAGCGCGCGAGTACCTCGGCGACGCTGTCCGCCCCGCCCGCGACCACCGTGGTGGACGGGGAATTGACGGCGGCGACGTAGATGTCATCGATACCGGCCAGCAGCTCGCGCACCCGGGCGACCGGGGCGTTGATCGAGGCCATGCCGCCGGTACCGGCCAGCTCGCGCAGCGGCTTGCTGCGCAGGGTCACGATGCGCGCGGCGTCGGCCAGCGACAGCGCGCCCGCCACGTACGCGGCGGCGACCTCGCCCTGCGAGTGCCCGAGGACCGCGTCCGGCTCGATGCCCAGCGAACGCCACAGTCCCGCAAGGGAAACCATCGTCGCGAACAGCGCGGGCTGTACCACGTCGACGCGTTCGATCGACGGCGCGCCCGGCGCCTCGTTCAGCACGTCGGTCAGCGACCAGTCCACGAATTCCGAGAGCGCGGCCTCGCACTCGGCGATGAGCCCGGCGAAGACCGGGGATTCGGCCATGAGCTGCGCCGCCATGCCGGCGTACTGCGCGCCCTGGCCGGGGAAGACGAAGACGACCTGGCGCTCGGCGGCCTGGCCGCGGATGGGCCCGACCGGCGCGCTGTCGGCGACCGCCGCCAGCCCCGCCAGCAGATCGACACGGTTGCCGCCGAGCACCACGGCGCGGTGATCGAAGGTGGCGCGGGTGGTGGCGAGCGCGTGACCCACTTCGCGGGAGGTGAACTCCGGGTTCGCCTTGACGTGCTCGGCGAGCTGGGCGGCCTGTTCGGCCAGCGCCTCGGGGGTCTTGCCGGAGATCGGCCAGATGGCAAGCGGCACTTGCTGTCCGGGCTCGACCGGTGCGATCGGCTGGGCCGGGGGCGCCTGCTCGAGGATCACGTGGGCGTTGGTGCCGCTGATGCCGAAGGACGAGACGCCCGCCCGGCGCGGGCCCTGGCGTTCGGGCCACGGCACGCTCGCGGTGACGAGATCGACCGTCCCGGCGGACCAGTCGACGGCCGTGGTCGGTTCGCTGACGTTCACCGTCGGCGGCACCACCCCGTGCCGCATGGCCTGGATCATCTTGATCACGCCGGCGATGCCCGCGGCGGCCTGGGTGTGGCCGAAGTTGCCCTTGATCGACCCCAGCAGCAACGGCTCGGTGGCCGAATGATCGCGCCCGTAGGTGTCGAACAGCGCTTCGAGTTCGATGGGATCGCCCACGGGCGTTCCGGTTCCGTGCCCCTCCACCACGTCGATGTCGGTGGGCGTGAGATCGGCCGCGGCCAGGGCGGCCCGGATGAGCTTGCCCTGCGCGGCGGCGCTGGGTACGGTCAGCCCCTTGGTCGCCCCGTCCTGGTTCACGGCCGCGCCGCGCTGAATGGCGAGCACCTCGTGGCCCAGGCGCCGGGCGTCCGAGAGCCGCTCCAGGATGAGCACGGCCACGCCCTCGGACATGCAGAATCCGTCGGCGTCGGCCGAATAGGGCTTGCTGCGACCGGCTTTGGAGATCGCGCCGTGCTGGCCGAGGGCGAAGAAGCCGGTCAGCGTCGACATGATCGAGACGCCGCCGACCAGGGCCAGCGAGCACTCGCCGGCGTTCAGGGCCTGCCCGGCCAGGTGCATGGCCACCAGCGACGACGAACAGGCGGTGTCGATGCTCATCGTCGGGCCCTGCAGACCCAGGATGTAGGAGACCCGGCCCGAGAGCACGCTCTGGCTCACGCCCATGGCGACGTAGCCGGGATCCAGGTCCTTCTGGCCCGGGATCAGGTAGGCGTAGTCGCCGCCCATGGCGCCGATGTAGACCCCGGTGTCGCTGTCCTGCAACGTCGTCGGGTCGATTCCGGCGGATTCCAGTGCCTGCCAGCTGGTTTCGAGCACCATCCGCTGTTGCGGATCCATTGCCTTGGCCTCGCGGGGGCTGATGCCGAAGAACTCGGGATCGAACTCGCCGGGCTCGTCGATGAACCCGCCCATCGGCGCCATCGCGGCGGCCACCTCGGGCGATGCCATATCGGCGAGCTCGGTCATCGATCGGTCGGATGGAAACTTGCTGGATGCATGCTGGCCATCGATCAGGAAGCGCCACAGCGCCTCCGGCGAATCGATGCCACCGGGAAAGCGGCAAGCCATACCGACGACCGCGATCGGATCGTCAACGAGAACGTGATCAGTCACGACTGCCCCCATGCGGGTAGAGATGTCCCGTCCGGGTTAAAGAACGGGATTCAGAATTGATGAGTTTCCAGCGCCCCTGCGGCGACCCAAAGCGACTCTGCCAGATGGCTATTGCGCCGACGAGCAGGAAGGTACCGCATCCCATGGAGGCCTGCAACAGGACCTCAGCTAATTTGAAGTACACGCTACTCGGAATCACTTGCAAACCGCGTTGCGATAGTGAGAAGCTCCCTGCCACACTGTGGCCGACACGGCCCGGGTGCCACGTGCGTGCGTCCGTTCACGTACGGGCGAGTAGGTTCGCGACAGGTTTGCTGAGCGCGTCTCTTCAGGAGGGGTAATGGCCGAATTCGAGGTCTCGAGAGCGCTGGAAGCCAGTCCGATGCAGCTGTATTCGATCATCGCGAACACCTCGACGTGGCAGGATTGGTTCCTGATGCACGACGGCTTCCTCGAGCAGCCGCCCGAGCGGATGGCCGTGAATTCCACACTGGTGCAGAACATTCGCATGCTGGGTATGTCGCACAAGCTCGAGCTGACCATCACCGCCTTCAAACCGCCGATGCAGCTGACCCTGTCCGGGCGCAGCGAGATCGGGCTGGTCTGCGAATTCACCTTCGGCATCGAGCGACGCCCGGGCGGTTCCCAGCTGACCATCGCCGGCAATTTCACCGGCTCGATGCTCAACGCTCAGCTCGAGCAGGTGATCGAACGGGACGCGCATTCCCAGCTGACCAATTCGATGAGCAAGCTGGCAACCCTGTCGGAGGTGGACGCCTGATGGCGGCTACGGCGCCGATGCTCGAACTGGCGAATGTGGTGCGGGAGTATCGCATCGGCGGCGAGACCGTCCGGGCGCTGGACGGCGTGAGCCTGGAGATCTCGGCGGGACAGTTCGTCTCGGTGGTCGGGCCGTCGGGAGCGGGCAAGAGCACGCTGCTGCATGTGCTCGGCGCGCTCGATGTGCCATCGTCGGGTTCGATTCGATTCCAGGGCAATGAGATCGGTGCCTTCGACGACGACGAGCAGTCCGAATTCCGGCGGCACCATGTCGGATTCGTCTTCCAGTTCTTCAATCTGCTGCCGACGTTGTCCGCGTGGGAGAATGTAGCGGTCCCGAAACTACTGGACGGTACGGGATTACGAGCGACCAAAGCCCGGGCACTGGAGCTGCTGGAACTGGTCGGCATCGGCAACCGCGCCGAGCACCGGCCCGCGGAGCTGTCCGGCGGACAGATGCAGCGCGTTGCGCTGGCCCGGGCCCTGGTCATGGATCCACCGCTGATCCTGGCCGACGAGCCCACCGGCAACCTCGACTCGAAGACCGGCGCGGCCATCATGGCGCTGCTCGCCGACATCGCACGCGGCGATCACGCTGTGGTCATGGTCACACACAACGCGGAGGCCGCGAGCACCACCGACCGTGTCCTCACCCTCGGTGACGGCCGAATAGTGCGTGACGAGAGCGGCGCGACCGAAACAACCGGGCGGGAACCGGTTACGACATCGGCGGAGCGCCCGTGACGGCGCTCATGGACCGCTGGCGACTGTTCAGCGTGCGCGAGTTCGCCGTCCATCGCGGGCGGACGATCGCCTCGACGACGGTGATGGCGGTCTCGGCGGCCTTCCTGGTCGCGGTGTTCGGCATCTTCGGGTCACTGTCGGGATCGGTGAACCAGCTGATCGACAGCCTGGCGGGCAAGGCGACGCTGGAGATTTCCGGCGTCACCGATTCCGGCCTGCCCGCCGCGATCCGCGCGGATGTCGCCGCGGTACCCGGTGTGGCGCACGCGGTGCCGATGCTGCGCACCAAGGTGCCGAGCGCGGCGGGACCCATGCTGTTGCTCGGCGCCGATCCCAGCTCGGCGGCCCTGGAAAGTGACCTGCAGGAGGCGGTGGAACGTCACCTGGGCACGCTGATGACCACCGCCAACGGCGCGCTGGTCGGCCCCGGCGTCGGCGTGGCGGCGGGCGAGCGCTTCCGGATCGGCGCCGGCGAGGTCACCGTCGCGGCGGTGCTGTCCGGCCCGAAACTGGAGCAGCTCAACGCCGGTCACTACGTGCTGACCTCGCTGACCGTCGCACAGCGGATCACCAATCGGAGCGGCCAGCTCGACTCGGTACTGATAGTTCCTACGCCCCAGGCGGATTCGGCCGAGCTGCGGGCGGCCGTCGAGGCCGCGGTCGCGGATCGAGCGCTGGTCGCGGAACCGAGCGTGCGGGCGGTACAGACCGGCGGAGCGCTGCGCATGCTGCGCTATATGACCCTGATGGGCGCCGCCCTGGCGTTCATCGTGGCGGCCTTCCTCATCTACACCGCCATGAGCATGGCAATCGTCCAACGGCGACCGGTCATCTCGATGCTGCGGGCGGTGGGCGGCCGGCGTTCGACCATCGTCACCGACCTGCTCGTGGAAGCCGCGGTGATCGGCGCGATCGGCGGTGCGGCCGGATCGGCACTGGGCGTACTGCTCGGCCGCGCCGCGATCGACACCCTGCCGATGGCGCTCATGCAGTCGATCGAGGCGCGCATGACGTATTCGCTTCCGCTCTACGCGATTCCGATCGCCGTCGCAGCCGCCGCCGGGACGTCCATGGTGGCCTCGGGCGTCGCGGCGTACCAGGTGTACAAGGTGTCACCGGTCGAGGCGCTGGCTCCGGTCGGAGCCGGCGTCGCGGACCGGGTTCCGTTGCTGCTGCGCCTGTTCGCGGCGATGGCGGCGATCATCAATGTGACCGTCGCGATCATCCTGGTGCGCCTGCACCTGGACGCGTTCGTCTGGTCGGGAATAGCGCTGTGCCTGTTCTTCGGGGCCGGCCTCATGCTGTGTTTCGCGTTCACCGGATCCCTCGTCACGGCCACCTCGTGGGTCGCGCGCCGCTTCGGCCGGGCGGGTGAGCTCGCCGCGACCTCGCTCGAGCGTGCGCCGCGCCGCGTATGGGCCACCCTGATGACGGTGTTCATGGCCGTCGCCGTGACGGTGACCATCACCGGCGCGAACAATGATCTACTCGGCGCGATCCGCGGTTCCCTGGGTTCGACCGGCACGGTCGATGTGTGGGTGAGTTCGCATCCGCCCGACGAGTTCCCCACCGGGCCGACGCTGCCCGCGGACCTGGCGACGCGAGTCGCGGCCGCACCCGGGGTCGCGAGCGTCACCGAGGGCCAGGTCGCCTACGCGACCATCGGCGACGAGAAGGTGATGCTGTACGGACTCGCCGCCGGTGTGGTCAATCCGCTGTACGAGGGGCTCGACGAGGCCCGGCGGGCGGACGTCGTCGCGGGGCGCGGCGTCGTCGTATCCCGGGACATGGCGCGCGATCTCGATGTCGGCGTCGGTGACGAACTGTCCGTTCAGACCCCGCGCGGGCCCCAGCGCACCCGCGTGGTGGGTGTCGTGTCCTACTTCTCGGCGATGACCGGCACCGTCGGCATGGGCCTGGACCAGATGCGGGAGTGGTTCGACCGGCCCGGATCGACCATTCTGCAGATCGAGGGCACACCCGGAACCGACGGTGCGCAGCTCTTGGCAGCCGTCGCGGAGCTGTCGCCACCGGGCATCCAGGTCTTCTCCGGAGCGACGTCGCTGGCGAACGTGGAGAGTTCGGCCAAACAGGGCATGGCGGTGGCGAACGCGGTGTGGATGATCATCGTCCTGATCGCCGCGGTGGCCCTGCTGAACACGCTGACGCTGTCGGTGCTCGAACGCCGCCGCGAGATCGGGGTGCTGCGCGCCATGGGCGCGAGCCGCCGCCGCACCCTGCGCATGGTGCTCGCCGAGGCCGCCGGGATCGGCGTGGTCGGCGGGGTGCTCGGGCTGGGGTTCGGCCTGGCGAGTCAGTACTTCTTCGACGCCCTCACCCCGAACATCATGAATCTCGAGGTGTCCTACCGGCCGAGCCCGCTGGCGCTCGCCTTCGCGGCCGGGGCCGTGGGATTGAGCCTGCTCGGCTCGATTCCACCCGCCGTGCGGGCCGCCCGGCTCAATATCATCGATGCGGTGAGCATCGAATGAAGCAGAGGGAAATCATGTTTCTTCGCAGGTCTTTTCGAGTCCGCGCCCTGGTCGCCGCGGCGGTTCTGTGCGCGGTGACCGGCACGCTGTCCGCGTGCGGGGACTCCGGTGACTCCACCGCGCCGGTCAGCCGGTCCAGTGCCGCGCCGGTCACCGACCAGCCGCCCATCCCGCTGCCCGGCGTCGCCGATCTCAATGTCGGCCTGACGCTGGCGCTGGACCCGAATTCGCCGCGGGCACAGGCCGTGGACGTGGTTCAGGGTTCGGATGTCGATCCCGAACTCGTCACCAAGATGGCCCAGGCCGGGGTGAGCAACGGCGTGCAGATCACCGTGACCGGGGTGCGGTACGCGGGCAACGGCATCATGGAGGCCACCGCGAAGCTGTCCCTGAACGGCAAGCCCGTCGAGGGCGACGCCATCATCCCCTTCGTCGCGGAGAACGGCCGCTGGAAACTACAGCTGGCGTGGGCCTGCCAGATGCTGACAAACACCGGGGCCACCTCGCCGGCCTGCACCTGAGAAACTCGGCCGCGGCGCCGGGCGTGAATCGCAGGCTCCGGTATATTCTATTCCTGTTCGGAATATGCTGAGCCATAGTGTTTTTCGAAACATTGCGCGATTTTCCCGGCGCCAGAGTCAATCTCGATGAGTGATCGCCGAGTCCCGCTGAGCGAAGCCTTTACCCGGTATCGGACGCGAGCTGGTAAGCCGCTCATACTGTCTCGCGGGTGAGATATTTTTCTGATTCACGAGCGAGAAAATCGCTCGGCACAATGATATTCGCGTTGTTCGTCGCCGTCGGCATGGCCCTGGTCTGGGTGGGCGGCACGGCCGCCGGCGCGCCGGCCGCAGGGGGTCCGGCGCGCATCGACCTACAGGGCGCGGCGAACGTCCGGGATCTGGGCGGCTACCGCACCTACGACGGCGCGAAGGTCAAGGCGGGCAAGATCATCCGCGCCGACGCGCTCGCCAAACTGACCGACGCCGACGTGCAGAAGCTGGGCACGCTGCGGTTGCAGACCGTGATCGACCTGCGGGTGCCCAGCGAGGTACAGGCCATGGGCGCGGACCGGCTGCCGAACGGGGTTCCGCTGGTGGCGCGGCCCATCCAGGACAACGGCATGTTCGCCAAGATGTACCAGGCCATTTCGTCCCGGGATCCGGTGCAGCAGCAGGCGCTGCTGGGCGACGGTAAGGCCGAGACGATCATGCGGGACATGTACCGCAGCTTCTTCGACCCCGATTCGCTGGCGAAGTTCGGCCAGACCGTGAAGGATCTGTCCACCACCGGAACCGCCACCCTGTTCCACTGCACCGCGGGCAAGGATCGCACCGGCTGGCTGTCCTACGTGGTGCTGCGCGCGGTCGGCGTGCCGGAATCGGTGGCGCGGCAGGACTATCTGCTGTCGAACCAGTATCGGGCCGCGGCCGACGCCGCACTGCGGGCGCAGCTGAAGCAGGGCGGCATCATGCAGAACCCGGACCTGCTGATCCCGCTGCAGGAGGTGCGGACCGAGTACCTCGACATCGCGGTGGCACAGATCGAGGAGCGGTTCGGCGATTTCGGCGACTTCCTCACCGAGGGCCTCGGGCTCGACGCCTGGACCATCGTGAAACTGCGGAAGAACCTGGTGTCCTGACCCGAATCCCGGCCGAAGGGCCCTCGCGCGTCGCGGCGCGCGAGGGCCCGATTCGCCTGTGTCAGTGCCGCTTCGAGACCCCGGCGGCATCGAGGGCCGCCAGGTAGCCGAACACCAGCGCGGGGCCGATGGTCGCGCCGGGCCCGGCGTAGGTGTGGCCCATCACCGGAGAGCTGGCGTTGCCCGCCGCCCACAGGCCGTCGATGACCGAGCCGTCGGCCCGCTGCACCCGGCCGTCGACGTCGGTGACCAGGCCGCCCTTGGTCCCGAGATCGCCGGGCACCATCCGCGCCGCGTAGAACGGGCCCTGTTCCAGCGCACCGAGATTCGGGTTCGGGGTGTGCCGAGGGTCCCCGTAGTACCGGTCGTAGGCGCTGTCCCCGCGGCCGAAGTCCGCGTCCTTACCGTCCGCGGCGAACCCGTTGAACCGGGTGACGGTGGCGCGCAGCCGATCCGCGGGCACCCCGATCTGCTCGGCCAGCTCCTCGAGAGTCGCCGCGCGTTTGACCGCACCCTCCTTGAACCATCGGCCGGGCAGCGGCTGCCGCGGCGCGAGCCCCGCGAACAGGTATCGGTTGCGGTACCGCTGATCGAAAACCAGCCAGGCGGGCAGGTTCTCGGCGATGCCCTCGCCCTGTCCGTTCTCCCCGCCGTACATCCGATGGGTCGCCTCGACATAGGGCAGCGATTCGTTCATGAACCGCTCGCCGCGCTCGTTGACGATGATGCTGCCGGGCAGGTTGCGCTCGGCCAGGCAGAACCAGGGCCGGCTCGGCAGCGGGATGGACGGCCCCCACCACGCGTCGTCCATGAATTCGACAGCGGCGCCCAGCGCCTGGCCCGCCCGGATGCCGTCCCCGGTGTTGGCCGCGGCCCCCACGGTCCATTCGACGCCGATGGGCTGCCGCTGGAACTGCTTGCGCATGGTCTCGTTGTGCTCGAATCCGCCCGCGGCCAGGATGACCCCGCGGCGCGCGGTGAGTTCGACCTCCACACCGTCGCGCAGGACGACGACGCCGCTGACCCGATCGTCGGTGGTACGCAGCTCCACGAGCGGGGTGTCCAGCCACAGCGGCACCTCGGCGCGCTGCAGTCCCGCCCGCAGCATGGCGCTGAACGCCTGCCCGCGCGCGAGCAGATGCTGGCGCAGCACATGGCCTTTGAGCCAGCGCGCGGCGATCCGCAGGCCGCGGAACGGCGCGCGCGGATTGCGCAGACCCAGATGCATCTGCCGGAAGTCGGCCTGGGTCGCGACGAAGTTCCGGGGTCCGGGAATGTAGTCCGGCTCCAGGTTGGCCAGTTCCGCGCCGAGCTTGCGGCCGTTGTACGGCGTCGGCTCGACCGAGCGCCCGTGCGCCCGGCCGCCCGGAGCCTCCGGGTAGTAGTCGGAATAGCCCGGGACCCACTGCATTCGGAGTCCGGCGTGCTCCACCAGGAAGTCGAAGACCTCCGGCCCGCGATCGATGTAGGTGTCGATCCGCGCGGGGTCGACCTTGTCCCCCACGATGGCGTGCAGGTAGGTGCGCGCGTCCTCGAGGTTGTCGGCCGGCGCGTCCCGGAGCAGCGCGGAGTTGCCCGGAATCCAGACGCCGCCGCCCGAGCGCGCGGTGGAACCGCCCCAGTGCCTGGCCTTTTCGACCACGAGGGTGGACAGACCGTGGTGCGCGGCGGCCAGCGCGGCCGCCATTCCGGCCGCGCCGGAGCCGACGACGATCACGTCGTAGGCGTCCGCATCGTTGTGCTGCATGACTGGTGAACCCCCAGGGTTTTCGAAAGGTGGAGAGAAAGAGAGGTGGATCAGGCGCGCCAGCGCTCGTCGAGGACCGCCGCGAGGGCGCCCTCGACGCACACCAGGAGCGAGGCTTCGCGAGTTCCGGTGGCGCGCAACCACTGCAGGTAGCCGTATTCGGCGGCCGCCAGCATGAGGTGCACCAGGAGCCCGGGGTTGCTGTCCAGGACGGGATCGCGCGACATGCGCCGCGCGACCAGCTCGACCAGCCGGGTGCGGTGTTCCGGCGGGATCAGCGCGACCCGGTCCAGCAGGTGGGGCGCGGTGGCGAAGGCGGCGCGCCACTGTTCGAGCTCGGCGGCGGCCAGGGTGGTGGATCGGATCTCGATCGCCCGGGCCAGCGCCACGTCGGCGGACTCGCTGCTCGGCCTGTCCTCGAGCAGCGCGGCGATACCCGCGCCGCCCTCGCGGACCGGGTCCAGCAGCAGGTCCTCCTTGCTGCGAACGTGCCGGAAATAGGTACTCGGTGAGATTCCGGCGGCGGCGGCGATCTGTTCGGTGGTCACCTCGTCGAAACCCCGCCGGGCGAACAGTTCGAAGGCCGCGCGCTGTATGTCGGCTCGAACCTGCCGTCGTTGCCGTTCCCGCAGGGACATCGGCACTCCTGTCGTTCGTCGCGCGGCCGGGGAGTCGTGCACTGTTCACGACGAGCCGCGCAGTGAAAGAATGTCCCTTTATGACAGAAACTGTCAAGTCGAAACTTGCTCGCGAGTTGACCGGGAGTCCCGGGGCAGGCGTCGGCAACCGCGCGGCGATCAGCGCCGCGCGGCTCGGTCTTTCCCTACTCGGAGCGAAAACCCCCGGTCACCAGGCTCAGCCGAGGCTCCGGGGCACGATGGAATCGAAGGCGCTCAGATCCAGATCGTCGGAGGCCTCGGTCCAGCCGGTTGCCCGCAACTGATCGGGCGATTCGATACCGAGCGCGTCCCGCAGGCCGATCACGACCGACCGGGCCAGTTCCTCCAGGCGCACGCGGGAGATCGGCCACAGCAGCGAGCGCCGCCAATTCTCGACCTCCCGGCGCAGAACGGGCGCGGACCAGCCCAGGTCACGGAGTTTCTGCGCGGCGGCTTCCGGAATCGGTTCCGCGAGATAGTAATTGCCGGTGAGTTCGGCGGAGAGTTTGATGTCGAACTGCTGGAATTGCACGTAGCGATTTCCGGTGGCCGCGATGACGAGCGTGGCCCGGGACGGTAATTGCGACAGACATCGTGCCAGCGCCTGCGCGAACGCGTCCCATTCGGTTGTCACATCGCGCTCGTTCTGTTCATCGCCGCCGATCATACGCCGACGAATCAATCGCGTCACCGGAAAATGTTGGCGCACTTGGGCATCGACGGCGACTCCGATGTGACGGTTGCCAGCGCCCCGAGATGATGAGAAGATTCGACCACAATCATCTCATCCTGTCGGAGTGTGGCGCTCCACCAGGACCGTGATCAAAGGAGATCACCATGACCGCCGCCGTAGCGCCGATCGATCACGCGTCCGGAGCCGGCCGCCCCGAGCGCAAGGTCTTCACACCCGGAACCCGCATGTGGGAGGACACCGGACTGATCACCTTCTCGCTCACCGCCGGGTCCGCGTTCCTGCTGCAGACCATGGAACCCAGTATCGCCGCGGTCGTCGACGAGCACTCCAGTTTCCGCACCGATGCCCTGGGCCGGGCCGCCCGCAGCGTCGCCTCGGTCATGATGTGGATCTACGGCGGGGAGGAGGCCCTCGCCGAGGCCGAGCGACTCCGCTCGATGCACGCCACCCTGAATTCGACCGACGCCCGGGGCCGCAAGCACCAGGCGCTGGCCTCGGGACCGTGGGCGTGGGTCCTGCACACGGCCGTGCACGCCTTCGTCGAGGGCAACAAGTACTTCTCCGACAACAAGCTCACCACGGCCGAGAAGGAGTCGTACTACCAGGAGGTCGTGCAGCTCATGCGCAATTTCTCGGTGGCGCCCAAGGAGATTCCCGCGACCTACGCCGAATGGGAGCCGTGGTTCTACGACCAGGTCGAGAACCACCTCGAGGCCACCAACGTCGCCTACGACTACCTGCGGGTCATCCGGACCCTCGCCCCGCCGAAGCAGGTCCCGGCCGTCCTGCACCCGCTGTGGAACGTCGCGGCCACCCCGCTGGGCAAGATGCAGTACTTCTTCACCGTCGGCACCACACCGGAGAACGTCCGCGCCAAGCTGGGGCTGACCTGGACCGAGAGCGATGAGCGCAAGCTGCGGGCGCTGGGCTGGGTCATCGGCCGCACCATTCCGCACCTGCCCGAACGCGTCCGCTACTTCCCCATCGCGTACGAGGCCCGCCGCGTCGAGCGCGACCGCGCCCGGCTGCGCAAGATGATCAACCTGCGGCCGGTGTAACCCGGACCGGCCCGATCACTCGGCGAGCCCCCGGATTCCGGGGGCTGGTCGAGCGCGGCGCGAACCGGCAGGGTCAGATGGTGATCATGCGGATGGTGTTGTGGCGCGCCCTGGTCGGACTGTTGCTGGTGCTGGGGGCACTGGTCGCGCCCGGGCAGGCGGCGGCGGAGACCGGCTACCAGTGGCGGCAGGAGTACATCACCACCCCGGACGGGACGCGCCTGCACGTGGACGTGCTGCGCCCCGCCGGCATCGCCGACGATGTGAAGACGCCGGTCATCATGACCGTCAGCCCGTACCGCGCGCACCTGGCCTACCTGACCCTGCCGCGCCCCGAGGGCGGGCCGTCGGTCGAGAACCTTCAGGTCGAGACGTTCCTCGACGCCGGATACACCTACGTGATCGTGGACATGCGCGGCTTCGGCGGATCGAACGGCTGCCCGGACTACGGCGGGCCGGGCGAGCGTCAAGATGTGAAGACCGCGGTGGAATGGGCCGCGGGGCAGCCGTGGTCGACGGGCAAGGTGGGGCTGCACGGAATTTCCTACGAGGGCTGGACCGGTTTCATGGGCCTGGTCGAGAAGCCGGCGGGACTGGCCGCGGTGGCCTCCTTCGCACCGGTGGTCGACCCGTACTCGTACCTGTACATGCAGGGGCAGGCGTGGAAGTTCTCGGGCAAGCCGATCACCGAAACCGGCATCCGGCCCGGCGATCTCGCGGGGATAGAACATCTGCTGATCGCGACCACGCCCGCGCACTGGGAGGACTCTGCCGAATACCGAACCAACGCGGTCACCATCGATCCGGCGTGCTACCAGGGCTACCTCGACGGCATCATGAACCACGACGGCACCACCGAGTTCTGGCGCGAGCGCGACATGGTGGAACGCCTGCGGGGCAACACCATTCCGCTGTTCCTCGGACAGGGATTCCTGGACTACAACACCCGCGCCGATCGGGTCTTCGAGGTCTGGAACGCGCTCGGGCCCGGTGAGCACAGGGCCTGGTTCGGGCAGTGGGGACACCGTGACTGCGCCACCAAGTGCGGGCGCCCGACCTTCACCGAGGAACTGCTCGCCTTCTTCGACAGACACGTCGCGGGGAAGGACGTGACGGTCCCCGGACCGCGAATCACCGTGGGGCAGTTCGACGGCGGCTGGCGGTCCGAGACCGCGTGGCCCCCGGCCGACAATCGAACGGTGACCGTTGATCTGAAGACCGGCAGCTACCTCGATCGCGGGTTCGTGACCGGGCCCGATCGCGAGATCTGGACCGTCACCCAGCCGCTGGAACACGACGAGCACCTCGCGGGCGCGGCCGCGGCGACCCTGACCGTGGACGGGCCGAGCGGGGCGACGGTCGCGCTCGAGCTGTACGACGTCGCGCCCGACGGGCGGGCCACGGTCATCACCCGCGGCATCGCGCCGGTCACCCCCACCGCGCAGGTCCGGATGCTCGCGCAGGACTGGCCGCTGGCCGCCGGGCATCGGATCGGGGTGCGGATCACCAACGTGGTGGACGACATGTGGACCCACACCCCTACGCTGTCCCGGGTGACGGTGACCTCGGCGCAACTGCGCCTGCCGCTGATCGGCGGAGTCCGCACGGCCGATCTGCCCGGCACCATGGCCGAGGGCATTCCCAAGTGGCGCGCGGAGAAGGCGGTCACACTGGCACCGGCCCTGATCGCCGATACTCAGGTGAGGGCCGACTTCCCACCCCGGACAGGTGATCGATGACTCAGACCGCACCCGGCGCCACGACCGTGGACGACGCCACCGCCGAACGCCTCGCCGTCGCGCTGCGCTGCGTGACGGTGTCGCGCGAGGACGCCGCCGAGACCGACTACAGCCAGTTCGACCGGCTCGCAACACATCTGGAGGAGTCCTTCCCGCTGGTGCACGAGCGGCTGGAACTCGAGCTGTTCGGGCACAGCCGGCTGTACCGCTGGGCGGGCAGCGCCGGCACCGGGCGCACGTCGGCGATCCTGCTGGCGCACATGGACGTCGTACCGGTGGACGATGTGGATCGCTGGACGCATCCGCCGTTCGCTGGAGCGGTGGACGCGGAATTCATCTGGGGGCGCGGGGCCATCGACGACAAGAGCCGGGTGCTGGCGCTCCTGGAGGCGGTGGAATCCGCGCTCGCGGCCGGTGTACAGCCCAGGGACACGGTGTATCTGGCGTTCGGGCACGACGAGGAGGTGTTCGGCGATCAGGGCGCGGTGCGGATGGCCGCGCACCTGCGCGACGCGGGCGTACGCGCGGACCTGCTGCTCGACGAGGGCGGGGTGATCACCACCGGGATGGCCGACGGGGTCGACACGCCCGTGGCCACGATCATGGTGGGCGAGAAGGGCTATGCCACGGTCCGGCTGTCGGTCTCGGCGACCGGCGGGCACTCCTCCATGCCGGGGCGGCAGACCGCGGTCGGGCAGCTGGCCCGGGCGGTGGCGCGGGTGCAGGACAACCAGTTCCCGCTGCGGCTGACCCCGGTGACCCTGGACATGCTCACGCGGCTGCGCGAGTTCATGGCCGAACCCCGGCGCAGCCTGCTCTCTCTGGCGCGGTTCCTCGCACCCGCGGTGACCCGCATCATGGCCGCTCGGCCGCAATCCGAGGCGCTGGTGCGCACCACGACCGCGCCGACCGTCATCCGCGGCGGCGTGAAACCCAACGTGCTGCCGCAGCAGGCCGAGGCGTTCGTGAATTTCCGTATCCTGCCCGGGGATTCGGTGGCCGACGTCCTCGCGCACTGCCGCAAGGTGATCGACGATCCCGAGGTCGTCGTCGAACTGGCCGGCGCCACCTCCGAGCCCTCGGCCGCCCCCGCCGCCGGCCCCGCCTTCGACCTGATCGCCGACGTGGCGCGGGCGACGGTGCCCGGCATCGCCGTCACCGTCGGCCTGGTCCCCGGCGCGACCGACTCCCGCCACTACGACGATCTCGCCGGAACCCGCTGCAATTTCGCCCCGATCACCCTGACCGCCGCGGACCTGGAACGCATCCACGGGACCGACGAACGCATCTCCCGCGAGAACTACGCCCGGATCATCACCTTCAACCGCCTGCTGATCGACCGCCTCGCCGAGTCTGCGGACTGACGGGCGGTTCCGGCGCACCCTATGGTGCGGTTGGGCGGTGGTTCGGGGGCGAGTGCGCGAGAATGGCTCGGCTGGGGCGTGACAAAGCGGGCGAAACGGTCCGATATGCGCGCCGGCGGCGGCGACCACCGAACCGAGAGGGACGAGGATGACCCGGAACGAGACCGGCGAGCTGCAGGGCACGGGCGGGCGCGTGTACTGGCAGGCGTGGCTGCCCGACGGCGACCCGCGCGCGGTGGCGGTGATCGTGCACGGGTACGCCGAGCACTCGGGGCGGTACGCCCACGTGGCCGCGCGACTGAACGAGGCCGGCTTCGCGGTGTACGCGCTCGATCACATCGGGCACGGGCGCTCGGCCGGCGGCAAGGCGAACATCGAATCGCTCGACGGCGCCGCGGACAATGTCGGCGTGCTGCTGCGCCTGGCCACGGACAAGCATCCCGGGCTGCCGCGATTCGTCATCGGGCACAGCATGGGCGGGCTCACCGTGGCCTACTGGGCCACCCGTGCGCCGATCGAGGTCGACGGCATCGTGCTGTCCGCACCGGCGATCGTGGTGGACGCGGGCAACGCCGTGCAGAAGCTGCTGGCGCCGGTGATCTCCAAGCTGGCCCCGAATCTGCCCGTGGTGCAACTGGATTCGAAGCTCGTGAGCCGCGACCCGGAGGTGGTGCGCGCCTACGACACCGACCCGCTGGTGTTCCACGGCAACGTGCCCGCGCGCACCGCGACCGAAATGCTCAGGGCCGGGCAGTTCGTGCAGGCGCATCTGGATCGGCTGACCGTGCCGGTGCTCGTGCAGCAGGGCCTGGCCGACGGCCTGGTCTCCCCCGTCGGCGCGGACCTGGTCGAGCAGGGCGCGGGCGCGGCGGACAAGACCGTGCTGCGCTACGACGGGCTGTACCACGAGATCTTCAACGAGCCGGAGCAGGACAAGGTGCTCACCGATACCGTGCAGTGGCTGGAAGCGCACCTGCCCGGGTGAGCGGTGCGCGGTGCGCTACAACGCCGTTCTGCACGATGAACGGCTGCGGGCGGGTGGCCACGCCGCGCAGCGGTCGTGCGGCACACGGCACGCGGCACGCGGCACGCGAAGCGGCGGTAGGCCCTGGCGGTGGTCCCGCTCCTACCGGTACGTGCTGAGGCAGGCCGCGTCGCCGTCCAGGACGCCGGTGCGGAACGCCTCCAGCCGCACGAACCCGCTCGCCACGACCTCGCCGTTGACATCGGAGGCGGCCAGGCCGTCGGCGAGGAGTCCGGAGACCGCCTCGTCGAGATCGTCGGCGGCCAGCTGTAGCGTCCGGCCCGGGCGGCTCAGGCTGGTCGTGAACGCGCCGGACAGGCAGGCCGCGCGCAGGCCCGCGGTCTCCGCGCCCGTGATGTCGAGGTCGCGTTCCCGTTGCACGGCAAGGGTGTACCGGGAGATGAACACCACGAAGGCGTTGTAGTCGCCCGCGACGGTCGAGGGCAGCAGCTCGCCCTCGCCCTGGCCGCGGGCGCGTTTGGCCAGTTCCGGCACGTCCGCGCCGATCGTGTTGGTGGCGGGACAGAACGAAACGGGTTCCGTGGCCGTGACATTCGAGCAGCGCCTGCTCACTCCGGCGTAGTCGTACACCGGGGCCGTACGCAGCGGGTACACCTGGGCCAGGGCTTCGGTGAGCAGATCGAGCGAGTTCCGGTTCACCGCGAGCTGGGTTTCCTGTTCGCCCGGCTCGAAACTGATGGGCAGGGTGCCGCGCCGCTGTGCCAGTTCCTCCCGTGAGATCCGCGTACACGCCTGCGCGCCTTCGGTGTAACCGATCTGCACCGCGGTCACGCGCTCGAACGCGGTGCCGTGCTCGTCGACCCCGGACGCGCCGGGTTCCTGATCGCGCACCGCGATGGTCGCGCCGAGCACATCGTTCAGGCCGTCGGTGGTGTTGATGGTGAAGTGCCGCGAATCCCCCTCCGCCACACGGCGTATGAAGACACCGGCGAAACAGTCGGCCTGCTGTTCGCGCACCACCGTCGGGGTGAGCATGCCGTTGAGCCCGGCCTGGGCCTGGATCGAGTGACCGTACTCGTGGGCCAGCACCATCACCACCGACATCGGGCCGAACTTGCGGATCAGTTCCGGCAGCAGGACGCCGCGATCCCAGCCGATGGAGGAGTCGAGGCCGCAGAACGCGGCGTTGATCGACCGAAAGGTGCTGGTGCGGCAGAACTGTGGGGATTGGGCGCGCGCCGCGGTGGAGTCCCAGGACAGGAAGCTGCTCACCGGGGTGAACGCACCCGGCATCGTCCGGCCGTACTCGCGCTCCCAGTACTCCTGGAGGTCGGCCAGCGCGTTGAGCGCCAGCCGATCGACCGCGCCGCCGTCCCCGTTCGCGGCGGTGAGCGTCGCGTCCGGCACGCCCGGGCGTTCACCGCTCGGTCCCGTGGTCGAGGCCGAACCGTCCAGCTCGAAGGGATTGTCGACCCGTTCCGAAACCCGTTGTGTCCCCGGCACTCGCACCGATTCACAGCCGGTGAGCGCCAGCCCCGCCAGCAGTAGGACGGCGGCCAGACCCGCCCGGCATCGCGTGACCCGCATCTCGCCTCCCGAGGAAAGCCCCGGGCCACCCGCGGCCCGGCTCTCGTGACGGCGAAGGTTCAGCCGCCTCCCCGTCTACGAGTATCCGCCGCGCGGGGCGCTCGAAGGCCGAGTCTCGCAATACTCGAGAGCGAAATCTCACCGCGCGGCACGGAACTCGGCGACCGCGCGGAATTCAGAGGCGCAGCTTCGCGATGACGGCGCGATGATCGGTGTCGGGAATGCTGATCGAGCGCACCTCGGTGGCGTGCCCGCCCGCGACCAGCACCCGGTCGATGCCGATGAGCGGGAGGCGACCCCACGCCTGATTGTCCGGCCACGTCGGCAGCACGCCGACACCGAGGAGTTCGGCGGAGTCGGCGTACCTGCCGCGCAACAGATCCCGGAAGGCGGAGTGGTCGTAGGTGGCGTTGAAGTCGCCGCCCACGATGACCCGGCCGGGCTGCTGGTCCAGCACGTCGCGCACCTCGCGCATATCGCTCTGCCACACCGGGTAGTTCAGGTTCGGCGGCACGGGATGGAACTGGAACACGGTGATCGGACCGCGGTCGGGGTGAATCATGGTGGCGCGAATGCTGTTGTGGGACAGGTTCGGAAGCTTGCTGGAATCCTGCAGCGGGTATTTGCTGTAGACCCCGGAGCCGAGGCCGCCGGGGGCCGGTTCCACGTGGTAGTAGGGCAATTCGGCTTCCAGGCCCGCCGTGCGCAGGCGTGCCAGGGCCTCGTCGGTGAGCTCGACGAGGGTGAGCACCTCCACCTTGTTCTCGCGGACCGCCTGCACGATGGCGCCGGCGTCGGCATGGCCGAACAGGATGTTCGACTGCATGACCGTGACGTCGATACCCGGGGGCGCGGCGCCGTCGGGCACGAGCATCGGGAGCTGGGTCCACAGCGCCATGGCGACGGCGGCGAAAGCGCCTGCGGCGCTGCGCCATTGCCTGACCAGCAGGAACAGTGCCAGCGCCAGCACCGAGCCCAGCATGAAGAAGGACGCGAACGAGGCGGCCAGCACCAGGTACTGCGAGCGCCACGACGCGTAGTGCAGGCCGATGCCGCCCACGCCGACGATCAGTGCGAGCCAGCCCAGCACCATGGCGATCCAGGTGAGCACGCCGCGTCGGCGGGCGGGTGGCGGGGGCGCGGCCGGGGGCTCCTCCGGGCCGCGAGCGTCGGCGCGCTCGGTCGGCGCGTCGGCGGGCCAGTGGCTGCCGCCGCCCGAGAACGAGTGCGCCGCGACCAATTCCGCTCCGACCCTGGGCAATACCGTCGTCACCGCCCCGGCGCCCTCCAGGGCCGGTTCGGCGGCGGGCCGCTGCGCGGTCCGCGGCACGCCCTCGATGGGCAACCCGGCCAGGGCCTGCCGCGCGGCGGCGGCGAGTTCGCCGCAGGTGGCGAAGCGCTCCTCGGGTTCCTTGGCCAGGGCGGCGGTCACGACGGTGTCGAAGCCGGCGGGCAGCTCCGGGCGCCGCGCACTCGGCTGTGGGACAGACAGATTCAGGTGACCGTGCAGCAGCTGCCCCGGACTGTCGCCCGCGTACGGCGCGGCGCCGGTGAGCAGGTGGTACAGGGTGCCGCCGAGGGCGTACACGTCGGTCCGGGCGGAAACGGCGGTGCGAGTTTCGAATTGCTCCGGGGCGGCGTAGCGCAGGCTGGCGTAGAGCTGTCCGGTGCGGGTCGCCTCACCGACGTGATCGAGCACCTTCGCGATGCCGAAGTCGGCCAGGAAGACCTCTTCGCTCGCGCCGCCGGACAGCAGGATGTTGGCGGGCTTGACATCTCGGTGCAGCACACCGGTCGCGTGCGCGCGGTCCAGGGCCTTGGCGACCTCGGTGACGATCCGCACCGCGCGTTCGGGCGGTACCGGGCCGGCGGCGAGCACGGCGGCCAGGTCGGTGCCGTCGACGTACTGCATGGCCATCCACAGCTGCCCGCCCTCCTCGCCGCGCGCGAAGACCGCGACGATGTTGGGGTGCGACAGGCGCGCCACCGTATCGGCCTCGCGCAGGAAGCGCGATCGCACGTCGGCGTCATCGGACACGGACGGTCCAAGCACCTTGAGCGCGATCATGCGGGGTAGATCCCGGTCGTGCGCGAGGTAGACCTCGCCCATACCGCCCGCCCCGATCAATCGCTCGATTCGATATCCAGCGAATACCTGACCCTGTGCCAGTACCCGACCCACCGCAACACCTCCACCTGATCGCCGCCAACCCTACTGCACCGCCCCGGGCGCTGACCTGCGCGTGAAGCGCCGCGACGCGGGCGCGGGGACGCGCGGCACCCGCAGATTTCGCCCGGCGGGCGTCGGTGCCCGGGAGCGGCGTTCCCGGCGGTGGCGCATCGGGCCGCAGTATCCCGTCACGCACAACCGACGCCCTCCCCCGACGAACCCGGAGATCGGGCCTCGCATGCAAGGATTCGCTCATGCACGAGGAAGTCATCCCGGTCCTACGAGTTGCCGACGCCGCCGCGGCGGTGCGCTGGTACGAACGCCTGAATTTCACCGAGCAGTGGGTTCACCGATTCGAACCAGGCTTCCCCGCCTTCGTCGAAATCGCCCGGGGGCCGGTCAAACTCTTCCTCTCCGAGCACGAAGGCGACGCCCGCCCCGACACCCTGGTCCATCTCCGCGTACGCGATATCGACGCGGTGGCCGCGGAGTTCGGTGTGCCGGTGGAGACCATGCCCTGGGCGCGCGAGGTGGAGCTCACCGATCCGGACGGCAATCGCCTGCGCATCGGAACACCTTTCGAGCAGGAGTAAGCGGGTCGGAGCGGGTGGGGGAACCCGGTCGGGGTGCAGTGCGTCCAATCTCGTGAACGGACGTCCCGGTTGGGGAATGGACTCGGTGGGGAGGGCGCGGTGGAGGCCGAGGCGTGGCGAGAACGGGCGCGACGGGCGCAGGCCGGGGCCGAGCGGGAGCAGGGGCGGGTCCGGCACGGGGATGTCGATCCGGACTACATTCGCCGGCTCGAGCACTTCCCGGGGTTCTCGCACGCGGAGATCTACGCGGCCGTGCAGGCCATGGATCCGGGAGCCATGCGGGGGCTGGCCGACGAGTGGACCGGGATCGCGGATGGATTGTCCGGGGCGGTGTTCGCGGTGGGCGCGACCACCGAGGCCGCGCTCGCGGAGGAGATGGCGGGCCGGATCGCGGACGCCGCGACGGCGGCGGTACGCGAATTCGTGCTGGAGGCAATGGACGTGGTGGGCGTCGCGCACAGTGCCGGGCACCGCATCGTCGCGGCGGCCGCCGGCGCCGAGGCGGTGCGGCGGAGCGTGCCGCCACCGCCGGAGGACACGGTGGGTGCGACCGCGCCGCACGTGGCCATGCTGATCGGGGCCGCGCCCGAGGACGCGCACGAGCTGCAAGCCCGCAGGGAAGAGCTGTACCGGGAGGCGCTCGCGGCGCTGGAAGCGAACTACGTGACGACGTATCCGCCTGCGGGATCGGGGGTTCCGGCCTTCGGGCCGGTATACGCGCCGGGGGCGGGCAGCGGGGGCGAAGGAGCCGGGAGCGCTGCGGGAGGTGGGGCCTGGGCCGGAGGCGGGGCCGGGAACCAATTGTTCGGCGGGGGCGAGTCTCTCGACCGAATGAGGGCGTCTCGGGTCTCGCCGAACCCGGCAATGCCGGGAGAACGAGCCCTGCCGGGCACCGACAGCACGATCGACGGTGCGGAGTTCGTATCCGGTAGCCCCGTCGAAGACGAATTCGATTCGGTAGCTGCGATTTCCGGCGCGGAGACCACGGGCAACGAAGCTGCCGGGCAACCAGCCGACGGGCAGACCCGCGCCGCGTTCGTGTCCGGCACCGATGGGAGCCCCGAACGCGCGGAGCGATCCAGCCCCGGCCGGGACCCCGTTCCCGGCTCGCCAGCGACACCGGGTCTTCCCACGGCGCCGGGCTCTCCCACCTCACCCGGGTCCCTCCACCGACCGTCGCTGCCGGTCCCCGGGACGACGCCAGTCTCCCCCGGCACCGGATCACCACCGTCCGGCGGCCCGGGCCGCAGCTACCCGGCTCCACCGAACAGCGGGCTCCCTTCTCCCGCAATCTCTTCCAGCCCCGCCGCCCGGTCCGTTCACCCCGGCATGGGTTTCCTGCCCGGCATGTACCCACCCGGAGCCCGCGGCGCCTCCGACACCGACGCCGACCACAAAGCCCCCACCTGGCTGATCAGAAGTCGCGAAGCCGAACTCCTCGGCTCCCCGCCCCCACATGTCCCACCGGTACTCGGCTCCGAAATCCCCTCGGCCCGATCCGGTCTCGCCGACGACCCGGACACCCGGCCGTGAGTTGGACCTTCACCCCCGAAGAGTTCGCCCACATCTGGCGCGAAACCCGCCACGACCGCTACCCCTTCCCCCTCCACATCCGCACCGCCACCCGCTGGCGTTCCGACCACCACCACCGAACCGAAGCCCTAACCACCCGCTTCCCCCTGGCCTCGGACCCCGCCCTGACCGCCGCCCTCCGCACCGCCACCCACCCCCGAATCACCCTGGCCCTGACCACGGTCCACCACCCGCTCCGCGCCCACGCGGCCCTCTCCGGCCCGCAAGCGGTCACGATGGTCCAGCACCCCACCAACGGTTCCGACCCGGATGGCGGCCGAATCACCATCGAATCCATCACCCCCGCCCAGGTACCGACGTCCTTAGCCGCGCTCCTGGCCACCGTCCCCGCAGGCAGCCACCTGTCCGGTCCCTACTCGATCGAACTCGATGCCCTCGCGCCCCGTCCCCTGCCGCTCGCCCGCCCACGGGTCCTGTACTCCGAAGACCACGTCCGAGATCTATTACTCCTCCCTCGAACCGGTCAGGGCCACATCACATCTCGTCGAACGGCTCGAAATCCACCGGCCGCCCCACCCGGCAATCACCTCGGCTGGCTCGACACGGCCGAGGACGGCCGCTACCTCTACCATCTGACCGCCACACACCTGCACATCCGCCCCTGCCCGCCGAAGGCACTGATCGACCACTTGGCCCGCATGTGCGCACCCGCGCCGGAGTGACCCGGCGGATCGCCGACCCGCAGAGCACGCTCACGCGACCTGTATCTCGACGACGCGGCCCGGTCCCCGACCTCTACTCCCCGCCGAAAACCCTCTCCACCACCGTCTTCGCGCGCCTGGTCACGCGCATGTAGTTGTCCAGGAACTCGCTGCCGTCGTCGTTCGGCCAGCCGGCGACCCGGGCCACGGCGGACAGCAGGTCGCCGGGGCCGGGGAGCTGGTCGGCGGGCTTGCCGCGCACCAGGACCAGGGCGTTGCGGGCCTTCGTCGCGGTGATCCAGGACTCGCGCAGCAGCTCCACGTCCTCGGCCTCGACCAGGCCGGCGGCCTCGATCGCGTCCAGCGACTGCAGGGTGGAGGTGTTGTGCAGGGCGGGCACCTCGTGGGCGTGCTGCAGCTGCAGCAGCTGCACCGTCCATTCGATGTCGGCCAGGCCGCCGCGGCCCAGTTTGGTGTGGGTGGCCGGATTCGCGCCGCGCGGAAGGCGTTCGGAGTCGACCCGGGCCTTGATGCGGCGGATCTCGCGCACACCCTCGGGGGACATGCCGCTCGCGGGGTAGCGCACCGGGTCGACGGTGTGCAGGAACCGCACGCCCAGCCCGGGATCGCCGGCGACCTGGCGGGCCCGCAGCAGCGCCTGCACCTCCCAGGGCTGCGCCCACTGGGAGTAGTACGCGGAGTACGCCGCCAGGGTGCGCACCAGCGCGCCGTTCTTGCCTTCGGGCCGCAGCCCCGCGTCCACCTGCAGCGGCGGATCGGTGCTCGGCGCGCCCAGCAGCTTCTGCACCTGCTCGGCGACGCCGATGGCCCACTTCACCGCGACCGTCTCGTCCGCTCCGGGCCGGGGATCGCAGACGAACAGCACATCGGCGTCCGAGCCGTAGCCCAGTTCCATCCCGCCGAGTCGGCCCATGCCGATGACGGCGAAATCCGCGGGCGCGGGCCCGCCCAGCTCGACCTCGCTGCGCCGGATCACCGCCTGCAGCGCGGCCTCGAGGGTGGCGATCCAGACCGAGGACAGCGCCTTGCACACCTGCGGCACATCGAGCATGCCGAGCACGTCGGCCGAGGCCACCCGCGCCAGCTCGTGCCTGCGCAGCGACCGCGCGGTGGCGACCGCGCGCCGGGGATCGTCGTAACGCTTTGCCCCGGAGAGGATTCCGCGCGCGACATCGGCGGTGTCCGGGGCCAGCAGCAGCGGGCCGCTCGGGCCGTCCGCGTACATGCGGATGGTCTCGGGCGCGTTGATGAGCAGATCGGGCAGATAGGCCGACGAGCCGAGCACGATCATCAACCGCTGGGCGACGGCGCCCTCGTCACGGAGTTCGCGCAGGAACCAGATCTCGTTGTCGAGCCCCTCGGACACCCGCCGGTAGGCGAGCAGTCCGGCGTCGGGATTCGGTGTCTCCCCGAGCCATTCGAGCAGCGTCGGCAACAGCAGCGCCTGGATGCGCCCCTTGCGCCCGACCTCGTTGGTGAGCGCCTTGAGATGCCCGAGCGCGTTCTCCGGCGCGCCGTAACCCAGCGCCGCGAGCTGACGCACCGCCGCCTGTGGGCTCAGCCGCAGCGAGTCCGCGTCCAGGCGCGCAACCGATTCCAGCAGCGGCCGGTAGAAGAGCTTGGCGTGCAGCCGCCGCACCCGCACCGCGTTGCGCCGAATCTCGCTGGTGAGCACGCCCACCGCGTCCTGCCTGCCGTCGGGACGGATATGGGCGGCGCGGGCGAGCCAGCGCATGCCCTCCTCGTCCTCGGGCGCGGGCAGGGTGTGCGTGCGCTTGAGCTTCTGCAACTGCAGCCGATGTTCGAGCAGGCGCAGGAATTCGTAGGAGGCGGTGAGGTTGGCGGCGTCGTCGCGGCCCACGTAGCCGCGCGCGGCCAGGGCGGTCAGCGACTCCACGGTGCCCTGGGTGTGCAGGGTCTCGTCGGCCTTGCCGTGCACCAATTGCAGCAGCTGCACCGCGAATTCGACGTCACGCAGACTGCCGTGGCCGAGTTTGAGTTCGCGCTCGCGCAGGTCCGCGGGCACCAGGTCCTCCACCCGCCGCCGCATGGCCTGCACGTCCGCCACGAAGTCGGGGCGTTCGGAGGCCGCCCACACCATGGGCATGAGCGCGGCGCGATACTCGTCGCCGAGGGTGAGATCGCCGGTGGCGGGCCGCATCTTGAGCAGCGCCTGGAACTCCCAGGTGCGCGCCCAGCGCTTGTAGTACGCCACATGCGATTCCAGCGTGCGCACCAGCGCGCCCGCCTTGCCCTCGGGCCGCAGCGCCGCGTCGACCTCGAAGAACGCCGCCCCGCCCACGCTCATGGTCTCGGCCGCCAGCCGGGTCGCGGTGGTGTCCGCGGGCTCGGCGACGAAGATGACGTCCACGTCCGAGACGTAGTTCAGTTCCCGCGCACCGCATTTGCCCATGGCGATGACGGCGAGCCGGCCCGGTACCGGCCGATCCGGGCACACCCGGGCCACGGCCACCGACAGCGCGGCGGTCAGTGCCGCGTCGGCGAGATCGGTGAGATGGCGGCCCACCTGCTGGTAGGGCAGCACCGGCTCGTTCTCGACGGTCGCCGCCAGATCGATGGCGGCCAGCAGCATGAGCTGATCGCGATACCGCTTGCGCAGCAGGGCAACAGCCTCCGGGCCGGCGATGCCCGCGCGGAACAGCATCGGCCCGGCGTGCTCGCCCTCCTCCGGAACCGCCCGCACGACCTCGAGAATCTCGGTCAGCACTTCGGCCGCGGTCGGCAGCTCCCGGCGCAACAGCAGACGCCACGCCTGCGGGTCGGCCACCAGGTGGTCGCCGAAGGCGGTGGAGGAACCGATCAGCGCGAACAGCCGCCCGCGCAGCGAGGTATCCGAGCGCAGGGTCGAATCCAGCGCGGCCCAATCGCTTCCGAGCTGCTCGCGCAGCCGCATGAGCGTCGTGAGCGCCAGATCGGCGTCGGGTGAGCGCGAGAGCGCCCACAGCAGCGGGACGCTCTCGACGTTGTCCCACGCCAATTCTCGCAACGAATCGGCGGCCGACGGCTCGAGTAAACCGAGTCGTCCCACACCGGGAACAGCCGAACGGACAGTCGGGGGCCGGACCATGCCATCAAATTACATGTCACATCCCGGACGGTCGTCGGCGGAACCCTCCGATATCGGACAACAACGGCGATTCGCCCGCGTGTCTCGCATCGAAGGTTGCGGAACGATGCCTCGCGGGGCGCGACACGACCGCACCGGACGCGCATCCGGCAGGCGCGACACCGCTCATCCGTCCGCCGCACCGGCCCGAGACCGGGCTGCCGAGCGGTCGCTCACCGCACAAGCACTCCCGGGCCCCGGCGTACCCGACCCTGCCGCCACAGGCCCCCGAACAAACTCGGCCCGTGCCGGAAGGCACGGGCCGAGCAGGGTTCACCGAACCTTTACAGGCCGAGGTATTCCTTCAGCTCGTAGGGCGTCACCTGGTTGCGGTAGCCGGCCCACTCGCGGCGCTTGTTGCGCAGGAAGAAGTCGAACACGTGCTCGCCGAGGGTCTCCGCGACCAGCTCGGACTTCTCCATGTTCTTGAGCGCCTCGTCCAGGCTCGCGGGCAGCTCGCGGAAGCCCATCGCGCGCCGCTCGGCGGAGGTCAGCGACCACACGTCGTCCTCGGCCTCGGGCGGCAGGGTGTAGCCCTTCTCGATGCCGCGCAGACCGGCCGCGAGGATCACCGCGAAGGCCAGGTACGGGTTGCAGGCCGAATCGGGGCTGCGCACCTCGACGCGCCGCGACGACGCCTTGTTCGGGGTGTACATGGGCACGCGCACCAGCGCGGACCGGTTCGAGCGGCCCCACGAAGCGGCCGTCGGGGCCTCGCCACCGTGGATCAGGCGCTTGTAGGAGTTCACCCACTGGTTGGTGACAGCGCTGATCTCGTGCGCGTGCTCGAGAATGCCCGCGATGAACGCGCGCGCGGTGCCCGAGAGGTTGTTCGGGTCGTCGGGATCATGGAAGGCGTTCTGCTCGCCCTCGAACAGGCTCATGTGGGTGTGCATGGCCGAACCCGGGTGCTCGGCGAAAGGCTTGGGCATGAAGGTGGCTCGCACGCCCTCGTCGATCGCCACCTCCTTGATCAGGTAGCGGAAGGTCATGACGTTGTCGGCCATGGACAGCGCGTCCGCGTACCGCAGGTCGATCTCCTGCTGGCCGGGCGCGCCCTCGTGATGGCTGAACTCGACCGAGATGCCCATCGACTCCAGCGCGTCGATGGCGTGCCGGCGGAAGTTCGGCGCCTCGTCGTGCACGGCCTGGTCGAAGAACCCGCCCTGGTCGACCGGGGTCGGGACCGTGCCGTCGTGCGGGCCGGGCTTGAGCAGGAAGAACTCGATCTCCGGGTGCACGTAGCAGCTGAAGCCGAGGTCCGCGGCCTTGTTCAGCTGGCGGCGCAGCACGTGCCGGGGATCGGCCCAGGACGGCGAACCGTCCGGCATGGCGATGTCGCAGAACATGCGCGCCGAATGCTGATGCCCCTTGGACGTGGACCACGGCAGGATCTGGAACGTCGACGGATCGGGCCGGGCGACCATGTCCGCCTCGGAGACGCGAGCGAAGCCCTCGATGGCCGAACCGTCGAAACCGATGCCCTCCTCGAAAGCGCCCTCGAGCTCGGCGGGCGCGATCGCCACCGACTTGAGATAGCCCAGCACATCGGTGAACCAGAGGCGCACGAAGCGGATATCCCGTTCTTCGAGCGTGCGGAGGACGAATTCCTTCTGACGGTCCATGCCCGCGAGCGTAAGCACCCGGCGTTAAATCCATGTTACGTGCGGGGCCTCAACTTCGGGATAGCGCTGAGAGATCCGCGCAAAGGGTGTTTCGACCCGGGCA
Organism: Nocardia sp. NPDC055321; assembly: GCF_053645575.1. Lineage (NCBI taxonomy): Bacteria > Bacillati > Actinomycetota > Actinomycetes > Mycobacteriales > Nocardiaceae > Nocardia > Nocardia sp. NPDC055321. The sequence goes on from NZ_JBSHMS010000003.1 coordinate 98,441, forward strand.
ATTCGCCCCTGAGCACGGGAAAACACGGGAGACGACCCGGCCTGGGCGCTCACGCGCCCGAGCCGATGATCGAACTCACGCCGAGCCGAACCCCCGAACCCTCAGCAGGTGAGCGGCTGGGCCGGTTCCTTCAGGTCCACCAGGTACGCCACGACGGGATCGTCCACGCACTCGACCCCGGACAGCGACACCGTGTGCCGGGTGCCGTTGAAGGTGATCAGGGCCGCGTTCAACTGCTCGGCCAGGTCCACGCCGGCCTGGTACGGGGTGGCCGGATCCTCGGTGGTGGAGATCACGACGGTCTTGGGCAGGCCGGGAATCGAGATGCGGTGCGGGGTGCTGGTATTGGGCACCGGCCAGCTCGCGCACAGCTCCAGCGGGGCCGCGTCGCCGCCGTGGCCGTCGTCGAGGAACGGCGCGACGCGGCGGTACTCCGAGTCCTGCTTGGCCGCGATCGAGCGATCGGTGATGGCCGGATCATCGACGCAGCGAATCGAATTGAAGGCGTCGGCGCTGTTGTCGTAGGTGCCGTCGTCGCGGCGGCCGTCGTACATGTCGGCCAGCGCCAGCAGCGTGTCGCCGCTCCCCTGCGCCAGTTCGCGCAGGCCCTTGGTGAGCGCGGGCCAGAAGCGGTTGGAGTAGAGCGTCTGCTGCACGCCGGTGATGGCGTCGCCGTAGTGCAGCCCGCGCGGATCCTCGGTCGGAACGGCCTTGTCCCACAGCGGGTTCACCAGCGCGCGGAACCGGGCGACGGCCTGGGCCGGATCCTGGCCGAGCGGGCAATCGGACTTGGCCGCGCAGTCCGCGGCGTAGGCGTCGAACGCCTTCTGGAAGCTGGCGGCCTGCAGCACCGATTCCTCGACCGGGTCCTGCTGCGGATCCAGCGCGCCGTCCAGGACCAGCGCGCGGACCTTGTCCGGGAACTTCTCCGCGTAGGTGTAGCCCAGGCGGGTGCCGTAGGAGTAGCCGACGTAGCTGAGCTTCTCGTCGCCCAGCGCGGCGCGGATGACGTCCATGTCCTGCACCACTTCCCGGGTGCCGACGTGGGCCAGGAAGTCCTTGCCGGTGCGCTCGACGCACTTGGCGGCGTAGTCCTTGTTCTCGACCTCGGCGGCGGTGATGCCCGCGGGCGAGTTGTCCAGCGGGGGTTCGGCGCGCTCGGCGTCGTTCTCGGCGGCGGTCAGGCACGCGATGGCGGGCAGCGACGCGCCGATGCCGCGCGGATCGAAGCCGATGCGGTCGAAGCGCTCGGCGAGCTGGGTGCGGTCGGCGATGTTCACCATCGACAGGCCCGGCACGCCCGGACCGCCGGGGTTGAACAGCAGGGAGCCGATCTTGTCGCCGGTCGCCCGCAGCCGCGAGAGCGCGATCTCGGCGGTGTCGCCGTCGGGGTTCTCGTAGTCGACGGGCACCCGCACCCGCGTGCACTCGGCCTCCGACGGCAGCTCCTCCCCGAACTTCGCGCAGCTCGTCCAGTCCAGGGTTTGGCTGTAGAACTTCCCCAATCCCGCCGGGGCCTCGGCCACCGGATTGCCGTCCACCACCGATCCGCACCCCGCCGCGGTCATCACCAACGCCGCCGTCACCAGCACCACGCGGCCGCTTCGCATCAACGCCATAGTGCGATCGTGCCCTATCGCCGGTCGCCGCCCGGCTCCGGCGGGGCTCGCGCCCCGGCGTTTTCGCGCGGTCGGGCGCTGCTGTCGAGTCATGGCGAAGATTCGCCGGCCCGCCCGTGCGAGCCGGGTGTCCTGTTCGCCCGAGTTCGGTGTGAGCAATCGCATTGCCGTCGTCACCGGCGGGAATGGCAGACTGAGGGTCGTCAGAACAACCCGGGGACCCCGTGTGGGCCTCGAGGACACGACGAAAGGGACGATGATGTCCGTATCCGATGCGGAAACCCCTGCTTACGGTGCCGCACCTGCCGCACAGCCCGCCAAGCGCAAGACGCGGGTGCAGCATCTGCAGCAGATGAAGGCCGACGGCGAGCGCTGGTCGATGCTCACCGCCTACGACTACTCCTCGGCTCGACTGTTCGAAGAGGCCGGTATCCCGGTCCTGCTGGTGGGCGATTCGGCCGCCAACGTGGTGTACGGCTACGACACCACGGTCTCCATCTCCGTCGACGAACTCATTCCGCTGGTGCGCGGCGTAGTGCGCGGCGCGCCGAACGCCCTGGTGGTGGCGGATCTGCCGTTCGGCAGCTACGAGTCATCGCCGGAGCAGGCGCTGGCCACGGCCGTGCGCTTCATGAAGGAGGGCGGCGCGCAGGCCGTCAAGCTCGAGGGCGGCGAGCGTATGGCCGCCAGCATCGCCAAGATCACCGCGGCCGGCATCCCGGTCATGGCGCATATCGGGTTCACGCCGCAGAGCGTCAACACCCTGGGCGGGTTCCGGGTGCAGGGTCGCGGCGACGGGGCCGAGCAGCTCGTCGCCGACGCCATCGCGGTGCAGGAGGCCGGCGCGTTCTCCGTCGTCATGGAGATGGTGCCCGCCGAGATCGCCGGGCAGGTCACCCGCAAGCTCACCATTCCCACCGTCGGCATCGGCGCGGGCGTGGACTGCGACGCGCAAGTGCTGGTGTGGCAGGACATGGCCGGGTACACCAGCGGCAAGACCGCCAAGTTCGTGAAGCGCTTCGCCGATATCGGCGATGAATTGCGGAGCGCGGCAGCGACTTACGCGGACGAGGTGCGGCGCGGGGTGTTCCCCGGCCCCGAGCACAGCTTCTGAGCCGCCTCTCCGGGAATTCAAGCCTGACCTAGGTGCGGCCTGCGTTGCGTCGGCCGCCTGCGGTTGGGTGCGGAGCTAGTTGGCCCGTACCCCTGGAGTTACCCCGATCGGTGCGAAATCAGGTGTCGACCTATCGATCGGGGTGGTTGTTTTGGATGTCGAGCGCTCGGTACCTCTGCCGGGCGCTCGACTTCTATAGCCTGCGGCTATCACACGGCTACAGCCTTCGGTCTTCATAGTCTTTCGCCAGATTTTGGTGGCAGAGTGGGAGGCGATGAGCTGGAACGACCAAAGGGAATTCATGTCGCATCGCCGTTGGATCAGCGCTCGCCGGGCTCGGCGGGCTTCGTTGTTCGCCGGGCTCGGGGCTGTCATCGCGGTGACCGCCGCCTGCGGTGGCGGCACCACGCCCACCGGGTCCTCGTCGCCGCAGAGCAGCACGACCGCGCCGTCGAGCACCTCGGCCGCGCCGCAGACCTCGACCGGCAGCGGACAGGGCAGCGGGCAGGTCACCGTCTCGGACGAGGCCGCCAAGCAGCTGTGCGATCTGCTGCGGCCGCAGCTGTCGGACTGGCGGGTGCAGGGGCCGACGCTGGGCGGGATCGCCTACAACGCGACCGTGCACGATTGGGCGCTGCGCAACGGCGGGATCAACGTGCAGGTGCTCGGGGACAAGGACGTGGTCGACCGCATCACCAAGGCGAACTGCTCCGACGTGCGCGATCAGGCCATCCAGGCGCTGGAGATCCCGAACCTGGCCACCGGGCTGGCGTTCTGATGCGCACCCTGTACCCGGCGATCGAACCGTACGAGCGGGGCATGCTCGAGGTCGGGGACGGGCAGCGGCTGTACTGGGAGTGCAGCGGGAATCCGGACGGCAAACCGGTGGTGTTCCTGCACGGCGGGCCGGGCGGCGGGACCGCGCCGTTCCATCGGCAGTTCTTCGACCCGGCGGCGTATCGCATCGTGCTGTTCGATCAGCGCGGGTGCGGGCGGTCCGAACCGCACATCGCGGACGGTGCGAGCCTGGAGACCAACACCACCTGGCATCTGGTGCGCGACATCGAGGCGCTGCGAACGCATCTCGGGGTCGAGCGGTGGCAGGTGTTCGGCGGATCGTGGGGGTCGACGCTGGCGCTGGCGTACGCGCAGACGCACCCGGAGCGGGTGACCGAGTTGGTGTTGCGCGGGATTTTCCTGTTGCGCCGCAAGGAAATCGATTGGTACTACAATGGCGCTGCGGGGTACGTGTACCCCGATGAATGGGAGAAGTTCCTGGCGCCGGTGCCCGCCGCCGAGCGCGACGGTGATCTGGTGCGGGTTTACCATCGCCTGCTGAACTCCCCCGACAAGCAGCTCGCCACCGACGCGGCCGTCGCGTGGTCCACCTGGGAGGGTGCCACGAGTTCGCTACTGCCCCAACCGGATCGGGTGTCCGAGACCGCCGATCCGCGGTTCGCGCTGGCCTTCGCCGGCATCGAGAACCACTACTTCGTCAACGGTGGATTTCTCGACGAGGGGCAGCTTTTGCGCGATATCGACCGCATCGCACACATCCCCGGGGTTATCGTGCAGGGCCGCCACGACATCGTGTGCCCGGCGGTGAGCGCCTGGGATCTGCATCGGGCGTGGCCGAATTCGGAACTGCACCTGGTCGCCGACGCCGGTCACGCCGCCGCCGAGCCGGGCATCACCCATCACCTCGTAGAAGCCACGGACAAGTACAGGAACTAGATGAGCACCTCAGCCGGTCCCGCCCTGATCGACGCTTTCACCGCCGATGTGGACCGGCTGCGGTCCACCGAACCCGATGTCCGCCGGGACATTCCCGATTCGGTGCACCAGATGCGGGTGGCGACCCGCCGCCTCCGCAGCCTGCTCAAGTCCTATCGCGGCGTGCTGCGCCGCAAGCGCGTCGAGGAGCTCGGCGACGAGTTGCGCTGGCTGGCCGGGCTGCTGGGCGTGGCCCGGGACGCGGAGGTGCGGGCGGATCGGTTCGAGGAGCTGCTGGGGGCCAACGGGACGTTGCTCGGGGTGGATGCGGGGGCGGGGGGCGCCTCGGGTGAGAAGGGTAAGAAGCCGGACTCGAAGAAGGCCGACAAGCCCGCCTCGAAGAAGAAGGGCGGCAAGAAGACGGCCGCTGTGCGCACCACCGGCACGAAACCCGCTGCCGACGCGAAACCCGCTGCCAGCGCAGCATCTGCAGCCGGCTCGAAACCTGCTGCCGAGCCTTCCGATGGTGCGAAGACCACGTCGGCTAGCGCGGATCAGCAGCCGGCGCATACTCAGCCGACCGCTGCGGAGAAGGCCGACGGTGCGCCGGAAGCCGGGCCGGGGCGCGAAGCGATCGTGAAGCCTGTTGCGCCCGAGCCCGTCCCGGCGCTCGCCGTCGAGCAGGCGGATCCCGAGAAGCCGCGTGAAAACCCTGCCGCCAAGAAGGTCGCGGCCCGCAAGACGGCGCTGAAGGCCGTCAAGGATGCTCCGGCGGGGAAGAAGACCCCCGCGAAGAAGACGCCCGCCGCGAAGCGTCCCCCGCTGAAGGTCGTCTCCACCGAGACCGAGTCGACTTCGCCGTCACCGCGATCCGCGGCGCTCAAAGCCGTTGCCGACGAGCCTGTTTCGAACGCCGCGCCCAAGGAGCCCACGATCCTGCGCGCCGTGACCGCCGATCCGGCTCCCGACAAGCCCGCGAAGAAGGCCCCGGCGAAGTTCACCGCCGCGAAGAAGGCTCCCGCCCGCAAGTCATCCGCCGCGAAGTCGACCGCCGCCCGCGTCACCGCGAAAAAGGCCGCCCCCGAGCCGGTTCCCGCCGAGCCCACGACCCCGAAGCCGGCCGAGGCCGCCGAACGCCCCGCGCGCAAGACCGCGAAGAAGGCTCCGGCCCCGACACCGGATCCCGCCCCCGCGAAGAAGACCCCGCCGAGGAAGCCCACGATCCTGCGCGCCGTCCCCGAGAACCCCGCCACCGGCCTCTTCATCGACGAGCCCCCGGCGAAGAAGACCACCCCGCGCAAGTCCCCCACCGCGAAAGCGACCGCCGCCCGCGTCACCGCGGACAAAGCCGCCGCCCAGGAAAAGACCCCGACCGACCGCCCCGCGACCACCTCAGGCCCCGCGAAGGCCGCCAAGAAGGCCGCGAGCAAAACGGCGGCGAGCAAGACGACCGAGAAGAAGGCAAGCGCCTCGAAGACCGAGCAGCCCACCGCGAAACCAGCGCCCGCGAAGAAGACCACCGCGAGCAAAGCCTCTGAATCGAAGGCCCCCACCGCGAAGTCGGATAAAGCCCCGCCCCCGGCCGAAACTCCGCAGCCCGCAACCGACATCCCGTCGATCGCGACAGCCGAAAGCAAGACCTCCAAGCTCGGATCCAACGGCGCAGCCGAGAAGCCGGACACCGACATCAAGGCCGCCGGGGCCGACATCACGTCCAAGGGTTCGAAGTCCGAGGCTTCGGGCAAGAGCGAGAACGGCGGAACCGCGAAAGCCATCGGTAGCAAGGTTTCGAAGCCCAGTGGCGAGGTTCGGAAGCCGACCGCCGAGGGCGGGAAGGCCCGCGGCGCTCGCAAGGCCGCTGAGCCCGGTCACGACCGCGAAGCAGCGAAGCGCGCGGACAACGGCTCGACCGAGGGTGTCGGCGAGAAGGCAGGCGTTCGTCGAAAGGGCGGGGCTCGGGGGGATTTCGGGGCGCGGCTCGTGGCCGAGGAGCGGGCCCGGTACGCGGCGGCGCTGCAGGAGGCGGTCGCGGCGTTCGACGGGCGGCGGTATCGGCGGCTGCTGGAACAGCTCGGGGTGTTGACCAGTAAGAAGGCGATCAAGGGGAAGGTGGGGCGGAAGCGGGCCGACAAGGTCTTCGCCGAGGTGCTGCGGGGGGACTTCCGGCGGCTGCGGCGGCTGGTGCGGGCCGAGGCGAAGACCGGGGCCCGGTTGCCGGAGGCGGAGCGCATCGAGCTGCTGCACGATATCCGCAAGGCCGCCAAGCGTTTGCGCTACTCCGCCGACGCCGCCACCGACGTGCTGGGCGCCCCGGCCGCCGACCTCGCCAAGCACGCCAAGCAGTTGCAGACCGTCCTCGGCGACCACCGCGACGCGATCGAGGCCCTCCAGACCCTGCGCACCCACGCCGAGGCCGCCGACTCCGCCGCCTACAAACGCCTCTGCGCCGCAGAACAATCGGCGGCCGCCGAGGCCCTGAAGAGCTACCCCGCCACCACGAAGTTCCTCCGCAAACGCCCCCTTTGATCACCGAACCGCGTTCCGTGGCACGGGGATGCCGTGCCAGGGAACTGCGAGATCGCGCGCCGTGAAGCCCTCCGGGGGTGGACGCAGCCACTGTGGGAACCCCACGTCGGTCACGGTGGCGGGGGTGCGGCCGGGTAGGTGAAGGTCACCGTCCGGGTTTGGGGGTCGGCCTCGACCAGGCGGACGGGGACCGTCTCGCCTTCGGGCGGGGAGCCCAGGCACTTGGCCAGGACGGGCGGGGTGGCCACGAAGATCTCGGCGGGGCGGGTGGGGGTCGACTCGCGCAGGACGACGGCGTCGAAGTCGGTGTTCAGGCGGGGAGCCAGGAGGGTGGACTCGGTCAGGTCCACGCAGGCCCGTTCCAGTTTGTTCGCGACGGCGTCGGAGCGGCGCATCGACTCGGCGGCGGCGGTCAGGCCGTCCCGGACCCACTGGGGCACGGGGGTTCCGGCGCAGCGGGACAGGCAGATCTCGGTCGCGTAGCGATCCGAAAGGCGGCGCAGGGGGGCGGTGACGTGCGCGTAGGGCGCGCCTATCGCGCTGTGCCGCACCGATTCCGGGGTCTGGCCGTTGAGCACCGTGTAGGACGCGCCGCGCAGCAGCGTCGTCGCCTCGGACATCAGGACCAGCGCGGCGGGGGTGTTGGGGTCCAGGCGGGCCAGCATGCGGCCCACCGGCTCGCCGGCGGGCCAGTCCACGCCGACGGCGGCGGCCGTGCGGCGCATGGATTCCACCGTGGCGGGCGCGGGCGGCGGCATGGTGCGCAGCAGGCCCAGATGGTCGGAGTCCCCGGCCGCCAGCATGATTCGCGCGGCCGAGATGCCGGTCAGCAGCGAGACCTGCTCGTTCCAGTCGTCGGCGTCGGTGCGCGGCTCGATCACCAGCTGCCAGTGGTCCACGGTCGCGGCGTCGGCCACGCCGTCGGCGTCCGCCGAACCGACGCCGTCGGTGACGGCACTCACGACGCCACCATCGTTCGCGGCGACCGTGCCACTCCCCCCGGCGCCGAGCACGCCATCGGCGTCCGCACCGGCCGCCGTCCGGCCGTTCCCCTCGACATCGACGCGAACGATGCTCTGCGACGGCAGCCGCAGCGAGATCGCGCCGCGAGCCAGCCCGGATTCGATACGCAGCCTGCCGAATTCGGGCAGCGCCGCGATCGAGGGATGCAGGCGGCCCGCGTCGGCGTCGGCCTGCACCCCGGCGTAGTCCAGCCGGGCGCGCGAGCGCACCAGCGCGCGGGCGACCGTGGCGCGGACCGGTTCGGCGCGCTCGTCGAGTTCGATGGTCCACAGCGCGGCGGCCCGCACCTGATCGGGCAGCAGGCTCGCGCTGCCCTCGGACAGCACGCGCGGATGCAGCGGCACCGTGCCGTCGGGAAGATAGAAAGTCTGTCCTCGCGCGAGAGACTCGAGCGCGAGCAGCCCGCCGGGCGCGATGAACGCGGCCACATCGGCGATGGCGTAGTGGAGCAGGAATCCCGTCGCCGTGCGCTCGAGACACAGGGCCTGATCGAGATCCATGGCGCCGGGGGGATCGATGGTGACGAGGGGTATGTCGGTGCGATCGAGGCGGTGTCCGGCGAACGCGTCCACCGCCTCGCGCGCCTCCGAAACAGCCTCGGACGGGTAGTCCGAGGCCAATCCGAATTCGGTTCGGACGGCGCCGAAGTCAACCGGCGCCGACACGATCCTTTGATGCAGTTCCACCGGGGAGTGCGGACCCTACTGCAGGGCCAGCATGGTGCCGTTCAACTGATCGAACGGCCCGTAGACGGTGAACACGACCCGGCCGCCCGGGTAGGTCGACGACAGCGCGGCCGCCGAATCGAGCGACTGGCCGAACGAGGCGGCCGAGGGATGCGGCAGGCCCGCGATGGCCTGCCCGATGTGGGAGTTCGCGACCCACGCGGTGTCCGACGGGCTGAGATCCACCTGCACTCCACCCGGGAGCGGCGTGATCGCCAGCGCCGACGCGGAACCGGCACCGAGCACAACCGAGACGGAAGCGGCAGCGGCGAGGAGCGCACCAGCTGCCAGTTTGCGAGCAATTCGCATATAGACGAGACCTGCTTTCCGGCGTTCGTTGTTGTCAGGAGTCTGGGGAACCGTCACACCACCGCGACGGAACTTTCCAACGCGCAACACTTTATGACGTCGATCACGTTCAATGCCAGTCCGGCGGCGATCATCTCTACGACACGCCGTGCCGCGCCGACGCATGCCATGTCATGCGTCGCCATTCTTACCGAACGCGGCGGATTGTGCACGGAACGGCGCGAGCGGTGTACCTCACGCCGCTCGGGTCGGCGTGCGCCCGAAATTCTTTCGGTACGCGACGGGCCGCGGATTAGCGCCCGGAATTCCCCCGAGCGCGCGCGGCATCAGAGCAATCGGGTATCAATCGCCGTTTCGGACCGGTGCACGGTGTTCGCGCGTGTAACGCGACCGCCCCACCGGGAACGACGGGAAAAGCCCGGCCGAATACGCCGCGGCGAAATTAGCCCGCGCCCGGAAATGAGCTTCCGGGCCGGGCGCGGACGAGCCGGTCTGTAAGCCGGATCCTGTCCCCGATTCACATCGGGTGGCGACCATCCATCTGGACACACCGTTGCCGGGTGCCTCGAGCAGTCAACCCGCAAGCTCGGGCGAGCAGCCCTCGAACACCTGCGCAGCCGCACTCTCGCGAGTGCGGCCTTCGACCTTGCTCCGGGCGGGGTTTACCTAGCCGCACCGGTCACCCGGCGCGCTGGTGCGCTCTTACCGCACCGTTTCACCCTTACCGGCGACCTGAGCCGCCGGCGGTTTGTTTTCTGTGGCACTGTCCCGCGGGTCACCCCGGGTTGCCGTTAACAACCGCCCTGCCCTGTGGAGTCCGGACTTTCCTCGACGACGGGCGGCGGCACACAGGTGCCCGTTCCCATCGCCGCGGCCGCCCAACCGACTCGTCCGCGGGCACCAAGGTACCGTAGACCGCCATGGAGCGTGTCGAGGTGGGGTTCCCTTCTGGTGGTGAGCAGTGTGCGGGATGGCTGTATCTGCCGGATGGGCCGCCGCGGCCGCGTGCACTCGTGGTGATGGGGCACGGGCTGGGGGCGGACCGGGAAATGGGATTGGATAGGTATGCGCGACGTTTCGCGGCGGCGGGAATGGCGGTGCTGGCGTTCGATTATCGACATTTCGGCGCCAGCGGAGGGGAACCGCGCCAGCTGATTCATATCGGCCGTCAGCGTGCGGACTGGCACGCCGCAATTGCCTACGCGCGCACGCTGCGGGGTATCGATGCCACCCGGATCGCGCTGTGGGGCAGTTCCTTCGGCGGCGGGCACGCATTGTCGGTCGCCCCGGACGACCATTACATCGCGGCCGTTGTCGCGCAGTGCCCGTTCACCAGCGGCTGGTCGTCGGCGATGGCGAAGGGACCGATCAGTCTCACGCGCACCGGCACTTTGGCGCTGACCGATTTGCTGATCGGCCCGATCATTCGCCGGCCCATCACCGCGCGGCTGGCCGGAAAGAAGCATTCGGCGGCACTCATGAGCGCCGCCGACGTGCCGGAGGGATTCGGCAGGCTGGCGGAGGAAAGCACGCAGTACAGACCGAAAGTTCCCGCGAGAGTGGGATTGTCGACCCTGTTCGACGCGCCCGCCCGGCGCACCAAGGACATCAAGGCGCCGGTGTTCTTCGCCGTGTGCGACAACGACAGCGTCGCCCCGGCGGGACCAACGCTCAAAGCGGCGGGACGCGCCAAACACGCTGTGGTCAAGCAATACCCGATCGGGCATTTCGAGATCTACTTCGACGAATGGTTCGAGAAGGCCGTGCACGATCAGATCGAGTTCCTGACGGCCGTGCTGCGGCCCTGATCCCCGGACGAACCGGCCGGCGGCGCGGGTGCGCGCCGCCGCCCGGATCCGGGACATCGTGTTCCCGAACCCGGTGCGGGGCAGGCGGATCCCGCTACAGGTACGAGGTGTCGTTCACCAGGCGGACCGAGGAGCCGCCGTCGGGGTAGAACTCGGCGATCGACAGCGACGCCAGATCGAGGTGCAGCCGGTACAGCAGCGACGGCCCGACGCCGAGCGCGAGCTGCAGCAGCGTCTTGATCGGCGTGACATGGCTGACCACAAGCACATTCGCGCCCGGGTACAGCGCGACGAGATCGCGGCGCACGCCCTCGATCCGTTCGCGCACCGCGTCGAAGCTCTCGCCGCCGGGCGGCGGGATCGACGGGTCGCCCAGCCAGCGCCCGTGCAGCTCCGGATCCTGGTCGCGGGCTTCGAGGAAGGTGAGCCCCTCCCACGCGCCGAAATCGGTTTCGATCAAACCGTCCAGCACCCGCACGGGCAGCCCGAGCGCAGCGCCGGCGGCCTCGGCGGTCTCGCGGGCGCGGCCCAGCGGGGAGCACACGATCGCGGCGATATCGCCCTTGCGCCCCAGCATCGTCGCGGCGTTGGCGGCCTGTTCGCGGCCCAGCGCGGTGAGCGGCGGATTGCCGCGGCCGGAGTAGCGGCGCTCGACCGAGAGTTCGGTCTGCCCGTGCCGGAGCAGCAGCAGCCGCGTCGGCCGCCCGACCGCGCCGGACCAACCGGGAGCCGGATCCTGTGCGGCGCGGGGGTTTCGAGCGGGCTCACGCGATTCGGCGGAACCGAGCGCGTCGTCGGCGGCCGACGCCGCGTCGGCGGACGCGGGAGCGGCGAGCTGCACCGATCGTGTCGCCGCACCGATGTTCGCGGCACCGGCGCCCAGTGCCTCACGGACCTCGTCGACGATGTGCGCGTCGTCCATGGCCTCGTTGGCCAGCCGGTCGGCGTGCGAGTTCTCCTTGCGCGGAATCCAGGTGAAGCTCACCCGGTCGAATCCGGCGACCAGGCGCCGGGCCCGGTCCGCGAGCGGGATCATGGCCGCGTGCTTGACCTGCCAGCGCCCGGACATCTGCTCGACCACCAGTTTGGAGTCCATCCGCACCGACACCTCGCGCGCGCCCAGCTCGGCGGCGGCCTCCAAACCCGCTATGAGACCGCGGTATTCGGCCACGTTGTTGGTGGCGATCCCGAGGTACTCCCTGCGCTCGGCGAGCACGCCGCGGTTCGAGTCGAACACCACCGCGCCGTATCCGGCCGGACCGGGGTTGCCGCGCGACCCGCCGTCGGCCTCGACGATCACCTTGTCCACGCCGATCAGAGCCCGGAGTGCTTGGTGCGCACCATGATCGCGCTGCATTCGGGGCAGCGCACAACCACGTCGGGTGCGGTCTGGGCGATGCGGGAGATCTCGCCGCGGTCCAGCTCGATGCGGCAGGCGCCGCAGCGGCGGGCCTGCAGCAGTGCCGCGCCGACGCCGTTGGCCAGGCGCTGCTTGTCGTAGATCGCGAGCAGCTCGGCCGGGAAGACGCCGGTCAGGGCAGCGCGATCGGATTCGCAGCGCTGCTGTGCGACGTTCAGGTCGGCGAGGGCGTCGTCGCGCCGGCGCTCGGCGTCGACCAGATCGTCCTGCGCCTTGTCCAGGTTCGCGCCGGCGTGATCGTGCGCGGCGGAGGCGGCCTCGCGGCGCTCCATCACGTCGATCAGCTCGTCCTCGAGGACCTTGCGGCGGCGTTCGAGGCTGGTGAGTTCGTGCTGCAGCTCCGAGAGCTGCTTGGCGCCGACCGATCCCGAGGTCAGCAGGCCGCGGTCGCGGTCCTCGCGCTTGCTGACCGCGTCGATCTCGCCTTCCAGCTTGCGGTTGTCACGGTCGAGGTCGTCGATGAGGATCTCGACCTTGACCGCCTCGTCCTTGCGCGCGGTGCGCTCGGCCTCGAGCCCGCGCACCTCCTGCTCCTCGGGCAGCACCTTGCGGCGATGCTCGATCCGGGTCAGTTCGGCGTCGACGGCGGCGAGGTCGAGCAGCTTGGACTGGATCGAAGGTTCGGCATTCAACGCGGAAGGTCTCCTGGACGCTATGGACGGATCAAGACTCCCACCTTAGCCGCCGTCGGGGCTACTGCCGCCCATGGCTGGCGCGGCCTGGGCATTCCCCGCGCGGCTACCGGCGACCGGACTCGAAAACAGCGGTGGTTTCCGGCCGGACCGCGACTAGTGTTCGAGGCATGGGTCACGTTTACGAGGTCGAGGTGACATGGTCCGGGGAGACCACCGGTTACCGCTCCTACTCGCGCAATCACGAACTGCTCACGGCGGGACGGCCACCGATTCTCGCCACGTCGGATCCGAAGTTCCGGGGCGACACCGACCGCTGGAATCCGGAGCAGCTGCTGGTCGCCTCGCTCTCGGACTGCCACATGCTCTGGTTCCTGCACCTGTGCGCGGAGGCGGGTGTGGTGGTGACGAGCTATCACGACACCGCGGTCGGGGTGATGGACGACGTGCGTTTCCAGCAGGTCACCCTGCGGCCGAAGGTCACCGTGCGGGACGCGAGCATGGTGGACAAGGCCGTCGCGCTGCACTCGGTCGCCCACGAGAAGTGCTTCATCGCGAACTCGGTGAACTTCCCCGTGGCGCACGAGCCGACGATCGAAGTCGCTCAGCCGTAAAGGATTCGGCGTCGGTTCGATCGCCGACCTCCGGACGACTGTGTCTCGGCTCGCCCTCCCCGGTGGCGGTCGGCGCCCTGTCCGGGGACAGCGACAGCTGCGCACCACGAGCGCGGCAACCGATTTGGTCTCGGTCAGCCCGCCGTGGTGGCGGTCGGCGACCTGCCCGGGGACGGCGACAGCGCGGCACGAGCGCTGCAGCCGCGCCGGAAGCTGCCTGGCAGCGCGCTCGGCGCACGAGCCCTCAGCAGTCCGCCGCGCCCAAACTCCATGGGTCCGTGCGGATGTCGGAGACCTTGGTCTCCACGCCCGGCAGCGCCGCGCGCACGACGCCTTCCGCCTGTGCGCACCAGGGGAACTCGGTGGCCCAGTGGGCGGCGTCGATCAGGGCGAGACCGCCCGCGCGCAGGTGTTCGTCGGCGGGGTGGTGGCGCAGGTCGGAGGTGACGTAGGCGTCGACGCCCAGTTTCGCGACGGTGTTCAGGAACGAGTCGCCCGCGCCGCCGCAGACGGCGACCGTGCGGATCAGGCGGTCCGGATCGCCGGCCGCGCGCACGCCCCAGGTGGTGGCGGGCAGTCCGGCGCGCACGCGAGCGGTGAACTCGCGCAGGGTTTCCGGGGCCGCGAGCTCGCCGACGCGGCCGATACCCAGCGTGGAGGGGAGCTTCGCGCGTTCGGTGACGTCGTACGCGGGTTCCTCGTACGGGTGCGCGGCGAGCAGCGCGGCCAGGACCGCGGCCCGCTTGGCCGGCGGGGCCACGACCTCGACGCGATCCTCCTCGACGATCTCGAGCTCGCCGATGGCTCCCAGCGCGGGATTCGCGCCGTCCAGTGGACGGAATTGGCCGAGACCCGGGGCCCGCCACGCGCTGTCACCGTAGTTGCCGGTGGCGCCCGCGCCCGCGGCGAACAGCGCGGCGAGGACGGCCTCGGTGTGCGTACGCGGGACGGCTACCGACCACTTGTCCAGGGCGGCAACCGGTTTGGGTTCCAGGGGACCTGTCACCCGAACACCGACGGCCGCGGCCAGCGCGTCGGAGACGCCCGGGTCGGCGGAGTCGGCGTTGGTGTGCGCGGTGAACAGCGCGCAGCCCGCGCGAATCAGCCGGTGCACCAGCGCGCCCTTCGGGGTGCTGGCCGCGACCGTGTCGACCCCGCGCAGCAGCAGCGGGTGATGCACGACCAGCGCCTGCGCGCCCCAGGCGATGGCCTGATCCACCACCGCCGCGGTGGCGTCCACGGCGAACAGCACCCGCGACACCGCGTCGGCGGGATCCCCGCTCACCAGGCCGACCGAATCCCACGATTCGGCCAGGCGCGGCGGATACGCCGCGTCCAGCGCCGCCATGACATCGGCCAATCGCACCGTCACCACAACCGAACCTCCTCCGCCACAGTCACTCTCACAGTCCGACCTGCTGGACGGCCGCGACGAGCGCGTCGACCTCCGCGGCGGGGCGCACCGCCAGCCGCAGGAATCCCGTTTCCAATCCAGGGAAGGTATCACCGCGGCGCACCGCGATTCCCTTGTCCGCGAGCTGCTTTCGCAGCAGTTCGGCGTCGGGGACACGAATGAGCAGGAACGGCCCGGTCGCGGGCTCGTGCACCTCGATGCCGAGTGCGCGCAGGCGCGGGATCATGGCGGCGCGGTCGGCGGCGATGGCGTGGGCCCGGCGCTGTGACTCGGCGACCGCGGCGGGGGTGCTCGTGGCGGCGATGGCCTCCAACTGCAGTGTGCCCAGCGGCCAGTGCGGGCGGCCGTGACTCAGCCGGGCCAGCAGGGCGGGATCGCCGAGCAGGTAGCCGCAGCGCAGGCCGGCCAGCGCCCAGGTCTTGGTGAGGCTGCGCAGCACCAGCACGTCGGGGGCGCGCAGACCGGAGAGGGATTCGGGTTCACCGGGGATCGCGTCCGCGAAGGCCTCGTCGACGACCACGATCCGGCCGGGGCGGCGCAGGGCCAGCAGGGCGCCGGCCGGGTGCAGGACCGAGGTGGGATTGGTGGGGTTGCCGATCACCACGAGATCCGCGGACTCCGGAACCAGCGCGGGGTCGAGGTCGTACGGCGGTTCGAGCACCACGCGCTCGACGGGGACGCCTGCCTCGCGCAGCGCGAGCTCGGGTTCGGTGAAGGACGGGTGGATGACAGCGGCCGTGTGCGCGCCGAGCCGGGGCAGCAGCGCGAACCCCTCGGCCGCGCCCGCGAGCAACAGCACCTCCTCGGGACGGCGGTCGTGCCGGGCGGCCACCACGCGCCGCGCGGCGAGTTCCTCCCCCGCGCCCGGGTACCTGCCGAGTTCGCCCAGGCGTGCCGCGAGCCGCGCCCGCAACCAGTCCGGCGGGGCGCTGCCCTGCACGTTGACCGCGAAGTCCACCATGCCCGCGTGTACCTCGGCATCGCCGTGATGCCGCAATCTCGAATAGTCCACACCGCTGGTCTCCGGCACAGCGAACACCCTACGTGGCCGGGCTCGAGGGCTACCGGACACAATGGCTGTCGTGGGCGAGCTGCATGTGTCGATGATCTGCACGGGCAATATCTGCCGGTCGCCGATGGCCGAGAAGATCTTCGCCGCGCACCTCGAGCGCGCGGGACTCGGCGATCGGGTCCGGGTCAGCAGTGCCGGAACCGGGAGCTGGCACGTCGGTGACGACGCCGACTACCGGACCACGGACGAACTGCGGGCGCACGGCTACCCGGTCGGGCACGTGGCCGCGGTGATCGGCGCGGACCATCTGGACGCGGACCTGCTGATCGCCCTGGACACCGGGCACGAGCGGGCTCTGGCTCATCTCGGAGTGCCGGCCGAGCGGCGGCGGCTGCTGCGCAGCTTCGACCCCGGCGCGGACGGGCCCGATGTGCCCGACCCGTACTACGGCGACCGCTCGGATTTCGAACTCGTGCGCGAGCAGATCGAGGCGGCCGTGCCCGGGCTGCTGGACTGGGTGCGCGCGCAGCTGGGTGCGGACGTATGAGTACCTCGAAGGCCGCGGGGCTACGCCGGCTGACCTTCCTGCTCCGGCCCAGCTGGCTGATTCTCGCGGTGGTGGTGGCGGGGTTCGCCTACCTGTGCTTCACCGTGCTCGCGCCCTGGCAGCTCGGCAAGAACACCTCGACCGCCGAACGCAATCAGCGCATCGAGGATTCGGTCGACGCCGCGCCGGTCGATGTGCGCGGCATGCTCGACGGCACCGGGACGGACACCGAGTGGCGCCGGGTCACCGCGACCGGAACCTACGTGCCCGAGTCCACGGTGCTGGTCCGCCTGCGCCACCTGTCCTCGGCACCCGCGTTCGCCGTGCTGACGCCGTTCCGCCTCGACGACGGCCGCACCCTGCTGATCGATCGCGGCCTGATCGCGGCCGTCGACGGCACGCGCGCGCCCCGGGTGCCCGAGCCACCCGCCGGTGCACAGACCCTCGAGGCCCGGGTCCGCGCCTCCGAAGGGGTCCCCGCCGACAAGCCGCCCATGACCGAAGACGGCTACCGCCAGGTCTATTCGATCGACACGACCCAGCTCTCGGCCTTCCTGAACCTGCCCCTGACGACGGTCCCCACGACCGGCCGCCCCGGCTACCTCCAACTCGACGAGGGCCAGCCGGGCGTCTTCACCCCCGTGGCCCTCCCCCAGCTGGAAGACGGCCCCTACCTCTCGTACGGCCTGCAGTGGCTCGCCTTCGGCGTGATGGCTCCCCTCGGCCTCGGCTACTTCGTGTACGCCGAGATGCGCGCCCGCCGCCGCGAACGCGGCGAATCCGCCCCGGCGGCAACGACACCCACCTCCGCCCCGGCCACCGAGCCCACCGCACCGGCCGCTTCGCCCAAACCCCAGACGAACGAGGCTCGCCTCGCCGACCGCTACGGCGGCACCCGCAACTGACCGAGCTGCGATGCCGGACCGTCGAATTCGCGACGGTAGGACAGGTCGCGGTGCTGCTTACGCGCGGCCACGCTGTGTGAGTGGGATGTCGATCCTGAAGCCGACGGGCCGGGTCAGACCGGCACCAATCGGCGACCTGGCGGCGGCACCGCGACGACCTCCGCGACCACCGGGCTGTACGTAATGCCCCTGGATCGTGATCGGTTCAGCGGTAGATGTCGTAGTTCTGCCGGATCTTCTCCAGCAGGTCGTCGATCTCCGCGGAGAACGTGCAGTCGTTGATCGGGCTGCCCATGCCGCCACCGAACGGGTTTCGGATGTCGGCGAGTACCCGCTTGCGCTCGTCCAGGGGACCGTCCCGCTCGAGCACCGCTTCGAGTGCGCTCAGCGCTGGACCGAAGTAGCGCAGCAGACCGTCCTCGCAATAGCCCCCTGACCGTGCCCGCAACGCGGCGACGGTCGCGGTCAGGTCGGCGAGCAGCCGGCGCTCGCGGGCACGCTCCCGCGGTCCGGGAGAAGGAAGTTCATCGGCCACGCCATCACCGTGGCACACGGGCGGGGTCGACGCGCGGGGAGCGCCGTTGGCTCCGACGCGCGTGCGGGGGTGGTGCGAGGGTGGTGGTGTGGGGGTCGATTAGCCTCGGCGGGTGCGTATGGGGTGTGCCGTTGCGGCTGGGATCGTGGTCGGGTTCGGCTTGGACCGTGGGTTCGGGGACCCGCGGCGGGGGCACCCGGTGGCGGGGTTCGGGAACGTCGCCGCCAGGTTGGAGGGCGTGACCTACCGGGATCGGCGGTGGGCGGGGGTCGTGCACGAACTGGTTCTGGTGGGCGGGGCCGCCGGGATCGGAGCGGGGGCGCGGCGGGTGATCGGGGGGCCACGCGGACGCGACGGCGCCGGGGGCGCACGCGCCCTCGGGCAGGTGCTGGTCACCGCGGCTGCCACATGGACCGTGCTGGGCGGGACGACCTTGGCGAAGACCGGGCGAGAGATGGCGGACCTGCTCGAGGGCGGGGACATCGAGGGGGCTCGGGCGCTGCTGCCGTCACTGTGCGGGCGGGATCCGGAACTGTTGGACGCGGACGGGCTGGCTCGGGCCGCGCTCGAATCCATCGCGGAGAACACCTCCGACGCGACCGTCGCACCGCTGTTCTGGGGTGCGGTCGCGGGGGCGCCGGGGCTACTGGGGTACCGCGCGATCAACACGCTCGACGCGATGGTCGGATACCGCAACGAGCGGTACTCGCGGTTCGGGTGGGCGGCCGCGCGCACCGACGACGTGGCCAACCTCGGGGCGGCCCGGGTGGCGGGACTGCTGACCGTGGCGCTCGCGCCGGTGATCGGCGGGCGGCCGCGCGACGCGTGGCGCGCCTGGCGGCGGGACGCGAGCAAGCATCCGAGCCCCAATGCCGGTGTCGCCGAGGCGAGTATGGCGGGGGCGCTGGGTGTTCAGCTGGGCGGGCGGACCGAATACCGGCACGGGATCGAGATGCGGCCGACCCTCGGCGACGGGCCCGCGCCGCGCGTGCCCGACCTGCGCCGGGCCGTCCGCCTGTCCGAGGCGGTGCAGGTCGCCGCCGTCGCGGTGGCGGCGGCGGTCGCCCTCGCACGCCACTGACGCGAATCGGCGCGCCCGGTCGCGAAGCAGCGACGTCGGGACAGTCGCCCGGCGCCCGGATGCCTGGCTTCCGCGGCCGGTCCGGGTCGTCCCGGCGGCGCTGCGACGACCGGGCCGGACGTGGATGCCACTGGAATCGCGGCCGGTGCGATACCGCCGCGGGTGCCCCGACCCGGACATCTCCGACGGAATGTCACAGTGGTCCGAGCTGTTTCGTCCATGCGGTAGAGGCTCGCCGGGGCGGCGGGTGCGAACGAAGGGTGAGCGGTGATGAGTGGCGACGAACGACGGGGTGGACCGGACGCGGCCGAGCTGGGCAGGCAGTTCGAGGAGCACCGGGCGTACCTGCGGCGCGTCGCGTACAGCACGCTGGGCAGCCTGAGCGACGCCGACGACGTGGTGCAGGACGCGTGGCTGCGGCTGCAGCGGTACTACGAGACCAGCCCGGAAGGCGCGGAGATCGAGAACCTGCGCGCCTGGCTGACCACCGTCACCGGACGGCTCGCACTCGACCACCTCGGTTCGGCGCGCGCCCGGCGCGAACAGTACGTCGGGGAATGGCTGCCCGAACCCGAGGTCACCAACTGGGACGATCCGGCCGACCGCGTCTCGCAGGACGAGCGGGTCACCACCGCGCTGCTGGTGGTCCTGGAGTCGCTGTCCCCGGCAGAGCGCACCGCGTTCGTACTCCAGGACGTGTTCGGCATGACCGGGCCCGAGGTCGCCGAGGTGGTGGGCCGCACCCCGGCGGCCGTGCGCCAATTGGCCTCGCGCGCCCGCAAACACGTGGAATCGGGCACCCCGCGTTTCCCGGCGAGCCCAGAGGAACAGGAGAAGGTGGTCTCCGCGTTCGCCGTCGCCTGGCGCTCGGGCGATCTCAGTGCCCTACTGGGCGTACTGGATTCGAACGTCACCTTCACCGCCGACGGCGGCGGCAAGGTGCTGGCCTTCCTCGATCCGCTGCGTGGCGCGGACACGGTGGCCCAGGCATTCCTGTCGTTCCTGGGGCAATCGCGGCGGACCGGCGGCGCGTGGGGACGTTCGGTTCTGGTCAACGGCCGCCCCGGCCTGGTGGTGTTCGACGGCAAGAACACCGGCGTGTTCGCCTTCACCATCGACAACGGCCGCATCACCAACATCGACGTGGTCCGCAACCCCGACAAGCTGCACAACCTGCCGCTCGACGGCGAACCTGATTGGCCGCTGGGCGAATCCGCGCCCGAATAGGTCGGGCCGAAACGCACCCACGCCTGAGGGCCGGGACGTATCGCGCGTCCCGGCCACCCGCGCCTCGGACCGCCGGATCGCGGCCGTTACCCACCCCGTGGCTCGGCGCGGCCGTGCGCCTACGACGCCGCGCCCGCCACGGTGTGCAACCCGTGCGCGGCGGCCACCTCCGGGGAGTACAGCTGCCCCGCGTCGGCCGTGAGCCCCTGCGCCAGACCGGGATCCGCGTCGCACGCCGCCCGCCAGCCGCGATCGGCGATGGCCCGCGCGTAGGGCAGCGTCACGTTGGTCAGCGCCACCGTGGACGTGTGCGGCACCGCGCCCGGCATGTTCGCCACGCAGTAGAACACCGACTCCGCCACCCGGAAGGTGGGTTCGGCGTGCGTGGTCGGATGCGAACTCTGGAAGCACCCGCCCTGATCGATCGCGATGTCGACCAGCACCGATCCGGGCCGCATGCCCGCGACCATGCTGTCCGGCACCAGTTTCGGCGCCCGAGCGCCCGGCACCAGCACCGAGCCGATGACGAGATCGGCGGCCAGCACGGCCTTCTCGACCTCGGCCGCGTTCGAGCCGATGGTGCTCACCCGCCCGCCGAACCGCGCGTCGAGTTCGCGCAGGCGCGCGATGTTGGTGTCCAGCACCGTGACCCGCGCACCCATGCCGACCGCGACCGCCGCGGCGTTGCTGCCGGCCACCCCGCCGCCGAGCACCACCACGTCGGCGGGCCGCGCCCCGGGCACCCCGCCCAGCAGCACGCCCTCCCCGCCGTGCGGTGACATCAGGTGATAGGCCCCGACCTGCGTGCCCAGCTTGCCCGCGACCTCGCTCATGGGCGCGAGCAGCGGCAGCGAACCGTCCGGGCCCCGCACCGTCTCGTAGGCGATGGCGGTGATCCCGGAGCGCAGAATCGCCTCGGTGCATTCGCGGGAGGCCGCCAGGTGCAGGTAGGTGAACAGCACCTGGCCGGACCGCATGCGCGAATACTCCTGCGCGATGGGCTCTTTGACCTTCAGCACGAGTTCGGCGGCGTCCCAGACCGCGTCGGGCCCGTCCGCGATCCGCGCGCCGGCGGTGAGATAGTCCGCGTCCGCGAATCCCGAGCCGTCGCCGGCCCCGGCCTCGATGAAGACCTCGTGCCCGGATCGCGCCAATTCCCCGGCGCCGGCCGGGGTCAAGGCGATCCGATCCTCCTGCTGTTTGACCTCCCGTGGAACACCAATCCTCATACCGCCATCGTGGCCCACCCGCTCGGTCTCCGCCACCATCGCCACGACCGAACTCACCGGTAGGCAATCGATCAGCAATCCGGCTGTGCGGCGCGCTGATCGACACGCGGACGAGCGAGTCGCGACCACGACGACTCGCGTCTGTTCACCACTACCTCGAGCAGCGAACCGTATAGGGCACGCCACCCGGCACCGGCCACTCGGCCGGAACCGCGCCCATACATCAGCGTTCCGGCTATCCAGCGGTTACGGTCAGCGCGACCCCCGGCACCGGAATCCGCAGCCGGTCCGCGAGTCCCGCGTACTCGAAGTTCCGCCCCAGGTACTCCAGGGTCTCGGAGAAGTGCGCCCAGCCTTCCCCGTGCACCGGCACGATGACCGCCCCCGGCAGCTCCCGCGCGGCCCGCACGGCGCTGCGGCCGTTGAGCGTCACATCGCTGTCGCCGAACCGATCCACGTTCGCCGCACCCACATTGAGCACGGCCAGATCGATCCGCCCGATGCGCTCGGCGATCTCGGCCACCAGCTCCACCGAGGCGTTGTCCCCGGAGATGTAGACCGTCGGCTGCCCGTCCGCACTCAGCACGAACCCGGTGACCATGCCCGAGAGCGCCTCCGCGCCCTCGGGACCGTGCAGCGCGGGCACCCCGGTGACGGTGACCTCGCCGACCCGCACCGACTCCCAGTTCGCCAGCCCCCGAACGTTTTCCAGGCGTCCGGCCGCGTCGGTGGTGGAGAACACGCGCTGGGCGGTGCCGAGGAACTCCCGGCCGGAGGTGTCGAGATTGTCGGCGTGCTGGTCGTGCGAGAGCAGCACCGCGTCGACGTGCCCGATGTCCGCGGCCGAGACCGCGGGCCCGGTCAGTTTGTGCAGGGTCAGCGGCCCGGGGTAGCTGCCGGGCGCGTCGAACGTGGGATCGGTCAGCCAGGTCAGGTTGCCGTAGCGCAGGCGCACCGTGGGCCCGCCGACATGCAGGATCTCGATGGTGGCGGGGGCGATCGTGTTCGTCATGGGATCAGCTTGCGCCCGCGGCCGCCCGCACGACAGTGGCCCGTGAGCCACTGATCGCTCATATCGGGCCAGTTAGAATCGGGGCATGCGTTCGGTGGCCGTCCTCGCGTTCGATCGGATCAGTCCGTTCCACCTCTCGGTGCCGAGCCTGGTGTTCGGCCGAGCGGGGCTGAGCACCACCACCGAATCGCCCTACACCGTGCGGGTGTGCGCCGAGCGCCCCGGAATCCTGTCCACCCCGGCGGGATTCGACATCATCGCGCACCACGGCCTGGAGGCCGTCGCGGACGCCGACACCGTCGTGATCCCGAGTTGGCAACGCCGGCAACCGCTTTCCGATCCCCTGCGCGAGGCCCTGCACGCCGCCCACGAGCGTGGCGCGCGCGTCGTCGGGCTCTGCCTCGGTTCCTGGGCGGTGGCCGCGAGCGGACTGGCCGACGGCCGCGAGGTCACCACGCACTGGTCCGCCGCCGCCGAACTGGCCCGCGCGTTCCCGGCGGTCCGGGTCCGCGCCGACACCCTGTGGTCCGATCACGGCGACCTCATCACCTCCGCGGGGGTGGCCGCCGCCCTGGACTGCTGCCTGCACATCGTGCGCGGGGATCACGGCAGTCGCGCCGCCACCGAACTCGCGCGCAGCCTGGTGCTGGCCCCGCATCGCAGCGGTTCACAGGCCCAGTACATACCGGTCGCGGTGCCCGACGCGCTCGACGACGATCCCATCGAGCACGCGATGGTCTGGGCCCGAACCCATCTCGGCTCCCCCGTCGATCTGGACACCTGGGCCCGCACCGCGCTCATGTCCCGTCGCACCTTCACCCGCCGTTTCCGCGAGCGCACCGGGTCCAGTCCGCAGCAGTGGCTGCTGCACCAGCGGGTGGACCGGGCCCGCCTGCTACTGGAATCCACCGACGACACCGTCGAGCGGATCGCCGCCGAGGCCGGGCTCGGCACCGCGGTCAATCTGCGGCACCACTTCCATCGCCTGCTCGGCACGGCGCCCGCGACCCACCGGACCCTGTTCCGGCGCACGGAGGTCCCGGCGCGCGCGTAGCCCCGGGGTCGCGCGGCGATCGCCCGCCCGTTGCCCGCGCCCGGGCTTTGTTAGGTTCTCGATCATGAGGATCAAGTTGGGCGAGCACGAGCCGAAGATCGACGAGACCGCGTGGGTCGCGCCGAATGCCACCGTGATCGGGCGGGTGACGCTGGCGGGCGAGGTCAGCGTCTGGTACTCGGCGGTCCTGCGCGGCGATCTGGAGGACATCACCGTCGGGGCGGGCACCAATATTCAGGACGGCTGCGTGCTGCACGCCGATCCCGGCTTCCCGCTGACCGTGGGCGCGGGGGTTTCGGTGGGCCACAACGCGATCCTGCACGGCTGCACCGTCGGGGACGACGTGCTGGTCGGCATGGGCGCGACGGTGCTCAACGGCGCGGTGATCGGCGCCGGCAGCCTGATCGCCGCCAATGCCCTGATCCCCGAGGGCGCGCAGATTCCGCCGGGCTCCCTGGTGGCGGGCGTGCCGGGCAAGGTGCGGCGCGAACTGGGCGAGGCCGAGGTGGAGCGCATCAAGCTCAATGCCGCTGTGTACCTGCACAACATGAGCCTGCACCGGGGCGGTCAAGAGGTGTGACTCGAGGGGGCATGTGAGAACTCCCACACTGAACAAGCGACCATATAACGCGCTGCTAGCATTCGTCGAAGCGTTCCCGGCGGCCCGGGGCTCCGCGGCCCTCGCCGGGATCGCGCACGGGCTAGCAGGAGGTTTCATACGGTGTCGTACGAGCAGAACAGTATGCACCGACGGCTGATCAGCGTGGCCGACATAGCGGCACAGCCGGGGGGCATCGAGGCGCTGCAGCGCCGCGTTCACGAATTGCGATCGAACGGCATAGATTTCGCCGCCAACGTCATCGAGCGGGAAATGGCCGCGCTCAACGTCCGGTAACTGGACAGTAGGTTCGCGCAGAGACCGGTACACCCGCGACCCGATGCGATAATGACGCCGCCGTCACCGCAATGTCGCGGATGCCAACCGATCGACTGGAGACTCGATGCCGTCCGTGCCAGCCATCCTGCAACGCATTCTGGAGAAGCCGCGCACCGAGGGTGAACAGTTACTCGAGAGCGCGCTCTCGGCATTCCTGGATTTCGGTATCAAGCGCACCAGCATGGGTGAGATCGCGCGGCGCGCGGGCATCAGCCCCGCCACGCTGTATCGGCGCTTCGAGTCCAAGAACGAGCTGGTCGAGGCGGTCGGGGTGCGCGAGGCGCAGCAGTTCGTCGCCGAGATCGACAAGCGGGTACTGGAGGTCGCCGACAACGGCGTTCCGGTCGACGAGCAGATGGTGGAGATCTTCGTCTCGTTCATCACCAACCTGGCGAACAATCAACTGCTGCAACGACTTCTGCGCACCGAACCCGACGCCATCCTGCCCAGGCTGACCACGGACGGCGGCGCGGTGCTCGCGGTCGGCCGGTCGTATCTGGCCGACAAGCTACGCGGGCTGCAGGCCTCGGGCAACGTGCCGGACTTCGACGCGGATCTGGTGGCCGAGGTCCTCGCGCGGCTGGGGCAGTCGCTGGTGCTGACCCCGGACGGGCTCATTCCGCTGAACGACGAACAGGCGGCGCGGGACTTCGCGCGGCGCACGATCCTGCCCATGATCGGCGTGCAGCCGGCGCCGCAGCCGTAGGGGTTCGGCCGCCGCGCGGTTACAAGCGAGCGCCAACCGTTTCCCGAGCAAGATCGGGCACACTCGGGCCATGAAGCTCCGTGACACACTGCGCGGCACCCGCACCCGGGCGCGAGCCCTGCTGCGGCCGCGCCGTATCGGCAAGATGTTCGTGGCCGCGCTGCTGGCGGTGCTGCTGGTGCTGCTGAGCTCGGTGCTGTGGATTCGCTTCACCACCCGGGATTTCCAGTACTCGGCCGCGACCGCGCCCGCCGCCGACGTCGCCATCGTCTTCGGCGCCGAGATGTACAGCACCCGCAAGCCCTCGCCGTATCTGGCCGCCCGGCTCGATCTGGGGCGGCAGCTGCTGGAATCGGGGAAGGTCCGGGCGCTGCTGCTGACCGGGGACAACGGGCACAACTCCTACAACGAGCCCGACAACATGCGGCAGTATCTACTCGATCGCGGCGTCCCCGCGAACAAGATCGCGCTGGACTACGCGGGGTTCAGCACCTTCGACTCGTGCGCCCGCGCGTACCGGATCTTCGGGGTGCGCTCGGCCATCGCGGTCACCCAGGATTTCAGCGTGCCGCGCACCATCGCCCTGTGCCGCTCGGTCGGGATCGACGCCGTCGCGGTCGGGGACGACACCCAGATACACAACGGCACGTACCGCAAGTGCTGGCTCCGCGATCAGCTCGCTGCCGTGAAGGCCATGTATTCCATTGCCGTGCAGCCGGATCCGAAGCTCCTCGGGCCGGAGGAGTCGTCGGTGCGCGAGGCGATGACGGCTACGCCCTGACACCCGGGCGCAACCACCCGGGCCCGCATGGTCGGCGAACGGATCGGCGGCGGCGAGCGGGGTGCCCGGGTTCGTGGCCGGCCGCGCACACGGCCCAGCCGCCGACCGCGCCGAACCGGATTCACGTGCGGCCCGCACGCCGCCGCCGGTAGCGTTCGGGAATGAGGTGGGAGGATCGACGCCGAGCCGCCATCGACGAACGGGCGGCCAACCGGCTCGCGATGGGGCTGGCCGCGCGGGTGGAGAACGCGGTGACGGCGTTGCAATCGGACGACCCCAACGGCCGGTGGGCAGGCTCCGACATGGCCGCGGCCGTCCTGATGGCCTGGCGTACGGCCGATCCCGAACTGCTGATCGGGCTCGCGCGCAACCTGGTCCGCACCCGGTACGAGGGCGGCACCGAGAGCGGGGCCCTGCTCGCGCTGGTCGACAGCGAGCCCGCCCCGGACTACACGCCCGTCATTCCGCTGCTGGTGACCGCGCTCGAGCGCGAGCGCACCTTCCCCGCCGCACTGCGCACCCTCGGCGGCCTCGGCCATCCCGGCGCGGCCGAGGCGTTGCGCGAGTGGCTGACCACCGAATGGCGCGCGGAGCGATTCGCGAGCCTGCCGGTGGAGTCGGTGCTCGCCCCGCTGGCCGAACTGCCGGATCCGCTGCACTGGGCCATGCGCGTCACCATGACCCGGACCTTCACCCACGACAGCCTGCTCACGGCCCTGTCGTCCTGGAAACCCGCCGCCGCGCCGTCGCGGATCGGGGCGAACATGCGGCTGGTCGGGGAGCTGCGCACGACCGGCGCTCGCACGGCGGTGGCCGCGCTCGGCGCGCTGGGCCCGCACGGGCCGCGCGCGGCCGCACCCGCCCTCGAACGCATCGCCCGCGGCCTCGACCGCCCGCCGCACCACTACACCGGCGACGCTCCCGTCCGCGAATACCGTTGGCTCGGTGTACAACAGGCCGCGTGGGCGCACTGGCGGCTGACCTCGGATCCCACCCTGGCCCGCGAGGTCCTCGGCGCCGCCCTGCGCTCCGGCCGTGCCGTCGACTACGGCAGACTCGCCGAATTGGGAACCCTGGCAGCCGATTTCGCCCCGGCGCTGCGTCCCCGCCTGACCTCGGACAACCGCTGGGAACGCATCAACGCGGCCGACGCCTGGTTCCACCTGACCCGCGATCCCGCCCCCGCCCTCCCCGAGGCGCTACGCGCCCTGGAACCCTTCACCTCGGGTTACACCGATCGCGAATCCCGTACGGCCCTGCGCCTGGTCACCGCGATCGGCGCCCCCGCCCACGCCGCGATCCCCCTGTTGTCCCCCGCGCTGACCTCGGACGAACGCCTCCTGGGCTTCGACGTCTCCCCCGCCACCCACGGCCGCCCGCGCGACGACACCCGGCTGTGCGCCGCGATCCGCGCGGCCCTGGCCGCGATCACCGCCACCCGGGACGAGCCGTCGCCCGCGCCGTGATCACCCGAATCCGACTCGGCACGAACGAGTTTCCCACCGATCGGGAATACGAACTCGAACACCGCTCGGCGCCACGAACGCCGGAGGGCGGTGCGCGCGCTTATCGCGCGTGCACCGCCCTCCGGGTGAAACCTGTTCGCTAGGCGCTGATCTCGGAGCGGTCGCCGCTCCAGAGGGTGTGGTACTTGCCGTCGGCGTCCACGCGCTCGTAGGTGTGGGCGCCGAAGAAGTCGCGCTGGCCCTGGGTCAGGGCGGCGGGCAGGCGCTCGGCGCGCAGGGCGTCGTAGTACGAGAGCGAGGAGGCGAAGGCCGGGACCGGGATGCCGAGCAGGGTCGCGGTCGAGACCACGCGGCGCCAGGAGTCGATCGCGGTCTCGATCGCCTCGCGGAAGTACGGGGCCAGGATCAGGGACGGCAACTCCGGGTTCTGCTCGTAGGCGTCCTTGATCCGGTTCAGGAACCGGGCACGGATGATGCAGCCGCCGCGCCAGATCGTGGCCAGGTCACCGGGATTGAGGTTCCAGTCGTACTCGGCGGAACCGGCGGCGATCTGATCGAAGCCCTGGGCGTAGGCGACGATCTTGGACGCGTACAGGGCCTGGCGGATGGCCTCGGTGAACTCGGCCACGTCGGTGGGCTTGTCGGCCAGGTGCCCCGAGGCGAGGCCGACCGCGGCCTTGCGCTGGGCACGCGAACCGGACAGGGCGCGCGCGAACACGGCCTCGGCGATACCGGTCACCGGCACGCCCAGATCGAGCGCGGACTTGACCGTCCAGCGGCCGGTGCCCTTCTGCTCGGCGGCGTCCACGATCACGTCGACCAGGGCCTTGCCGGTCTTGGCGTCGACCTGGTTCAGCACCTCGGCGGTGATCTCGACCAGGTAGCTCTCCAGGTCGCCCTTGTTCCACTCGGTGAACACGTCGGCGATCTGCTTGGCGTCCAGGCCCAGCGCGTCGCGGAACAGGTTGTACGCCTCGCCGATCAGCTGCATGTCGGCGTACTCGATGCCGTTGTGCACCATCTTGACGAAGTGGCCGGAACCGTCGGGGCCGATGTGGGTGCAGCACGGGGTGCCGTCGACCTGCGCCGCGATGGATTCCAGCAGCGGGCCCAGGGATTCGTAGGACTCCTTGGGGCCGCCGGGCATGATGGCCGGGCCGTTGAGCGCGCCCTCTTCACCGCCGGAGATGCCCGCGCCGACGAAGTTCAGCCCGCGCGCGGCCATGGCCGCCTCGCGCCGAATGGTGTCGGTGTAGAGGGCGTTGCCGCCGTCGATGATGATGTCGCCGGGCTCCATGGCGTCGGCCAGTTCCTCGATGACGGCGTCGGTGGCGTCGCCCGCCTTCACCATGATGAGCACGCGGCGCGGCTTCTCGAGCGCGGCGACGAACTCCTCGATGGTCTCGGTGCGCACGAAATCGCCGTCGCCACTGTGCTCGGCGAGCAGCGCGTCGGTCTTGGCGACACTGCGATTGTGCAGCGCGACGGTGTAGCCGTGCCGGGCGAAGTTGCGGGCGATGTTGCTGCCCATGACCGCGAGACCGGTGACGCCGATCTGGGCGCGCGCTGTAGAGGCCGCCATAGACTCTCTCCATTCGACTGCTGTAGGTGCGTGACCGCCCGCAACCGAATGCGGCGGCGGCGCAGGTGCAAGCCCCTGACGCCTGTGTCTTTTCTACCGGGTCGCCCCCGCGGGCGAAGAGACGGTCCCTGGTCCGCCCCCGCGCCGCGTAGCCTGTGAGCCATGCCTCTCGACCACGGCGACCCCGGTGACGCGCCCTCGACCCCGCAGCCACTGGCCCCGATCGCGAATTCCGCACGACCCTCGGCAGCCGAGGAGGCGCGCACCATCGCCGAGGTCACCAATGCCGCCACCCTCGCCTCGCTGTCCGCCGACGGCGCGCCGTGGGCCTCGTTCGTGACCTACGGACTGCTGGACGGGCAGCCCGTCCTGTGCGTCTCCCGGCTGGCCGAACACGGCCGAAATCTCGCAAACGATCCGCGCGCGAGCCTGTCCGTGGTCACCCCGGACCTGCCGTCGGATCCGCTCGCCGCGGCCCGGGTCACCCTCGCGGGCGTCGTCGAGCGTCCCGAGGGCGCGGAGGCCGAGGCGGCCCGCGCGGCCCATCTCGCCGCGGTCCCGGCGGCCAAGCACTACATCGACTTCAGCGATTTCACCGTCTGGATCCTGCGCGTGGAACGCGTGCGCTGGGTGGGCGGCTACGGCCGCATGGACTCGGCCACCGCCGCGGACTACCGTGCCGCCGCGCCCGATCCGGTCGCGCCGGGCGCAGGCCGCGCCATCGCGCACCTGAACGACGATCACGCCGACGCCCTGCTGGACATGGCCCGCGCCCGCGGCGGTTATCCGGACGCCACGGCCGCGGTGTGCGAGGTGGCCGATCGCTACGGCCTGGACCTGCGCGTCACGACGCCGCGCGGGATCGCGGTGACCCGCGTCGGGTACCTGTCGCCCATCGACGCACTCGCCGACTTGCGTTCGGCGACGGTCGATCTGGCCCGGGCTTCGCAGGCTCGGTAGTCGAATCGTCGACGGTGCCGGTGGCCGCGGCTCGTCCGATCCTGCTCGGTGGGTCCGAGAACAGCACCGCGCGTGCGTGATCCGCCTGCGGGCCCTGCCACGACACCCGCTCACGTCCAGGTGAGGTGGGGACCGAGTTGTGCGAGTGCGGCGTCGATGCCGAAGTTGACGGCGAACCACGCTGCCGGTTGATCGAAGACGACCGGGGCGGCGGCCACGGTGAGGCAGAACCGGAACGACTCCTCGGTGTGCAGTGACGGTAGCCGCCAGGTGATCTTCGCCGGATCGTCGTACCGGACGGCGTAGGCGCCGGGTGCGGCGTGCCGGAAGTCAGCGATCTCGTCACGCCATCGCGCGGGCAGGTGCCTGCCCGAAGTCGCCAGCGCACGCAGCGATTCGTCGTCGGGGCCACCGATCGACACCATCGTGTCCTCGGTCTCCACCGTCACGGCTTCGAGGCATTCGCCGGTGTCCGGGCCGCTCTCCGTGCCGGGCGGGATGTCCATCAATTCGGCTGACAGCTCCGAACTCTCGATCCGGCGGTGCGCGTGCACCTGCCAGATGGCGGACCACGCGGCCACCGGCAGCGCACCGCTGACCGACTGCCGATCGACCGATCCGGTGACGAGTTCGACGGTGGCGGCTCGGTCCCGCCAGCGGTACAGCCGCGCACCGGTGGGTAAACGCCATGCCGCGCACGGCGATTCGGGCAGCACGTACCGGTCCAGGGTGACCGTGTGCACGACCACCCCGAGCGGGGTGCGGATGCCGGTGGGCTCGCACTCGGCGCGTTCGAGACCTTCGACGCGGAACATGCTCGCCATCATCGTCCGCCCGGGCGCGACGGCTCCACCGCATTTCCGGCGCCGAGCGCACCGGGCGGCCGGCTCCCGTCCGGTGGCGAGTGGGTTGGACAGCGACTGAAACGTGTTATAGTCAGACCCTTCGCACAGGGCTTTGCACAGCCCTGCATTCACCCACCGGGATTCACCGGAATTGTTATTCGAGCATTGCCCGATAACGCTGTCGCAGTACGTTTCCGAATTCTCGCAAGCAATTTTTCGAAAACCTGGACGTACGCCCAGTTTCACCTGTTTACTAGGTCCCCGGGTGGCCCGAATCACCCCCGAGTTTCCGCAGAACTCGGCAGCTTTGTGGTGTCCCGTGGCAGCTGCGGGACGAAGAGGAGAAAGAATGTTCCGAACTCATCGGATCGCCGCGATCGCAGCGTCGGCCGCTTTGGTTTCTGCGGGCTTGACCGTCGGCGTCAGCGCGGGCACCGCCTCGGCCGCCGAGGGCTGCGAGGTGCGCAGCTACCAGACCAAGCAGGACATCAGCACGGTCGGTATCAAGCACATCTACGAGAAGATCGCCAGCGCCGAGACCGTCGGCGTCGGAACGGCGGTGACCTACACGATCATCATCGGCACGACGAGCATCGGCAATCCGTACGTCAACACCATCACGGACTTCCCGCCGTCGGGCTTCGGCTCACCGGTCAAGACCACCATCACCGCGTACCACCTCGTGGGCGGCCAGCGCACCGAAGAGGTCACCGCCAGCCCCAACGGGGCCGGCTGGAAGGTCACCAACACCGGCTGGTTCGTCAACTCCAGCAACCCGCTGACCATGGACATCACGTACATCGTGCCCGGCAACCTGCCCAAGGGTCAGCAGATCACCAGTGGTGGCGTCGGCGTGGCCGGCACGGTCGGCGTGAGCAACGAGATGCCGAACCTGACCGCCTGCTTCACCACTCGCGCGCCCAACGCGGGTGAGGGCGTGGTCGGCAGCCTGGGCAACAACGGCCTCGGGTCCTCCGACGGACAGCTCAGCTCGACCGGCTCCTTCAGCGACGTCATCGCCGACGTGATCAAGAAGTACATCGGCAGCTGATCACCACCGGCGGCCGGTGTCCCGCGGGACGCCGGCGGCCGGCCCGGTCATCCGGGCGAGTTCGACGAAGAGAGCGCTTTGTTCATGAAACACCGACTGTGGGCACTGCTCGCGAGTTCCTGCCTCACCGCCGCACTGGCTTTCGCGGTTCCGGCGGTCGATCCCGCCGTCGCCGCCGCCGATCCCACCGAGGCCGAGATCGTGCGCATCGACAACGCGGGCCAGCGGCAGCAGACCATGCACGTGTTCTCCCCCAGCATGGGCCGGACCATCGCCCTGCAGGTACTGCTCCCCTTGGACAACAGCGTGCCCCGTCCCACGCTGTATCTGCTCAACGGCGCGGGTGGTGGCACCGGCATGGCGACCTGGTACCGGCAGACGGACATCGTGCGGTACTTCGCGAGCAAGAACGTCAATGTGGTCACCCCCGTGGACGGCTCGTTCTCGTACTACACCGACTGGCAGCGTGACGATCCCGCGCTCGGCCGGCACAAGTGGACGACGTTCCTGACCAGCGAACTGCCGCCCGTGCTCGACGCCGCCCTGGGCGCGTCCGGCGCGAACGCCATTGCCGGGGTGTCGATGTCGGCGTCCTCCGCGCTGAACCTGGCGATCGCCGCCCCCGATGTCTATCGCGCGGTGGCCTCCTACAGCGGCTGCGCCTCCACCTCCGATCAGCTCGGCCGCGAGTACGTCGGACTCGTGCTCGAGCGGGGTGACGCCGACCCCCGCAACATGTGGGGCGAGGACAACGATCCCGCGTGGCTGGCCAACGACGCGCTCGTCAACGCCGAACGCCTGCGCGGCAAGACGATCTACATCTCGTCCTCGACCGGACTGCCCGGGCCCGCGGACACCCTCGACATGGTCGGCGGCCAGGCGTTCACCCTGGCGAACCAGATCATCCTGGGCGGGGCCATCGAGGCGGCCACCAACGCGTGCACCGTGCGCCTGGCCGAGAAGCTCTCCGCGCTGGCCATTCCCGCGACGGTCGAATTCCGGCCCACCGGAACGCATTCGTGGAAGTACTGGGAGGACGCGCTGCATCGGTCGTGGCCGGTGCTGGAAGAGGCGCTCACCCGGTGATGCCGCGCGGCTGACACCGAAACCGCCTGTGCCCGGCCCGATCCGGTGGAAATCCACTGGTCGGGCCGGGCCGGTGATCGTTACAGTGCGGGCATGACACGTTTGAATCAGATTGTCGCCGTGGAGAAAGGGATCAAGTCCCGAACCTTTTCCGAGCTCACCGACGCCCATCACCAGCTGGCGAAGAATCCGCTGCTGACCGGTATTTCGCGCACCTACCGGCCCAAGGACGAAGAGGGCGAGCAGCTGCCGCCCGAATCGACACGGGTGCAGGTCAAGGCGGACGCGGTGCTCGAGACCACGGCGCAGATTCTGACCAAGCTGTTCGACGTGGTGGCGACCAAGGATTGGGCCAACTGCGCGGCCACCGCCGACGTGGTGGTCGACGGGCGCACGCTGGTGCGCGACGCCCCGGTCACCTATCTGCTCTTCCTCGAGAAGCAGCTGGTCGACCTGCACACCTTCGTGCGCAAGCTGCCGGTGCTCGACGCCGCCGAGTCCTGGGAGTACGACGCCTCCGCCGACTGCTACGCGACCGAACCGGTACAGACGGTGCGCACCAAGAAGATTCCGCGCAACCACGTGAAAGCCGAAGCGACGGACAAGCATCCGGCGCAGGTCGAGGTCTACCACGAGGATGTCGTGGTCGGCTACTGGCGCACCATCAAGTTCTCCGGCGCGCTGCCCGCCAAGCGGGTGAACGAACTGACCGAAAGGGTCGAAAAGCTCCAGCAGGCGGTGAAATTCGCCCGCGAGGAGGCCAACAACGCCGAGATCACCCAGCAGCATCCCGGCGCGGAGGTCTTCGGCTACCTGTTCGCCCGATAATCGGTTGGCAGCGCCCGCGGCACCGGCTAATGTCGGTGCCGCGCAAGAGCGCAAGCTGAAACAGAAGCTCTGTGTCACAGGCACACAGAACGGTCCAGTGGAGGTTCGAATCCTCCCCCCGCCATCCACTCGGCGGGGTAGCCCAACGGTAGAGGCGCCGGTGCCTTGAAACTCAAGATTATCGCTCGAGCTTCAGCATTTTCCACCGAACGCCGAATCGAACGAACGGTTTGTCAACGTAGAGGTTGCGGGTTCAACTCCCGCCGGCTCAGCCACCAATGGGCCGTAGCTCAATCGCAGAGCACTACGTCCTCAAACTCAGACCGTTCTCCACCGTGTCGGCGCGTTGCAAATGGGTGGACACCGGAGCCCCGAGGCAGGCTAGCCCTCGGGGCTTCCCCATGTCCGCACCATCACCCGGCAGCACCCGATATCAGTCCTGAACCGCACCGGGATTCGGGCCCCGAGAACGCTATGCTCGTTGCGATCATGCGAGACGAGGGCCACAGCATTCCCTCCGGCTCGGGTGTGCGGGACCGGAGCGACTCGGGACCGCCGGCCGAGGTGGCCGCTCCGGGGAGTGAAGGCTGGCTCATGGCACTGCGGCGATGGAAGCGGACGGCGCTGGGGACGCTGTACCGGCTGAGCTACGGCGAGCGGGGCGTGGTGTACGCCGCGCCCGACGCGGGGGCGCCGCCGGGGAATTCGCTGGCCTTTCTGGAATACGAACCGCGGGTGCTGGGCGAGGTGGACGGGGCGGCGCTGGCAGAGCTCGCCGCGTTTCCCGGCACGCTGACGCGTGCGGAGCGGGCCGAGTTGCTCGCGCGGGCGGCGTGGCCGTGCGGGGTCGTCGAGCAGGACGGTTCCGGCGCGATCGCGGGATTCCTGATGCCGCTCGCGCCGCGCGTGTTCTTCCTCGACGCCGGGAACGATCATGCACCGCCGGTCGCGGCCCGCTTCCAGTACCTGCTGGACGCCGACGGGCTGGTGGCCGCGCGCGGCATCGCGCTCACCGACCGGCACCGGTACGAGCTGCTGGCCGAGGTCGCCGAAACGCTGAAACTGCTGCACCGGCATCGTGTTTCGGTCGGTGATCTCGCGCCGCGGAACCTGCTGTTCGCGCTGCGGCCCGCGCGCCGGGTGTATCTCACCGGGTGCGACACCGCGCGATCGGGCGCGGTGTCGGTGAGCCCGCAGGCGGAGACGCCGGGCTGGGACGTGCGCTCGATCGGATCGGGCGAGCAATCGGCCACGCCGTACTCCGACGCCTACAAACTCGGCCTGCTCGCGTTGCGAATGCTCTCCGGGGACCCCGCCACCCGCGACCCCGCCCGGCTGCCGCCGTACACGCCCGCAGCGATCGTGCGGCTCACCCGGGCGGCGCTCTCCCCCGCGCCGGGGATGCGGCCGGTTCCCGAGGAGTGGATCTCGGCGCTGGCCGAAGCACTCGATCCGGCGGTCGAGGCCGCGCAGGTGACCGCCGTCCTGCCGCGGGTGGTGGGAAGCGCGCCGGGGGACACCGCGATTCGAGGCGGGCAGCCGGGGCCGGTCGCCGAGCCGGGTGCCGCACGGGCCCGCAACCCGCGCTCACGTGGGCAACACGCACCGGCCCACGACCCACGCGCACGTTCCCACGATCCGCTGTTGCCTGCCCACGATCCACGTTCACATGCGCACACCCCGCACGCACCGGCCCAGGACCCACGCTCACGCGTCAACGACCCACACTCGCCGCCCCACGACCCGCGCCCACACGCCCGGCACCCGCACCCACGCGCCGAGGACCCACGCTCACCGGCCCACAGCCCGCACTCACGCGCCCAGGACCCACACTCACCGGCCCACAGCCCGCACTCACGCGCTCACGACCCGCACTCGTCAAATCCCGACCAGCACCCATCGAATCCCGGTCAGCGCCAACCGGATCGAGACCTGCGGCCGCCTGCCCGCCGCCCCGCGGCCAAGTGGCGCGTCGCGGTGGCCACGGCCCTGGCGGTCATCGCGGCCGTCGCGGTCGCCGTCGTCCTGGAACTGCGCGGCGAGCCGGACACCACCGCGGCCGGCATCACCACCGGCGAGACCGTGAACGCCATGCCGGGCCCCGCCACCACCGCGGCCCCTCCCCCGGACGGCGAAGCCACCGGACTGGCCGAACTCCGCGCCACGGTCGCCGCCGACGACGACGCGGTCCGCCGCGAACTCGCCGAACGCTGGGTGCCGCAACTGAGTTCGAAGCGGTACGGCATGAGCGCCGAGGGCACGACCTGGGGTCACGCCGACATCCTGCGGGAGCACCGCGAGCTGCGCGGGCGCTATCCCGGCGCGCGCCTGCTGGAATCGGGCTCGTGGACGACCTACGGCGAGGACGACTACTGGGTCACCGTGGCGGGGGTTTCCTTCGCCACGTCCGGCGGCGCGATCGGGTGGTGCGCGCAGCAGAACATCGACGCCGACCACTGCTACGCGAAACTGGTCAGCACGACGCGCCCGGTGGACGGCAGTACCCGCTACCAGTCCTGATCGGCCGGCGAAACCCGGTGCCGCGCAGCCCTATCGGAGCAGATTGACGATCTGCCGGTAGGCGGTGCGGGTCGGCGGCGCGAGCTTGGACCAGGTGACGGGGCCACCGGAGGCGAGGTGGGCGTCGTAGGGGATCTCGGCGACCGAGCGCACGAACTTACCGAGGTAGGTGCGGATGTGTTTGGCGACGCCCGGCCCGTCGGTGGGGTGCTGGCGGGTCACCACGATGACGGCCTCGGCGAGGTGGTACTCGCCGTAGTTGTCGTCGAGCCAGACCAGGGCGGGGCGCAGCCGGTTCACCGCGTCCGGCCGGGCGGCCAGGGTGATCACCAGGGCGATACGGGAATCCGAGAGCAGCGGCGAGATCATGCGGTTGGTGACCGGCGCGCCCGCGTCGTACACCGGCAGGCAGCCGGCGTCACAGAGGCTGCGGTGCACCGAGGCGTAGCTCTCCCGGCGCGGCAGCGCCTCCGGACCGCGGGGCAGGATGCCGACGCTCGAGGTGTTCTCGCCGCAGCTGTCCAGCACGGCCGAGGCCAGGCTGCGGTGGCTCATGTTCAGCCAGCTCTGCACGGTGCCCGCGGGATCGATGGCGTCGCACCCGCGCGAGGCCAGATCGCCGCCGGTGGCGGTGGCGTCCACCACGACCGGCGAATGCTCGCGGTAGTTGTAGGAGGCGGCGGTGGCGATGCCGAGCGCGGTGGTGGTGGCGCCCGAGCCGCCGGAGCTGCCCAGCACCAGCACCGAGGGCAGATCGGCCCACAGCAGCATGCCGTTGTTGATCTTCGGGCGGACCAGGTCGGTGGGCGATCCCGGGGGCGGCGGGCGCAGCAGCAGCGAGAGATCGGTCGGGGTGGTGGACAGCCGGGCCGGATGATCGGGGATTACGTCGAACACTGGAGATTCCTTCGTGCGAGCGGCATTCCAAGCTGCGGAATCGGGATTGTCGCGGCGTCCGCGCTGACGGCGACAGCGATGGCGTACATCGCGTGAACGATCTGGATGCAGCGCCTCGCGGGGCGGCCGACTCCACGTCGTGCCGACGTTGTTCCCCCTGCGCTACGACATATTCGATGAAATCCTCGAGTACCCGCCCCCGGCACACCCCCTACGGTCGCATTGCCGAAAGGGAGTTGCAAAACAGTTGCACAACAACCCCTTTCGATAGCGAAAGATACTACATCCGATCTCGGGGACGCGCCTGTTCGTGCGAACGATTTCACAACGAATCGCGACGTTGGCACATTGTGTCGGACAGGCGAATTCATTCTGTCTCAGACAGCTCTTGTTTCCGAGCCCGCCCCGCCGCTATCGTTGGTCGATGAACGCACCACAGTCAGTCACCGCCGCCTGTCTGCCGATCGGAGTGCGGGGCGCCGCCGATCCCCGATTCGACGCCCCACTGCGAACCTTCGCGCGAATCTTCGCCGGGCGCAGTGGAAATGGTGGTGCGCTCGCGGTGCATCAGCACGGCGTTCCGATCGTGAACATCTGGGCGGGATCGGCCGACGCGCACGGCACGCCCTGGACCGCCGACACCGGGGCCATGATCTACTCCGCCTCCAAGGGCGTCGCGGCCACCGTCCTGGCCCGGCTCGCCGATCGCGGCCTGCTCGACTACGCCGCGCCGGTGGCGGAGTACTGGCCCGAATTCGCCGCGAACGGTAAGGCGGACATCACCGTCGAAGAGCTGCTGAGCCACCGCGCCGGGCTGTCCGCGCTGCCCGCGACCACCGTCGAGGAGGTACTGGACCACCGCCTCATGGAGGAACGGCTCGCCGCCGCCGCGCCCGATCGCCTGCGCGGCACCCCGATCTATCACGCCCTCACCATCGGCTGGCTGATGGCCGGGTTGGCCCGCGCGATCACCGGCCGGGACATGACCGAGCTGTTCCGCACCGAGATCGCCGAGCCGCTCGGCACCGACGGCATCCACCTGGGCCGCCCGCCCGCGACCGCGCCCACCCGGCCCGCCGACCTGGTCGGCTCGATGAAAACCCTTGCCGACCGCACGATTCCGGGGCCGGCCGCGGCACTGGCCTTCCGGCTGCCGAATCTCGTGCGCGCGCCGATCGCCTCGATCTACGTCCCCGGGCTGGAGGCCATCTTCCGCGGCGATCGGCCCCGCATCCTCGAGACGGCGCTGCCCGCCGGCAACGCGGTGTGCACGTCGACCGGGCTGGCCACCATGTACGGCGCGCTGGCCGCGGGCGGCACCGCGGCCGGCAAGCCCTACCTGAGCGCGCACACGGTGCGGGCGCTCGAGCGGGTGCGCACCTACCAGCTGGACCGGTCCCTGGTGGTGCCGTTCTGGCACCTGGGCTACCACAGCCTGCCCGCGCTGCGCGCCCCGCGCGGCTACGGCCACATGGGCGCGTTCGGCTCGACCGGCTGGGCCGATCCGCGCTCGGGGGTGTCCATCGGCTTCGTGCACAACCGAATGTCGCTGGGCTGGAGCGCCATCGACATGACCCTCATCGTCCCGCTCATCCACCAGATCCTGCACGCGGCGAGCCTGCCCGCGCTCGACGCCGTGGAACGCACCGCGGGCGCGGCCTGACGCACCCCGCACCCGGATCCGCGCCGACCCCGGCGCGGGCCCGGATCAGCGTCCGATCGCGACTCACCCGGGAGCGGGTTTCGCGAGGCTCGCCGTAGCCGAAGGCGCTGGTAGCGGCGTTTACGGCGTTTCTCCGCCAACCAACGACAGACCATCCGGTTCCTTTGATATCTTCGGCCCATCGCGTCGCCCCTCACCGAGCGCAAGCCCGGTGTCATCGCGTGGGGGCGCACATATCGGCACCAATGTGAGTGTGGAGAAGTCGTCCGAACGTTCTGAAACAAAACAAGGGGTGTGGACCTTGTCCTTTCGAACTACGCGATCCTTCAAAGCGGCATCCGGCGCCATCGCGACGGTCCTGGCGACCGCCGCGGGAATACTCGGCGCGGCCGGTGCGACACCGGCCTACGCGAGTCCCGCCGACTGCCCCAACGTCAACGTGGTGGCCGTCCCCGGCACCTGGGAAACCTCCAGAGACGACCCCGGCCAGGGCATGCTGGCCGGGGTCACCCGCGGACTACCCGGCACCGTGCGCACCGACTACGTGAACTACGCGGCCACCGCGCTGCCGTGGGAGGGCGAGGTGTACGGCCGCTCCAAGCTCGAGGCCGTCACCAATGCCCGCGCCATGATCGTCAGAATGGCTGCGCGCTGTGCCACAACCAAGTTCGCACTGATCGGGTACAGCCAGGGCGCCGATGCCGCCGGTGATCTGGCCGCGGAGATCGGCACCGGCCTCGGTGTCATCCCGCCCGAGAAGGTGGTGGCCGTCGGCCTGCTCTCCGACCCCCGCCGCTCCCCCACCGACGTGCTCGTCGGTCCCCCGGTGCCCGGCGCCGGAGCGGGCGGCGCCCGAGTCGGCGGCTTCGGCTGGCTCACCCCGAAGGTGCGCACCTTCTGCGCCGAGGGCGACCTGTACTGCTCGGTTCCCAATGACGATCTGGCCGGCCGCTTCGCGGGTTTCATGACCCAGCTCTCGGCTCCCGATCCGCTGCAATTCCCCAATTACGCGCTCACCCTGAACGCCATTCTCGGTGAGGCGCTGCTGCCCGGCGGCAACGCCATTCTGTCGGCTCCCGCCGAGAATCCCGCCGGTGAACAATGGATGCGCCAGGTACAGGATTTCCTGGAATCCGGCGTGCACCAGTCCTATCCCCGCTACGTGGTCGACGAGAGCGGTTCCACCGCCACCGCCTGGCTGCGTGACTGGATAGCCGACGAGGCCGACGAGAGCTACTGAGGCCCAGCACCATTCGCGAACTCATCCCCTGTCGTCGATCGAATTCACGGCACCGCAGGTTTCCGAAAGCGCCGCCGTGCGGGGTCCGTCAGGCTCGATGGGTGCCGGTCACCGGCACCCATCGGGACGACAGGGAGATGAGCGAGCATGAATACCGACGAGCGCGCCGCGCGGCCGAGTTGGCAGACCCGCGTGGTCACCGCCCTGGTGGCGGCGATGGGCGACCGCGACCTGTTCGGCAGTCCGGCCCGGGTGCACGCGGCACTCGCGAAGCGGGACCGCGCAGCCGGCGAGGTGCGCCCGCCCGCCGCCCTGGGTAAACACGCCGCGGTCACCCGCGAGGAGTTCCGGGACTGGCCGGTCTTCCGCGTCACCCCGCCCGGGCCGGTGCGCGACGCCGTCTTCTTCCTGCACGGCGGCGGCTTCATCCGGGAAATCGTCAGCGCGCATTGGACATTCGCCGCGCGACTGGGCCGGGAGCTGAACGCCGAGGCGATCGTGCCGATCTATCCGCTGATCCCGCACGCCGGGGCAGCCGAGATGGTCGAGGTCACCGCCGCGCTGCTGGCCCGCACCCTCGCCGAACGCGGCCCGGGCCGGACCTTCGTGATCGGCAATTCCGCGGGCGCCGGATTGGCGCTGGCCGCGACCCAGGCCCTGGCCGCCGCGAACGGCCCGCGCCCGGCGGAACTGATCCTGATCTCCCCGTGGCTCGACGCCTCGATGTCACACCCCGATCTGCCCGCCCTCGAAACGGTCGATCCCTTCCATCGGACACCGGGATTCGCCGAGATCGGCCGCGTCTACGCGGACGGCCTGGACGTACGCGATCCCCGGGTGAGCCCGCTGTTCGGGCCGATGGCCGGCCTGCCACCGCTCACGGTGTTCAGCGGGACCCGGGAAATCTTCCTCACCGACGCCCGGGAACTCGCCGAGCGCGCCGAGGCCGCCGGGGTCGCGGTCGACTACCACGAGGCGCCGGGCCAGCCGCACAACTACGCCCTGTTCCCGACCCCCGAGGGCCGGGCGGCCCGGGAGGTCATCCTGGCGGCCTGCCGCGCGCGCCGGCCCGCCGGGCAACCGCGCTGAGCCGGGCCGCCGCGGCGGGACGCGCCGAAACGTGTTCGGCCGCCGCGGATCTCGCGGCGGCCGAACATGTTCAGAGGGTCAATCGCTACCGCGCGCCGGCCGGGGCGGCCTCGCGGTCGTCCGCGGGCAGGTGCGGGTACGTCGGGTACTCGATGCCCGAGATGTACTGCACCGTGCGCACGACCTGGCAGGAGTAGCCGAACTCGTTGTCGTACCAGAGGTACAGGATCGCGGTGTCACCGTCGACGATGGTGGCGTTCGCGTCCACGATCGAGGCCGCGCGCGAGCCGATGAAATCGCTGGAGACGACGTCGGTGGCGGCGGTGTAGTCGAGGTTGCGGCTCAGCGGGCCGGCCAGGGAGACCCCGCGCAGGTACTCCAGCACCTCGGCCTTGTCGACCTCGCGGCGCAGCTGCAGATTCAGGATCGCGACCGAGACATCCGGCGTGGGAACGCGAATCGAGTTGCCGGTGATCTTGGCCTTGAAGTCCGGCATGGCCTTGGCCACCGCGGAGGCCGCGCCGGTCTCGGTCAGCACCAGGTTGAACGGCGCCGACCGGCCGCGGCGATCGGCCGGGTGGAAGTTGTCCAGCAGGTTCTGATCGTTGGTGAACGAGTGCACCGTCTCCACGTGCCCGCGCACGATGCCGTACTCGTCGTCCATGGCCTTGAGCGGCGGCACGATGGCGTTGGTGGTGCAGGACGCACAGGACACGATCTGCTCGGACTGATCCAGCGTGCGGTGGTTGACCCCGTGCACGATGTTGGGCACGTCGCCCTTGCCCGGCGCGGTGAGCAGCACCTTCGCGATGCCGGGGCGCAGGTGCTGGCCCAGGCCCGCGCGATCGCGCCACTTGCCGGTGTTGTCGATCAGGATCGCGTCGTTGATGCCGTACGCGGTGTAGTCGATGGCGGCCGGGTCGTCGCTGTAGATGAACTTGATGACATTGCCGTTGGCGATGATCGTGTCGTTGTCCGCGTCGACCTTGATGGTGCCGTTGAACTGACCGTGCACCGAGTCGCGGCGCAGCAGCGAGGCGCGCTTGGCCAGATCGTCCTTGCCGCCCTTGCGGACCACGACCGCGCGCAGGTTCAGGCCGTTGCCCGAGCCGCTCTTCTCGATGAGCAGGCGGGTGACCAGGCGGCCGATGCGGCCGAAGCCGTACAGCACCACGTCGCGCGGGCCCTGGGCCTCGGCCTTGTTCGCGCCGGTGATCTCCGAGAGCACGTCGGCGGTGAACTCGGGAACGGTCAGACCGCGATCGTCGGCGCGGTAGGCCATCACCAGCCGGCCCAGGTCGATCTTGCTGGGGCCCAGGTCGAGGGTGGTGAGCACCTCGAGGAAGGGCAGGGTCTCCTCGATCGAGAGCTCTTCGCCCTCGATCTGGCGCGCGAAGCGGTGGGTGCGCAGAATGCTGATCACCGATTTGTTCACCAGCGATCGGCTGTGCAGCAGGATGGTGACGCCCTTGTCCCGGTACAGCCGTCCAATGATCGGAATCATCGCCTCCGCGGAAGCTTCGTGGGCGTTCCAGCGGTCAAGATGGTCGGTAGTCAACACACGTCCTCAGGGGTTTCCTCGATCAGTACGACTGATCGATGCTAACCAGGTCCGCACTATCACAGAGCCCCGCTACCCCCCTGTGAGGTCGATGTTCACCCGTTTCGGGCCGGCGCGACGCGGGCGCAGGGCCGTTCCGGGGTGGTGCGATCGGCGGCGAATTCGCGGTATTCCGATTGGCCCGCATCGACTTCCGTGTTCGCCGCGAGTCGCGCGGCCGGGGGCTCGGCGGGCGGCGCGGCGCGAAGGAAGTGGATTCCGCCACACTCCGGTGCCCGGGAATCATGACCGGCGCCCCGGCCGGGTCGGCGACCTCCGCGATCGGTGCGGCCGCGGGGCCCGGGCACCGGTTCCGAGCAGGCCGGACCCTGGCCGCAATCCCGTAGTCTGCCTTCATGATCGACGTCGGAGCATT
Organism: Nocardia sp. NPDC055321; assembly: GCF_053645575.1. Taxonomy (NCBI): domain Bacteria; kingdom Bacillati; phylum Actinomycetota; class Actinomycetes; order Mycobacteriales; family Nocardiaceae; genus Nocardia; species Nocardia sp. NPDC055321. Next base: position 141,587 of record NZ_JBSHMS010000003.1, read on the forward strand.
GCGCGCGCTGCGATCGGTGGCCGAGCTGGGGACCCTCGCGCAGGCCGCCGAGGAGCTGGGCTTCACGGCCTCGGCGGTGTCCCAGCAGATCAAGCGGCTCGAGCGTCAGCTCGGGGTGGCGGTGCTCGCGCCCGCCGGGCGCAAGGTCGTGCTGACCCCGGCCGGTCAGGTCATCGTCGAGTCCGCGCCCGAGGTCTTCCAGGCGCTGGAACGGTGTGTGGCCGCCGCGCAGCTGGTCTCCCACGGCGAGCCGACCGGAACCCTGCGCGTGGTCGCGTTCTCGACCGCCATTCGCGGGCTGCTGGCACCGGCCCTCGCGCGGCTGTCCGCGCGCCACCCCGGCCTCCAGGTGCGCATCACCGAACAGGATCCCGACCGCGCGCTGCACAGCGTGGACGCCGGCACCGCGGATCTGGCCCTCGTGCACGACGCGGACGGGCTCTCCGCCGCGCTGCCGTCGGCGCTGACCCGGCGGCTGGTGGACACCGACCTGGGCGATGTCGTCATGGCGCGCACGCATCCGCTCGCCGCGCTCGACCGTCCGCTCACCCGCACCGATCTCGCCGGGCACGCCTGGGTCACCAGCCCGCCGGGATCGGTGTGCCACCAGTGGTTCCGGCGGCTGTTCGCCGAGGCGAGCGAGGACCCCGACGTCCGCCACCTCATCGACGACTTCGCGACGCAGTTGTCGCTGGTCGCCTCCGGTGCGGTCATCGCGCTGATTCCGCGGCTGGCCCGGCCGCCGCTGGGTGCGGAGCTGGTGTCGCGACCGCTGCTGCGGCCGCCCAAGCGCGAGGTGTACGCGGCGTGGCGGACCAGCTCGGACTCGAGTCCCGCGATTCAGGCGATCCTGGCGGAGTTGAGCTCGGAGACCGCCGGCCGGGCGGGCTGACCCGCGCTCAACTCCGGCACATGACGGATTCGACGAGCCGGCGCACCGGACCGGAGAAGTCACCCGCGGCGTCGGTGATCGACAGCGAGATGCTGTAGCGCCCATCCGGACTGCGCAGGGCGCGCGAGCCGAACCCGTTCACGTAACCGGTGTGGCCCTGCCCCACGCAGCCGTCGCCGAGCCGGAACTCGTACAGGCCCAGCCCGTAGTCGTAGGTGTCGTTCACGTGCCGGAACGCGCGCATCTCGGCCAGCAGGTGCGGCGCCAGCAGCCGGCCGCCCAGCAGGCCGGCGAAGAACGTACTCAGATCCCGGGTGGAGGAGACGATTCCGCCGGCCGCCCACACGTACGAGGGGTTCTGGTCGGTGACGTCGAGCAGGCCGCCGCCGTAGTCGTAGTAGCCGTGCGCGTGCGGGCCGAGCACCCGGTCGAAGGTCTGCGGCACGCCGGTGCTCAACATGAGCAGCGGCAACGTGATCCGGGTGTAGATGTTGACGTGATACGGCAGCCAGGACGCCTTCTCGATCAGCATCCCCGCGACGATGTAGTTGGTGTTCGAATACGCCCAGTCGCTGCCGGGCGCGAACTCGAGGGGTTTGTCGGTGGCCCAGCGCACGAAGTCCGAGGGCTGCCAGGTGCGGCGGATGTCGCCGAGCGAATCACCCACCAGCGGGGCATAACCCGAGCCGCCGTTGAGGTAGTCGAGCAGGCCGCTGGTCTGGGCCAGGATCATCCGCACCGTGATGCGCGGATCGAAGCCGTACTCGGGCAACCATCCGGCGACGTTGTCGTCGAGTCCGATACGGCCCTCACCGACGAGCTGCAGCAGGGCGGTCGCGGTGAAGGTCTTGGTGATGCTGCCGACGCGGAACCGCGCGCCGACCGGAATCGGCTCGTTGCCGCCCAGCCGCACCACCCCGGCCGTCCCGTCCCACGGGCCCGCCGGTGTCTCCACGTGGGCCTGCACCCCCGCCGCGCCCGAGGCGACGATGTCCTGGAGGGCACGCTGCCAGCCGCCCGGATCGGCGGTCGCGGGGGTTTCGACGACGCCCGCGAACATCATCGCGGCGGACAGGACGAGCAGCACTCGACGCATTCCGAGCACGGTAATCGGGGTTGGTCCGCAAACCGGGGCGACACGCTTCGCTATCGCTCGGCGATCACCAGCGCTCATGCACCGACCCGGTTCCGGCAGCCGCACCGCGCCGGCCCGTGGCTGACTTTGTCCACTCCTATGCGGAGTTGCCGCCCGGGCGTGCGGTGGCCACACGCCGCGACGCCGCACCCCCGGCCATCACCCGGCGGCCGATTCACCGCGCGCAGGTGTCGTACTTCGCGCGGAGCTTGCGCTGCAGGTCGATCGCCTCGGGGGTGTAGAACCGCTCGGGTTCCTGCTCGCGCGCGCCGCGGTCGTGTCGATAGCTGCACCCGCCGACGTCCACCACCCCCGCGAATCGGAGCTCGCCGGGGTCCAGGCCCCCGCTGTGGTCACCCCAGGAGAGCAGGAGGTGACTCTCCTTCGGCGGGCGCAGGATCGCGATGACTTGTTCGAGGTGGGCCTCGGCGGTCGGCGGATGGGTCGCGTCGACCGACAGCCGGGTGACGGTGTCGCCGCTGACCGCGATCGACCCGCTCGTCACGGGCAGCGCGGAAATCCGCTGGCGCACAACGGATTCCTGATCCGCGGTGAACGGGAACGTGACCTGCCAATCGCGCTGTTCGATGTGCGCGGGACGGATGTGCGCCGTGACGAGGAGATCGCCGAAAGCCGTGCGGGCGGCGACGATCGCCGCGTCCGCGGATTCCACATCGAACACCGTGAGCGAGGATGCGGGAGTCGCCGGATGTCGCGGCCATTCGAGCCTGCCGACGGGCAGCAGTTCCCGGAACCGCCGCACCCGGCGGGTGTCGTCGATGATCGAATCGGCCCACAGGTCGGCCCCGCGCTCGATCGTGGCGAACTCGGCCACGGTGAATTCGGTCGTGCGCTGGTACCCGTCGAAGTCAGGTCCGGTCAGCTCGTCGATGCGTGCGACAACAGCCCCGATCTGGTCCTCGGACGCGGTGGTCATCCCCACGTCCAGGTCGAGCCGGCTGCCGTCGAAGAACTCGTTGGTGTAGTTGACCGACAACCACTCCACCCCGGGCATGGCCCGGATCTCCGTCTCCAGCCGGTCCGCCTCGGCCTGCCGGTCGGGTGCGGTGACGCAGGCGGTGAGCCCGGTGATCGCGACGACCGCGACGCAGCCGGCGACTACGCCTCGGCGCAGGGCGTTCACCGTCGCGGACGCGACCGTCCCCACTCGAACCATCCGCCGTCCCGTCCGCGCTCGGCCCGCCGCCGTGCCCGCCGATCGGGCGCGGCGCGAAGTGTCAGTAATCCAGGGCGTGTTCGGGCTGACACACATCCAAGGGGGACGGCAGGTACCGAACCATCGCGTCCAGCAGCGGGGCGATGTCGTTGCTCTTGGGCGCCGCACTGCACAGGATCGGCACGAGATCGCCGATGCGGGTGCGGCGGCGGACGCGGTGGTGGAACTGGTTCAGCGGCAGCTCGCCGGGGTACGCACCGGGAACCGGGTGGTCCAGGACCGTGTCCACCAGTGCCCGGTACCGGCTTTCGGCGAGGTTCCAGTGCGGGCCGTAGAGCTCGGCGGCGAGGGGTTGCAGGGCCAGGATCTGAACGAGATCGATGACGCCGTCGAAGTTCGCGCCCGTGCCGATGGGGATCTGCAGCGGGAGCGGGGTCGCGCCGCGGGTGTCGGCGATGGTGCGCACGCAGCGGTCGAAGTCGGCGGCGGGATCGTTCAGGCCGGTGATCAGGCAGAGCCGGGCCACCTGGTGATCGTCGGCGATCCGCAGCAGGGTTTCCAGGCGCGGGCCGCGAAACCGGCCGGCGTGCACCACGACGATCAGCCCGTCCGCCACCCGCAGGGCACGCTCGAGTTCCGCGAGCGGCGCGCGCTCGGCGACCTCGGCTACCCGAATGGTGTGATCGACCCGCCCCGGCGCCCAATGAATAACAGGTTCCGTGCTGGTCCGGGGTTTGCCGGAGCGCCGGAGCAGGTGGTGGACCACGCGCCCCGTCTCGTCGGGGTCACCGACGATCGTGACATTGCGGATCGACTGCGGATCAATAGCTTTGGTGCCCATCGCGTTGTGGTACTCCAGGTCGGGGCGAGGACGCGGCATATCCTCCAGCCGTCTTCACCGTACCCGCGCGCACGCGGGCGCGGAACGGATTCCCCCTCCCAAAATAGAACGTGTTCCTATAACGTCGGCTTGTGCAGAAAGAACAACGCCCCGCCGTGGCCGACTGGTTCACTGCGGATGACGGTCAGGTGCGTCTGCAGGGAACCCGGTGCAACGAGTGCGGCACACCGTACTTCCCGAAGAACACCCTGGCCTGCCGTAATCCGCAGTGCTCCGGTCCGCACGACGGCACCGAGCTCGCCGAGTACCTGTTTTCCACGCGCGGCCACATCTGGTCGTACGCCGATGCCCGGTACAAGCCGCCCGCGCCCTACGTCTCCCCCGACCCCTTCGTGCCCTACGTCGTCGCGGCGGTGGAGCTCGAGGTCGAGAAGATGGTGATCCTCGGGCAGGTCGACCGTAGTTTCACGGTCGACGACCTGGCCGTCGGCATGCCGGTGGAACTGACCATCGGCACGCTGTACGAGGACGACGACGCCGAGCACACGGTGTGGATGTGGAGGCCGGTCAATGACTGACACGAATCGCGACATCGCGGTCCTCGGCGCGGGTATGCACCCGTGGGGCAAATGGGGCCGCAACTTCGTCGAATACGGGCTCGTCGCCGCGCGCGCGGCGCTGGCCGACGCCGGGGTGAGCCATCAGGAAGTGGGCTACATCGCGGGCGCGGACACCATCCGCAACGGCTACCCGGGCTTCGTCTCCGGCGCGACCTTCGCCCAGGCGCTGGGCTGGTCGGGCGCGCAGATCTCGAGCAGCTACGCCGCCTGTGCCTCCGGCGCGCAGGCCATCGCCAACGCGCGTGCCCAGATCCTGGCCGGGCTGACCGACGTGGCGCTGGTCGTCGGCGCGGACACCACCCCGAAGGGCTTCTTCCAGCCGGTCGGCGGCGAACGCCGCGACGACCCGGACTGGCTGCGCTTCCACCTGCTCGGCGCGACCAACCCGATCTACTTCGCGCTCTACGCGCGCCGCCGCATGGCGCTGCACGGCGCGACCCTGGACGACTTCGCCGCGGTCAAGGTGAAGAACGCCAAGCACGGGTTGAACAACCCCAATGCCCGCTACCGCAAAGAGGTTTCGGCCGAGGAGATCGCCGCCTCGGCCATCGTCTCGGATCCGCTGCGCCTGCTCGACATCTGCGCGACCAGCGACGGCGGCGCGGCGCTGGTGCTGACCTCCATGGATTACGCACGCCGCCAAGGCATCACGGATCCGGTGCGGATCTCGGCACTGTCCACGGTCACCCCGACCTTCCCGAAAACCGTGCTGGATCTTCCGGATTTCGCGACGGACTCCGCGGTGGCCGTCGAACCGCCGTCGCGCACCTTCCGGTCCTCGCTCGCGCACGCCGCGTACGAGGAAGCCGGCCTCGGGCCCGAAGACCTCTCGCTCGCAGAGGTTTACGACCTGTCGACGGCGCTCGAACTCGACTGGTACGAGGACATCGCGCTGTGCGAGGAAGGCGGCGCGGAACAGCTGCTGCGCAGCGGCGCGACGACCCTGGGCGGGCGGATCCCGGTGAATCCCAGTGGCGGGCTGGCCTGCTTCGGCGAGGCCATCCCCGCCCAGGCCATCGCCCAGATCTGTGAGCTCACCTGGCAGCTGCGCGGTCAGGCCGACGGGCGTCAGGTCGAGAACGCCACCGCGGGCATCGCGGTCAACCAGGGGCTGTTCGGGCACGGTTCGGCCACCATCGTCACCCGGTGACGTGATCCTCGAAAACCCGGGTGCGGCCCGGGTTTTCGGGGAGTTCCGCCTTGCTCGGCAGCGGTCGCCGGGTTCGCCGTCGCGCGAATCCGGCGTCAGTGCAGGGTTTTGGCGGTCGCGACCAGCAGGGCGATGACCTCGGACATCGGGGCGGCGCATCTGCTCGTCGCGGCGATGTCGGCCAGGCCCTCGGCCGACCACAGCGGCGGGTAGATCGAAAGTCCCTGTCCCAGCGTGAGTGTGCGGATCTCGTGGTGCCAGTCGGGCCAGCGCAGGTCTTCGTAGAATTCGGCGGTGCCGCCGCCGAGCGCCCAGTGCACGAAGGCCGAATGGCCGCAGCCGATCGGGGTCCACTCCAGGGTGTCCGGGCCGAAATAGCAGACCTCGCCCGGCTCGCCGGGCAGCTCGCCGCCGTTGACGGCGAAGCGGCCGCCGAGCACGTCGACGGCGACGACCAGCGCGTCGGTCGGCAGATCACCGGGCCGGCGCACGCCGTTGGAGGTCGCCAGATCGGGCAGTTCCGCACTGCCGCCGCCGAGGATGCGCAGCCACCCGTAGTCGACCAGGATGCCGCCGGTGTTGAGCGCGAGCGCGCCGAGGGTCGAACGTGCGGTGACCTGCAAGCGAATCAGCGTGTCACGAGCCTGCTCCGGGTCCGGCGGCAGCACGGTCACGGGGACGGTAGCCCACCTCACCAGTTCCCGAAGCTCGGGCCACGCGGGGTCTTTCACGTCCGCCAGTTCTTGAATAGCACGAATCGACGACACCCCTCGATTGTTCCACCGAACGACCGAACTCCGCTGCCCCCGCGTAACACTCGCTCCCCCACGGAGATCTTCATCCGGGGGCCTGATCGTATTCATCGGCGCATCAGGCAAACTCGAACCCGCAAACCGAACACAACCGCTTGGAGTGAACGAATGCGCAAGATCCTGTCCTCCGCCCTGCTGACCGTCGGCGCCGCGTCCGCGATCCTGGTGGTCCCCACCGGGACCGCGTCCGCGATGGACCCCGCCTGCCTGGCCGCCGCCGACATCATCAACAGCTACAGCTCCCTGGGCCCCCGCCCCTACGAGCTCGACGACGCCGCGACCCGCCTCCGCGCGATCGAGGCGACCGGCGACGTGGATGCCGCGATCGACGCCTACGCCGACGCCCTCCAGAGCCGCGACAACTCGATGGTCGGCCAGGCCGTGGTGGTCCTGAACGGGATGTGCGCCCGGACGGCGTAAGCCTCCCCTTCCGCAGCCATGCCGGGCCGGGGCGCGCAGTGCGCCCCGGCCCGACGTGTCCTTCCGCCCCGCGACGTCGAGCCCTCGAACAAGTTCGGACCAACAGCGTGAATGACGTACCCCGATGGAAGCAGCTGCATTTCAGGGTGGAAGGCGCCACCGGCGGCAAGCTCTCCATGCTCCTGCGAAGGGTGGCCGACGCCCTGGACACGATCGACGGCGTCGTGGTCTCGGACCTGACCGTCCACTCGATCCTGACCGACGATGCCAAGTTCAAACCGATCGTCGACGTCTACTACTGCCTCGCCTCCGACGTAGATATAACCGGCCCGGTCCCACCCGGCTCGAACATCGTCTTCCACGCCACCCAAGCCAATCCCTTCACCAAAGGCACTCGGGGAGTATCCGATCTGCTGAAGAAGTTCGCGGACGAAACCCTCACCGGGTGTGGTGAGGTACAGATCGAAACGATCGTGTTCAATCCCCCGCTGGACGAGGAGGACGCCGAAACGTCGGGCCCCGCACACTGACCGTCTACTACACCGATTCCACCTGACGACGTCGATGTGGGGTCCATCACGCACCATTCATCGGCCCGAAGGGGACATAGCCCGAGACTCTCCACACGCCAATGCGATGTCGATCCAGACCGCATCACTGTCGTCGATGCGCAGAGCGCCCGCTCGCACCGCGCGTCACGGCCCGACGTGTTGGATCGGCACGATCGCTGGACCGCTACCCGACGCGCGCCCAAGCTTCTCTGACAACGGCCAGTGCGGCGTCTGCGGTGACGCTCAGGCGGGTCTGGCCGGCCAACTGGGTGTTCCAGTCGTTTTCGTCCGGCGCGCGGGTGAACAATTCGGGAGCGGGCAGGCGGTTGGTCGGGCCGTAGCGCCGATACAGCGCGCCTGCGGTTTCGTCGATGGCGCCGAAACCGGTGAGCGCCCACAGATCCCAGAGGTCGCGCGAGGCACGGCGGTCATGCCAGGTCACGGTCTTTCCCGCCGCGAAAGCCGACAGGGTAGGGACATACAGCTCCGCGGCAGGCGCGTCGCTGTACCGCTGCTCCATCTCACGGAGCTCGGCCGGCCAGAGCGTTCTGCCCTGAGCCGACAACAACTGGATCTTCACCGAGATACCGGACGCCGAGCGGAGATTCGCGGCTCCGGTCTCGGGAACCGCACTGAGCGACGGCGACCATTCCAGTCGGCCCATCGTGCGCGCTACCGCTCGGGGCAGCGCGGCGTCGAGCTCAGCGGCCAGCGCTGTTCGGTTGGTCAGCGCGACAAGGTCTATGTCCTCACTGAGCCTGCCGTCGACCAAATGCGTACGCGCGAGCGCGGTTCCGCCGATGAAGTGCACCCGCTCACGGAACCCCCGGCTGATCGCCGCGAGGAGGTGGGAAATGAGATGATCGCGCTCGACCTGCTCCGGAGCCACTCCGAATTGCGCGGCGACACTGTCGAATTCCTCGATGCTCATGCCTCCACCGCACTTCTCACCCGGCGCAGAGCGGCACCCAGCCGCTGCTCCGCCGCGAGCTCGGCAAGCCTCGCCGGATCACCGCGGAGGTACAGCGCCGCGATCGCCGATCGAACCTCGGTCTCCGCGTTGCCGAGCGCCGGACGATGGGCGAGGTCCAGCACGGTCTGCTCCGGGGTGGTGACCAGTGCCGGGCCCAGGGGTGTTTCGATCCGCTCGGCGTCGAGCGCATCGGTATCGCGCCGTACGAAACGGATCTGCGCGGAACGGTCGGTCAACACGATCGGCCGATGCTGGCTGGGCACCGCGACAACGGCGGTCGCCAAGGCTCGCGGTACCGCCCCGAGCAGCCGCGCCGCACTGATCCCCATGACAACGGCCCGGTCGGCCCCGTAGATCGACGAAGCGACACCCGCGGCGGCCGCCTCGAGACTCGGCAACCAGGTCCGCCCAACGTATTCGGGCGGCACGACTATGTAATAGCCGTGCGCCACCCGGTGCAGCAGCCCCTGCTCGACGAGCCGCGCGATCTCGGGCCGGGGCTGCACATAGACCCCGGCCAGATCCTGCGGCCGCACGGTGCGCAGCGGTTGTCGCCAGATCTCTCGCGGTAGTTGGCCACCACGCCGCTCACCCATCAGTTCCAGCCTCTCGATGAGTATGCATATTGTTGGTTTATACCCAACGGAATGCATACTAACCGAATGGTGTCATCGAAACCGGCACATGTGCGTAGAGAATCTGAATGCAAACAGAAAACGGCAGGCACCCGAAGGAACCTGCCGTTTTCGAAGAGTGGGCGCAGAGGGGATCGAACCCCCGACCGCTGGTGTGTAAAACCAGTCCAGCGGAGGGCGGGACGATACCGCGCTTGACTGGCAATTTAGGTCAGGTGGTTGCCGCAGGTCAGTGAGATCCAAGGCGAAGCACTCGGGACACAGGGACACGCTGCGGTACACAGTTGGATACGCGTCTGCCCCACGTTTGCCCCACGTGCCGCCAGCCCTGCCCCTCGCCGCCCGAGCCGATCAGACGTCGCCAACCCTTCCTGGAAGGCAAACCATGGCGGCACCGCGGACGTGGCCAAATGGTTTCGATGACACGAGACCCACCCCATCCGCCCAGCCCAAACTCTCTGCTCGCAGGGTACGGACAAACACTTTCACCGACCCAGAAAATCCCTGTCTCCCTAACCACCTCGGAGGCGGTGCTAGGAAGGTTGGGTTCAGAGACTGACCGAGCGAATCCGCCCGGCCTGCGGAGGTTCTCGGGAGCGATCGTTTTAGAGACCCTTTTGGAGATTGCGTAGTCGAGCGAGGTTTTCGCGGGAGATCCGGGTGGCGGGGTGGTCGATGCCCAGCACACGCTCACGGTCGGTGAGCGTCCGCTCAAGCAGTGGGACGGCTTCGCTGGTCCGGCCCACCGACTTGTAGGCAAGGGCGAGGTTGTTACGGGAGGTCAAGGTGTTCGGGTGGTCGATGCCCAGCACACGCTCACGGTCGGTGAGCGTCCGCTCGAACAGTGCGATGGCTTCGCTGGTCCGGCCCACCGACTTGTAGGCAAGGGCGAGGTTGTTACGGGAGGTCAAGGTGTTCGGGTGGTCGATGCCCAGCACACACTCATAACCGGTGAGGTTTCGTTCGTGCAGTGGGATGGCTTCGCTGGTCCGGCCCGCCGACTCGTAGGCGATGGCGAGGTTGTTACGGGAGGTCAAGGTGTTCGGGTGGTCGATGCCCAGCACACGCTCACGGTCAGTGAGTGCCCGCTCGAACAGTGGGACGGCTTCGCTGGTCCGGCCCGCCGACTCGTAGGCGATGGCGAGGTTGTTACGGGAGTACAGGGTGTCGGGGTGGTCGATGCCCAGCACACGCTCACGGTCGGTGAGCGTCCGCTCAAGCAGTGGGACGGCTTCGCTGGTCCGGCCCGCCGACTCGTAGACGCTGGCGAGGTTGTTACGGGAGTACAGGGTGTCGGGGTGGTCGATGCCCAGCACACGCTCACAGTCGGTGAGTGCCTGCTCAAGCAGTGGGACGGCTTCGCTGGTCCGGCCCGCCGACTCGTAGGCGATGGCGAGGTTGTTACGGGAGGTCAAGGTGTCGGGGTGGTCGATGCCCAGCACACGCTCAGAGTCGGTGAGTGCCCGCTCGTACAGTGCGATAGCTTCGTTGGCCCGGCCCACCGACCTGTAGGCAAGGGCGAGGTCGTTGCGGGAGGTCAAGGTGTCGGGGTGGTCGATGCCCAGCACACGCTCACAGTCGGTGAGTGCCCGTTCGTGCAGTGGGACGGCTTCGCTGGCCCGGCCCGCCGACTCGTAGGCGCCAGCGAGGTCGTTGCGGGAGGTCAAGGTGTCGGGGTGGTCGATGCCCAGCACACGCTCATAGCCGGTGACGGCCCGCACCGTGTAGTCGATAGCCCGACCGTGGGCTCCCTGGTTCAGAAGGAAAAGGGCGGTCTTCCGGAGGGTGCCGACGGTGACGAGGGTGTCGTGCTCGGTGCGTGTGGCTAAGGAGTCGATGTGCGGCAACAGGATTCGCCATGTCGGCCATGTTCTAGGGTCACGCTCGTCAGCAGGTAGGGCACTCTGCAGTGTGGTCGACGCGCGAACGTGAGCGCGCTCGATCTCCGCCAAGCCGCGGCGCGGGTCATCGAGATCGGCAGTGCGCGCCACAGCCTGTACCAGCCGGTGGACCGACACCGTTGCAGTGTCCGGGTCGAGTGTGATCATGCTGTACGCGGTGAGCGCACCCAACGCCGCATGCAGCGCGGGCGGATCGGCAATGCCGTCGAGAAGTCCGACCGGGATGCCGTCGGGAGCGTACCACGCCATGACGCGCAGGATCTCGGCGGCCTCCGGGTGGGTCGCGGTGATCCGATCCATGGTGACCCGCCAGATCCGGGCGATCGTGCGCTCGGCACGGGTGCGCGCGCCGCCGTGCCGATAGATCTGAGCCGGATATGTGGCGAGCTGGTCGAGGTATTGGGTGGGGGTGAGTGCGGTCTGTTCCAGATACGCGCCGGCCTGCTCGACCGCCAGCGGCAGATGCCCCAGCTCCCGGCACAACGCCGCGGCGCCATCGAGTGCTCGCGGTGGTGTCCTGTTGCCGGTGATGATGTTGGTCAGCAGGGCGAGCGATTCGGCCGGAGCCAGCACATCCATCGACACCACCTCAGCGCCGATATGTGCCCATCCGGTTGACAACCGGCTGGTCAGCACAATTCGCCCACCCTGGGCGCGGGCCAGGACCGGGTCGATGTCAGCCGGGTCCTCGACGTTGTCCAGGATCAGCAGCCACCCCGAATGCGTTGCCAGCCACTGTAGGGCGCGGTCGGCGAGCTGCTCAGTCGTCAACCACTGCGCCAGCGTCGGCTGCAGTGCTGCGGCAAAGCTCGCCAGCTCCTGCTGCAAGACGGCCGGTTTGTCGGCGTTGATCCACCATTTCGGGATGTGCCCGTGCGCGCGAGTACGCGCCCACTGTGCGACCAGGGTCGTCTTACCGATCCCACCCAGACCGTGTACCGCCTGCACCACTACCCGCGCCGTGTCGGCCAGCGCGGTGTCCAGGCGATCGAGTTCGCGGTCACGGCCGACGAAATGCGCGGACACCGCGGGCAGGTTGTCGATCCCGGGCGGCGCGTCGAGCTGCGCCATCGGGAGAAGGGCCTCCGCGGGCAGAGTCGTGACGCGCGCGCCGCCGGCGATGACGGATCCGACCACCGAATCCGGGCCGATCGCGACCGACCCGGGGCCCTGCGCGTGAACGGTCGAACCCTCCGCCACCGGATCGTTATCCGATTCGCGTCTGCGGCCGAACCGGTTCACCCAGGCCATGTTTTAGGCGACATCGCCGCCGGAAATGCTTCCGGCGGTGCCTTTGAACGCGACCGATCCGTCGCCCGACGCCACCACCGAACCTGGCGCCGGAGTCGCCGACGGTGCGGTCGGCGCGGGGCTGGAGCTACCGACCTCGCCCGCGGTGACAGCACCGGCGACCGTGCCGGTCGCGGCCACCGCACCACGTCCGGACGACTGCACCGTTTCCTGTGGGGCGGTGCCAGATTGGCGCAGGAACTGCCACAGCGACCCCACGAACCCTGCTGCGGTCAACCCGGCCACGATCACCCACCACCACCATCGTGTGTCACCGCCGGTGGCCATGTTCACCGCCACCGCCAACCCGGTCGTCACCACCGCCACCACCGCAGTCGGCACCGCGACCTTCTTCAACACGACCCCCGTCGACGCCACCGCAGTCCTCCCTCACACGAACACCGAAACCCGACTGCCCCAAGGCTAGTCACCATCACCAACCGGCCATCGAGGAAAGCAAATCCGGAACGATCGTTTCAGAGACAGAACTACAGCTTCCGCAGCTGAGCGCGGTTGCCTCGGAAGGTCATGGTGCGGAGGTGAACCTCCGGGCAAGGTACTGGCGTGCCGGTAACGACTTCCCGGCCCTCTGCCGATACCGCACAGTAGTGCCAGACAGTAGAGAAGGGGCGGTATGTCGGCGGTTCAGATCAAATTTGCGGGGACTTTTTCCAATCCAGATGAGCCACAGCTGAGTTCTAGCGGATTGCTAACCGTTCACAGCGACGGAAGCAAGGCAGAGTTGGCCACCGACAGTCACATCATGACGGAACGAAGCGTGAGCATGGATATAGCACACGCCCACGAGACCCATATGATGCTCGGCGGCTCACCCGCAGACAATATCTCAGACTTTTCCCCTCGAACCTTCTTCGGCACCACCGAGGAAGGAGTGGAGCTAACTGCACTTGATGCCCGCATATCCTCAAGTCGTGTGTTCAGCATGAGCTTCAGCGAAGGCGGGGGGCAGCGTTTCAACTGTCGCACCATTATCGTCGGGTCTCATTTTATGCCCGACCAAAAAATTACCAACTGTCGCTACACTTTTGCGGGTTCGTGGGCATCTCACCTGAACGACAAGGAGGCTTCGGTCCCACTGTTCGGCGGCTGCACGCTGAAGTTCACCAATGCAGAATCATCGTTCGTTATGGATATCGAATGTACTAGTGGCGCATTGTTGCGAGAGTACGAAAGCCATATCCTATTCTCTTACATGAGCCTCCTCAAGACTGCGACGCAACAGCGCTTGCGGGTTATCTCCATGCAGATCAAATCCGAGGGCGAAACGAAATGGTCGGACGTTTACCTCTCGCGGGTTGATCGAGTCAGGGCAAACCCAACGAGACGTCCATGGATTATGCGCGATGAAGCAGTTACAGCAGATCACATCGCCAAATGGATATCGAACAGCTATAAGGCTGACAGCCTTGTAGAGGGCCTAGCAGGGCTCGATGAGGAAGCTCCAATAGAATCACAGGTGATATCTCTCACAGCTATCGCCGAGGGCTTGCATAGAAAGCTTTTCGATCATCGCGTCGGTTTCGCTGGAATGACCGGGGATCAACTGACCGAAGTGCGCACCGCAGCTTCCAGCGCCGGGACTACGAAGTTCACCGAGCTCGGAGGAATCGATGCCGAGAGAATGGCAAAGAAGATTGGCGACAGCCTGAATGGCCTCAATGATCTCTCCTACCGAGAGCGAATGATTGAGCTTGAGCAGACAGCATCACTTCTAGAACCGGGCAGTATGATTACGTCCGATTTTGCGAATTGGAGCTCTGCCGTAGCATTCGTTCGAAATAAGTTGGTCCACCAACTTCCCTACGTAAAAGGAAAAAAGGATAGGCCAATATTGGGTGAAAAGCTTCGCGAAGAAAAAGAGCGTCTACTAGATCTTCAAATCGCTACATCGTATTCACTCAGCTGGATACTACGGCTGACACTGCTTTCGCTCGCAGGATTTCAACAGGACGACTTGTCCGAGGCTATTGCAGAATTCGAAGACTATCAATATGCATGCGCAAACATCGAATCTCTTATGGCTGGGCACCCAAAAAGTCGAGATGCTCAGAAGAAATCCGAATAGAGCTGATTACTAACCGAGGCTGGTCAAGTGATCATTCAGAGCTGGTCGCCGACTGCGGCTTTCGTCGTCGGCGATCAGCACTCGCATCCGCGCTGAGGCCGAACCCGGCTCTGCTGTTGAGGAACTCCACGACCTCGCGTGTGCGGTAGTAGCGGCGCGCTCCGCGGTCCTCGAAGTCCGCGCATTGGTCGATGCGGTCGCGATATTGGGTCAGGGTCTTGCCGTTCAACCCGAGCAATCCGGCGATCGTCCCAAGGGTGCGGTAAGACTCGGGATCCTCAGGCATCGAGTGCGTCGGTGGGCGACGCTCGGCCTCCCATCCCGATAGCCACGTATCCAGCTCCCCGAGGTCGTACTCCTGGTGTCGTGCGCCCGGCCCCGTTCCCGCAGCGCGCGCCCGCGGGCGCACAGGTGCGGGGAAATCCTCGTGTGGCACCCAGGCATTGCGAATCGTGCTCAGGCTCAACGCACGCCGTTTCGCCCATTCGCCGAGTGTCACCAACTGTGCCATCACTCCATTCTCCGGGCCGACCACGCTCCTACGGCCCTGCGGGCGCGCGCCGGCGTTACGCTGGCAGGGTCCTTGCTTCTCGCTGGGACACCTCGGGCGGCCGGTATGGCCAGCCACGACCTTTGACAGGTCGCGGGTTACCGGCCGCCCTCCTCAGGTGCTCACACGCTCCAGCGGTCGATGTCCTCTCCCGTGATCGCTTCGACCAGTGCCGAGATCAGGATCTCCGCTACTGGCGGGGTGACGGCGTTGCCGTACTGGCGCACCCTCTCTCGCTTGTTTCCCAGCACTGTGTAGCCGTGGGTGAACGCCATCGCTGCGCCGATCTCGTGGGGCTCCAGCATCCGGAACCGAACGTCTGCGATGTCGCATTCGGTGATCGCCTCCACCAGGGCGTACCGGTCGCGGGTCGACAACGCGCCGATCGGATGCGCCACCGGGCGGGCGGTGCCGTGGCCGTAGTACGGCATCAGCAGCGCTGGCCAATCCTGCTGCGCGCCCTCGCCCGGTTGCACCAGGCCGTGGTGGTTGCCGCTGGCGGTGACGGTCGAGAGGGCGTCGGTGACTGCGCGCGCGTCGCTGCTGCCTCCGCGTAGCTCGGTCACGAAGGGCAGGAACGCGATACCCGTTTCGGCACGGGTGGTCTGGGTGCGCAGCGGCACGCTGGCCGGTTGCGCCTCCTTGCCCTCGCGTCCTTCCATCGGCACCACCAGCGGCGCGGGCACTACCGCCCCGTGCCCGGCAACCGGTGCGGGCAGACGAGTTATGAACTGCGGAGGGATCATCAGTCCGTCGTTCTCCCGGGTCGTGCGGGCAGGCAGCGGTGCGGTGACCGGGGTCGGCTCGTCGCGCCAGGTGCCTCCGGCGGGCACGACCAGGGGCAGCTGTCGCGCGTAGCGACGCAGCCCGGTCAGGATCCGTGCCATTGTCTTCTCGGCCAAGGGTTTGGCGCGGTCGCCGATGCGCTGGCCGGTCAATGCCCAGTCGATCGCCGCCGCTGCCGCGAGCGCGGGCGGTTCCAGGATCTGGTTGCGGCACCGCACTCGCGGGCACCGGTACACGTACTGCTGGCGGTAGCGGCCCATATCGGCGCGTTCGGTCTTGAAGACCTGCATGGCCGATACCCACTCATCACACATCGCGCAGAACGCCAACGGCCGCAGCCACTTCGACCAATCCGGGCTGCGACCCAACCCCCGGTCCCAGTACGCGACGTACAACCGGTCCCGGCTCTGCGGGGCGACCGGTGTCCGGATCGATTGGGCGTGCATCGAATTGAGAGCTATCACCCGTGTGTGGTAGCCCAGGGCCCGGATTTCCCCGATCCAGCGATTCCACTGGTCCCACGCTCGCACCTCGACGACGTTCTCCACCACGCCCGCGCGGACCTTGCCGCCGCGTTCGATCACTCCGCGCAGGTACATGGGCACCTCCTCCATCAGAGCGCGGCTGCGTTCGGCCTCCTCATCGCGAGGAGTGTCGAACAGGTCGCCTTGCAACGTGCGGTCGTAGTCGCGGGCCTTGCCGCGCGCCGAGGACCATTGCGGGCATTCCGGGCTCGCCCAGAACAGATCAGCCGCAGGCCACCGATGCACCGGGGCCTCACGGATATCGCCGAGATGGTGATCGGTCTCGGGGAAGTTCGCCGCATGGGTCTCGATCGCCCGCGCCCAGTGATTCGCCGCTCTTGTCACTCGCACACCTGGGACCGCGTGTGAGCCTTGGCTCGAGCCGCCCGCGCCGCAGAACCAATCCATCAGATCCAACATGACTGTCGTCCTTCATTTCTCGCTGGAGCGGAAGCCGGTCGGAGTGGCCAGACCCCGACCGCGTTCCATTACTAAGTCTACCCGTTATGGTTGAATTACAGTCCTGGCCAGCGCAATTCGTCTCGCGGTTGCGGAACCTCAGGCTCGGTGTTGATGCGGATGCATCAACCTGATTGACGCATCCGCATCAATCGCCTTCGTCGGAACCTCGAACGGCTCGCGGCACACCCCGCACAGGATCGGGCCCGCGTCGATGGTCTTCTTGGCGGCGCGGACTCGACGCGCCGGCGTGCACGCGCACAGCATCGCGCTGCCGTTGCGCGGGGCCTTGCCCGCCCCGCCCCCCTCGCCCTCTTCCTTGCCGCCCTCGGGGGGTTCGTTCTCGGAGCGACGGTAAGCGATGATCGCGGCGTCCAGCTGCCGGATCTGCCGCTCGTAGGCCACGGCGGTGCCGTCCGGCACGGTAGTGGTCAACCAGCCTCGCTCACGGGCGCGTTCGGCGATCAACCCGAATTCGATGGCGATGTCCCGGAACTTGCCGTTGTGGTAGGCCCCGGCGCGGCTGGTGTCCTCGATCGCGCGGGTCACCGCGGCACCGTGAGCGGCTTCGTGCAGCAGGGTGCCGAGTACCTCGCGTGCGCCCATGGCCAAGCCCTCGCCGCCGACGAACAGTTCCGGCATCACCTGCTGACCGACCTTCCAGCGGTCGGGGCCGAAGTGGCCCAGCTTCAGCGAGCCGCGCCGGCCCATGGATCCCGATGCCATGGTCACCACCACGCCGGGGATATCGGTGTGCCGCACACGCAATTCCGTCCACACGGTTTCGATCGCGGCGATCAGGGGACCCGAGATGGCATTCATGCCGCACCTCCGAGAATTGACTACTATGCACCAGTTCTACCGAATATAGTGCCCGCCAAGCATTCTCAGGCAGTCGTTCCCGATCGTTACTGATGCCTGCGAATCATTTGTTCGATCGTTGCGCATCAATTGTGTTGGCGCATACGCGCTATTCCCGCTCGACCTGATTCTTCTCGTTGTGGTCATTCTTCGCATCAACCGGCGCTGAAGTCCGTACGCGCGTTGCATCTTAATGCTTGTGCACCAACGGAATTGATGCCTACGCGTCATTTCCTTGCGAGTCCGACCTCGTCGTTGTGGTCCCCCTGATGTCGACGTTGCTCCCGGCGCGACGTCCGCTCCCAGCCCTCGCTCTTGCGGTCCTCTCCCAACGCTCCCCCGTCGTCGACGTACCGTTCGCTCCCAACCCTCTGCTTGTGGTCTCTCTGTTGTGGTCTCCCTTGTTGTGGTTGTTCCTTGTTCTCCTCGTTTCTGTTCGGTGGTGGTTTGTCTGCTGCCTGGCTCCCACTCTCTTCAGCGAAGCGGGAGAGAGTGGGAGCCAGGCAGCAGGCGGGCCACCACCGAACACCCCAGGTCACAGCGATTTCGTATCGCATTTTTATCGCAACACTTGTGTGCATCCATTGCGCATTGAGTGTGCATTGAGTGTGCATTCGTTCCGAATCAAAAACCGCTCCCCGGGGACAGCTAGAGGCCCGTCCAGCGAGTGCTGGACGGGCCTGGTCGGGGCTCTGCGCGCTAGGGCAGGCGGGTCGGGTACTGGTCCCGGATCACGCCATCAAGATGGCGGCGGGCTCGTCGATGTCGACGCTGCTCAGATACCGCCACTCGATCCGGGTCACGATGCTGTCCGGGGTACAGCCCTTGTGGGTACGGCAGAAGAACGCGACGAACTCTGCTGGGCTCATCTCCGGGAATCCCTCGGCGCTCACTTCGGTCGAGGTGATCTGGTTCAGCGGTTCACGACCGACCGCAACGATCTGGACCTCGACGATCCGCACGAGCGGTTCCCCGCGCCGGCGCCCCATCACTTTGCGGCACAACGTCACCCGGTCCCCGGCTGCCAGGTGGAGCCACCCCATCCGCCGCGTGACGGATTTGGTGCGGGCGCGCACCTGGGGCTCGGTCAATGACACGGACATCAATCTCGGCATGGGTCGTCCTTTCGAATTCGCCCGGATGCCTGCGGCACGAGCACGCGGGCACCCGGTAGAGGGGTAGGTGTCACCGGATCAGGTGCAGGACGTTGCCGTCCGAGTCGTCGTCGGGGTCGGGCCCGCGGGCGTGATCGTCCTCGGCGCGCAGTCGTGCCAGGATTTTGCCGACTTGCCCGTGCGAGAGCCCGACCATGGGCGCGATCTGGCGCAGAGTCATGCCGCGATCGCTCATCGCGAGGATGCGTTCGTCTCGCTCGGCGGTGTCGAGTACCTCGTCCGTCTCGTCGCTGTCGCCTTCGGTGTCTCGTGGAGACAGCGGGGAGACAGCCGATGTCTCGTCGGTGTCTCCTGTGCGCATGAAAGAGACAGCGGGAGACACCCGGGTGTCTCCTGGAGACACCATGGGAGACAACGGGATTGGTACCTCGGTGCTCGTTCTGTCAAGACCGTGCTCGATGTTGTCTGGCTTGCGTGGTGAGTCGTCGGGGGCGCGGGGTATCTCGATGAGGATGGTCAACCCGTGCAGCACGGCCAGCGCCGCGATCGGCGCGGTGGAGGCGATGATGGCCGCGATCGGTGCGGACACTGTGACTTCGGCTGCGTGGGCTCCGTTGCCGATCAGCGAAATCAGTTCCGCCAGCGCCAATGTCCACATGAAGTACCGGCGCTTCCCCGGGGACACGTGCACGCCGGCCTTCTCTCGGCGCTTCAAGACCACCAGCGCGATCGCCGATTGGAAGATCGGCCCGTCCACGATGAACGGTGCGCCCCACGCCAGCCACGAGGTCATGCCCGCCTGCTGCGCCAGATCGTGCAGCGCGATAGCCGACCATCCGCCCGCGACAACCAGCACCACGGTCACCGCGGCCAGCGCCGCGCCTTCGACTCGATCCCACTGCGCGCGTGTCTCCACGGCTGTCTCCTCGATGGCGGCGGTGTCGCACGGCGGCGGTGCCGGTGTCTCCTCGGCAATGACCTCGGGCGGTGTCGAGAGACAGGTGTCTCCCTGCGGCGCGCGTGAGGTGGTGGGGTCTGGGAGTTCCGGCGTGCCCGAGGGCACAGCGTCGCCGCTGTGCCCTGCGGTGGTGCCGGGGTGGTTGCCGGTCACCTGCCACCGCCGTTCGCGGCGACGGCGGAGGTGTACACGGCGGTGTAGAGGCGGGCCTTGTCGTTGTCCGGGTCGGGCCCGGTGTAGGTCACCGACAGGGTCGCCCCGACATCGAAGGTGTCCGCGCCGGCGGTGTTCATCGCCCTGCCGATGGCTTCCTCCATGCGGCTGGTCGGGTACAGGTTGCGGGGCCCGTTCGGGGTGCCGAGGGTGATGAACATCTGCATGACGGTGCGGCCCTGCTCGTCCAGAGCGACCTCGCCCGGCGCCCCGCCGTACTTGAGCTTGGGCTGCTCGCCCATCTGGGTCACGGTCCCGTACACCGTGGTGCCGGGCTGAGAGTTCTTACCGAACGCCGAGGGGATCCTGTTGGCGGCCCGGGTGAATCGCTGTCCGAAGTTCGTGCTGGTCATGATTGGTGTCTCCTTGGTGGTCGATGAGGGATAGATGGATAAGTCAGCGGGAGCGGGTGGCGCTTCGCTGCTGCGGTCGCGGCTGGCGGTAATGGCGGTCGAGGTAGGGCACCATTTCCAGGTCCTCGAACCCGTGTCCTGCGTCGAGGTGATCGGAGAGGTCTTTGCCCGCGGCTGCTTGCAGGACGCGGACCTCCCCGACGTGGCCGTGCAGGGTTTCGGCGACTTTGGCGGCGTGGAGGTAGCCGGGGCGGTCGCGGTCGGCGACCACGATCACCCGGCCCGCACCGTGCAGCCATTTCGCGTGTGCGTCGGTCCATTTGCCCGCGCCCATGGCGTTGCAGGTGGCGACCTGCCCGGCCGTGAACGCGCGCTGGACGTCTTTCTCGCCTTCGCACACGTAGATCTCCCGGCCTCCCTGTACGCCCTCGACGACTTCGGGCAGCCGGTACGGGATCGGCGCGAAACCCGAGGGTTCCCAGCTGGTTCCGTTCCATCGGATCTGGTTGAAGGACTTGCGGTCCCCACGCTGGTGCGGGGTCCGCCGGCGGTTGATCGCGCCCTCGACGTGCCCGTCCGCGCGGCGGTACACGTAGGAGCAGACGTTCTCCGTCGCGCCGATCGCGTCGCCGAGATCGGGTTTGGCGGGAATCTCCAGGCGGGCGTAGTCGATCGCCTTGTCCACCAGCGATACTCGCCGCTGCTGGGCCTGCTGGTTCTGCGACGGGCCCGGCGGGCGAGGCTGCCCGCCAGCGGGCTGCCGGGTGCGTTCGGGCAGGCGGTCCCACATGTCGCGGACCTTGAGCCCGACACTGTCCAGGACGTCCTTGTCGTCGCAGTGCGCGAAGCACCGCACGATGGTCTTCTCCTGGGCGGAGTCGTACCGGACCCCCAGCGACGGGTTGTGGTGCTGTCCATCGGCCTCGTGGACCGGGCACAGGAACAATGTCCACCGTGCCCGGTCCCGGCCCGGACCCATACGCGCGGTCAAGGCAGAGGTGATGATCTGCCAGGACCTGCCGTGGACCGGATCGTGAGTCATGCCGATCAGCGCTCCCGCGAGATCTGCCCGCGGCGACGACCGCGAGTGCGGTCGTGCTCGCGATCGGGAGCGGTCAGTTCCCGGGCCTGAAGCAGGCTGCGGTACTGCACCCCGTCGAGAGGATCCCAACCCTGGGCGCGGTTGTGTTCGACGTTGTCCATGTGCCGGGCCATGGTGTCGGGCCGGTCCCGCCAGTCCGCGTACGCGTCGGACAGGAACTGCCACTGCTCGGCATGCGGGCCGGAGTGCCAGCGGCCGTGGATCTCTCGGACTTTGCTGAAGCTCTCCCCGATCTCCTGTTCAGTCACGTCGGCCTGACATGTCCGGGCTTGCAGCGCGGCCTGGTCTCGGAAGTCGCTGCGCATCATTTCTTCGTGTTCACGTTCCATCACGCTCACCGCTCCCGTCTGATCGGGAGACGCTCGGCCGGCGGTCGCAGCGACCGGATCGCCGAACGCTCCTCGCTGGCCGCGTTTTCGGCCTGATCGATGCTGCGGCGCGCGACCTCGGTCAGCCCGTTCGCGATGTACACGCCCGGGTTGGCGCGCACATCGTCGGCGAAGATCCGCATCTCCCGCGGGCGGTCGCGCCAGTCCTGGTAGCAGGCGTGCAGGAACTTCCACTCCGCCTCGTACGGACCGTCGGTCCACCGCTGGTCGTATTCGCCCACACGCCTGTCGATCTCGCTGACTTCGCTGGGCGAGAGTCCGGGCCACAGGGCTTTGAGGCTCTCGCCGAAGCGGTCGGAGAAGTCCGCGCGCATCGCTTCCTCGTGCTCGTCGTACATCGCTCAGCGCTCCCGCGGCGGACGGACCGCACCACCGTTGACCGGCTGCGACGGCCCCGGACCGTTGCCCTGCTGCTCACGCGCGACGCGTTCGCGGCTGCCGTACCGTTCCTGCTCGGGCGTGGCCTGGGCGAGCTTGCGCACCGCCTCGTCCCGTTCCCCGCGGTACTGATCGCGTTCATCGCGCGCGGTGCCGAGTTCCTCGCGCAGCTCGCGGATCTCGGCGTTGGTGCGCAGCTGGGTGTTCTTGAGCGCGTCCAGCTCCGCTTGCGTCGCCTCGGCCTGCTGTCGCTGCTGGTCCCGCTCGGCGGCGATCGCGTCCAGGCCACGCTGAAGCATCAGCACTCGCCGTTCCAGATCCTGCTGATCCGTTGCGGTCGCGGACTTTTCGCGGGTCCGGTCCTGGTCCGGAGGGTCGGACTGTTCGGTGGTGACCTCGTTCTGCCAGTCGTTCATGCTGCGCCCGATCTCGGCCTGGTTGCCCTCGGCGGTGTAGAACGGGAGCCGCCGCCCGGTCTCGCGGGCCCGCACCGCGAACGTCGAGCCCGGCGCCCAGGTGTTGAACCGCACCGCATCTCGGGTCCAGTCAGCGGCTTCGGCCTCGGACGCGAAGTAGGCGCGCATCCCGTGCCGGCTTCCGTCGGGAGCGCTGGAGGACAGCGTCACCTGGCAGCGCGAATTGGCCTCGGCGTGGGCGAACTCCCACCGCACCTCCTCGGTCGTCATCCCCGCCCGTTTGGCCTGCTCGGCGGCTTCGCGGCGGGCGGTGACCCCGTACGGGTCCGGGGCACGACCGCTGGCCTGGTCCCGCAGCCACGTGTACTGCACGTGCCGGATCGTCTGCACCGCGTTCGCCCGGGCGGTGTCGCGACCGATCTTCACTTCGCTCGCAATCGACGAACCCTGATCCCCCGCAACAGCTCCCGACTTACGCAGGAGGTGGCGTTGCAGGGTGGGCTCGTGCACGTTCATCGACGCCAGCCGGTGATCGAGATCGACACGGCGGGCCTCGACCCACTTCTCGGACTCCACCGCCGTGGCCCGGGCCTCGCGCTGCTGAGTCTGGGTCATCGGCTCGAACACGGCCTCGAACGCGGGGTTGGTGCGGTAGGGCCGGCGGGTGGCCTTGTCCAGGGCGTGCACTACCTGCCCGCGGCGCTCGGTCGGCATCTGGGCGGTGGTGAGCGATTCCTCGATCCGCAGCCGCATCGCGTCCAGACGCTCGGCGTCCAGGGCGGCGTCGTGGTCGGTGTACAGCGGGTCGTTCTCGCGCCGGTACCGGGCCGCGGCGTGCTCGCTGCGGTAGTCCGCGACGCGTTTGGTGTACCAGGCGGCGGTGACCTTCTCGGCCTGGACCTGGCCCATGATGTGCTCGGCCAGCTCGCGGCGCTGCTTGCGGGTGAGCTTGCCGGTGCCGTCGGCGTTGCGCAGGGTGCGCAACCACTGCCCGGCGACGTTCAGGACGTCGCGGAAGGTTTTGCCGGTATCGCGGGCGATCTCGTCGATTTCAGACATGAGTGTGTGAATTCCTTTCGGGGATAACGGGTTCGGTCAGGACGCGGTTGGCTGGTCGGGACGCTCGGGGTTCGCGAGCAGCCATTTGAATCGGTCTCCCTCGAAACGGGTGCTGAGGGATCGGCTGCTCAGGTCGGTCATTTCGAGGTGGTAGAACTCGGCAGCGACGTCATCGGGTACGTCAGCAGGAGAGGGGGCCGGTTCGTCGGTCTCGGGGGTGACGCGGCGAAGCAGGCGGGGCATCGCGTGGTCGAGTTGCAGCAGTCGTCGGCCCAGTTCGGCGCGAGTACCAGGGGCGTACTGGGCGACGATCACCACGGCGAACCACAGGCCGCGCAAGACACCGTCGGCAAAGTCGGTGTCGGTGCGTTTGGAATCGATCAGGCCCAGCGCGAACGCCTGGTACTCGTCCCTGGTCAGCTCGGCGGACCGGGTCAGCAGCGCCGCCAGGCTGTCGAACGCTGTTGCTGCACCGCCGGATTCGTCCGCAGGTTCGATGGCTTCGGCGGTCGAATTTCTCCCGATACCAGGAGTTTCGAGGTCGTGAGCCGGGGGCGGTGGGCCCGCCACCTCATTCGTGAATGAGTTGTTGGGGTGCATTGGTTTCCTTCCTTTTGTGGTGGTGATGACGTGGCTCAGGGCGTGGTGCGGTGGACGCGGGCGGCGCGGCGTTCGGTGAACGCGGCCAAGGCCAGCGACGGGGACGGCCGGTGTGCGCTGTTCCAGAGCAGGTAGACGACCCAGCCGAGGCCGTAGACCGTGATCGGGGCTCCGACCTCAGCGGGCTGCCCCCAGATCGCGACCGTGGAGGCACCGACCACAACGAAGGAACTCGCGGCGCTCGCTCGCCAGATCTGCCCGCGGGTATGCGTTACCGCCGCCGGCACCGGGGTTGCGACCGGCTTGAGTGCGTCCGCTGCCGCGGTCTCGGATGCGGTGGCAGGGTCCGTCGCGACAGGGAACAGGGGTGTCACCGAAGCCATCGGAGTTTGCGGGGTGGTCTTGGCGCGGTCGCGCTCGTCGAGCCAGTCCTGGATCTCGTCGGCCAGTAACTCGGCCTGCGCGGCGGGATCGTCGCTCGGGCGGGGCTTCTCGTCGTCGTGGTCGTCGTCGTGGTCGCGGAAGATACGCATAGTGGTTGTGCTCCAATCGAATTCGGACTGGCAGGGGGTCAGGCGGGGGCGGGGGCGGAATCGTCGCCGCGTGCCGGGGTGGGCTTGGTGGGGGCGGTGCCCGGAAGCGGGGTGTGCGCGGAGGCGTCGCGCAGGATCACGCGGCCGAAGCGGGCGTGTCCGCGTTTGAAGAACACGAATTCGCCGGTATCGAACTGGCGGACTCGGTCGGGATCCACGAGCCATTTCTCACCGACCGAGACCTGGCCCTCGTCGCCGTGGCGCTGGCCTTTGATCAGGTGCCGTGACGGCAGCATCACGGGAATGGATCCGGCGTGTTTGCACAGCTCTCCGGCGTTTTCCATGTAGCCCAGCAGCACCCCGCCGGCGCACGTCTTGAGCAGGCGGCCCAGTGTCCACGCGTCGGGGGCGACGCTCTCAGGGGACTGGCCGCAAAAGACCATGGCGATCTTCTGCGAGCGGCCACGCTCGGCGATGTCCTCGATCCCGATGGACCCCTTGCGGGTGGTCAGGGCCGAGAGTTCGTCGATGAACAGGATCACGCTGCGCCGCTGGTCTTTCGCGGTGCGCCCGGCGCGCTGGAGCAGCAGGCGCAGGGTGGCCGAGACCTGAGCGCGCGCGGCGTCCTTGTCCAGGGCGGGCACGGTCATGAACAGCAGGTCCAGATCGCCGATGTCGCGGCCGCCGTCGAACACCATGTTCCCGTTGGTGTCCTTGAGGTGTTCGAACAGGTTGGTGCACTTGATCAGCGCGTCGTCGATCTGCGGGACCTTCTCCGCTTGCATCGCGTCGACCTGGCGCACCACATCGGGCGCGTTGTTCCAGATGTCCTTGAGCTTGTCCGCGTCCAGCCGCTCCAGGAATTCACGGTGGTTGCGCGGCGGCCCGATCGGAGCGTCCACGACCAGGTGCGCGATGCGGGTCTGCATCTCCTCGAAGTGCTGTCCCTCGGCGGTGCTGGCTTCCGCGGTGGAGGTCAGCAGCGCCGCGAGCATCGCCCGCAGGTCCCGCGCCGGGGTGTTCTCCCAGATGTCGAGGGTGTCCATGTCCGGGACCACCAGCGCGATCCGGTCCTTGTCGATGCCCTGCGCGAGCATCGATTCACGCAGGCTCACCCCGAGGTCACGGTCATCTTGGCCGCCTTTGCAGCTGATCACGACCAGTAGCGGGCGGGGGTGTTTGCCCGCCATGCCCGGCACGCCGGACCATTTCTGCCAAGCCCGCCATTCGTAGTCGAACAGGGCGGTGGAATAGGTGGTGATCAGCCCGGTCTTGCCGCTGCCGGTGGTGCCGAACAGGGCTTGCTGCTTCTTGCTGTCCGCGTGCGGGATCGCCAACCACGGTTCGTGACGGCGAGTCAGAGACCGCCACATGCCCAGGGATTTGTGGGTGACGGTGTCCACGTGGGTGCCCAGCACGATGTCGTGCCCGCGGTGCAGCGGCGCACCGAGTTTCGCCGCCCGTGCCGCGCTCTGGTGGCGGCGTGCGGTCAGGGCATCCTGGACCCGTTTGGTGCGGCGCAGGGACTTCAATCCGACGGTGTCGGTTTTGATCAGGAAGTGCGCCCACCACAGCGACGCGGCCAGCATGGTCGCGGGCAGTCCCAGCACGAACATCATCGACAACCCGCCCAGCTCGCCGGCGGCCAGGTGCTCGGCGCCGTCCCACAGCAGGCTCCACGGCGTGGACCAGGACCCGCCCGCCAATGCCGAGGTCAGCGGCAGCGCCCACGCGGCGGCGGCGAAGTTCCGCAGCCGGTGCGGCTCCAACGGTCGGGTCGCGGCCACCGCCACGATGAGCACGAGCATCGCGGCCAGCACCGCGCCGCACACCAGCGCTGTCTCGGCAGCATGACCAGCGCCTGCGAGATCGATTCCGTCCCACTGTGTTACCGGGTCGGTGACCTCCTCGACTACGGGCGGCAGTCCAGGCGGGGGTTCAGCGGTGATCGGCGGGAACAGCGCTCCGTCGGCCGGCGGGGCGACGGCACCGGGGTCGCCGCAGTCGGCGGGGGTGATCAGGGGCTGGCAGTTGTTGCTCATGATGCTTCCTGGGAGATGTCGAAGAGGTTGCGGCGCTGGGCTTTCGCGGTGCGGGCCTCACGGCGTCGGGTGATGAACGCGGTCCAGTCCTTGTCCAGGTCGCGCACGTGCAGCTCCAGCGGGAGCGCTTGCAGCTCAGCGGGAAGCCGATTCAGCGCATCACCGACGTTCTTGCGCACTGCGGGGGTGCGGCACAGGTACAGCAGCCCGACCATCGAGTACGGGCCCGCGTCCCGGGCAGCGCGGATCGCGCCTTGCAGGGCGGTGTCCATGTAGGGGGCGTCCTTGACGCTCAGCTCCACTTCCAGCGCCCACCAGCCGTGTGTGCCCTGCACGACCCCGAGGAAATGCCCGTCGTGGATGTGGGGACGGCCCCGCATCGGCTCCAAGCCGCTGCTGAACTCCAGTACCGCTGTGCCCCGGCGGTTCTGGGCCTCGGCTCTGGCCGCGATCGTGGCCTGGTGGCGCAAGGTGCGTTCGGAGACGAACAGGCTCGGATCGGATCCGACGAGCATGATCCGGGCCTGAGCCACAGCGCGGTAGTGGTTGGCGTGCGTGAGCGGCGGTTTCCAGTCCGCCGGGCGCCAGTTCAGGTAGCGAGCCGCGACGTCCCTGCGCGGGTACACCCACGCCCGCCCGCGCTGCACCTTCTCCAACGGCATGACCAGCCCTTTGGCGATCAGCTCGCGCACGATCGCGTACGCGCTGGATTCGAGGATGTTGAGGAACTCCGCGAGCATGTCGACCTGCATGCCGTGCATGTGCGCTGTCCCGGCCAACACCTGGGATTGACGCCCGGTCACCGTGTCGCGCCGGCGGGCGGGAAGCACCCGGCCCAGCGAACCGACCGGCACCCCAAGCTCGGCGGCGATCTCACGGATCCGGAAACCCTGGCCGCGCAGGGCTTCCGCTTCACCCAGCACCGCCTCGACCTGACGCAGGGTGATCCCGAGTAGTTCCCGGATCTCGGTATAGCTCGCTCCGGTCGAACGCAGTCCGGCGATGATCTGGATGCGGTGGCGGCGCTCCAGGGCGGCGCAACGGTCGATCTTCTGGTTGTGGTTCATCGTGTTCGCTCCAATCCCTGTCGACGTGGACGTGCGCGGCGCGCAGCGATGTCGGCGCGGGCCCGTTCGGCGACGGCGTTCATGGCCTGGAACTCGTTGTCCGAGTACAGGTCCGGCGTCGGTTCAGCGGCGCGGTGCGCACTGGCGAGAGCGCGGTCGCGTGCGACCAGTCGCACGTTCATCCCGAGCTGCTCGGCGATCTGTGTGCTTGTGAACCCGCGGGCGGTGAGGTCCGCGACCTGCTCGTGCCGCTCCGAACGGCTCGATGCCGAGGTCCAGCGGGACCGAGTCGGGCGCCCGTGCGGGTCGTCCAGGGCGTTCTCGTCCCACTCCATCGGCAGGGGCCACCGGTGCCGCTGCCCCAACGCGCGCGCCTGCGCCGACGGGCCAGGGACCAGCTGTAACCGGTCGAACAGGTCTTTGACCGCCCGCTCGCGCTCGGCGCCGATCTGCTGGGCGGGCCGCCCGTGATCGATGCGGTGACCCATCAACGCCCGGATGGTGCGATGGTTCAGCGAGGACGCACTCAACTCCCGCGCCAGCTGGGTCGCTGGATAGCCCGAGGCCACCAACGCTTGAAAACGGCGGCGCGCCCCCAGAATCGGGACCAGCGCGTTGTCTGCGGTGACGTCGGCGGCACGTTCGGGCACCGGAACCGCCAGCACCGCGTCGTGCAAGCGGCTCGACACTCGCGCGTCCGGGCCGGCGGACATGATCCGGGTTAACGCGGGCTGGCTGATCCCAGCGAGCTTGGCCAGCTGGTTCGCGTTCACCCCGGCCGCGCGCATCGCCTCGACATGCCCGCGCACATCGGTCGCCGGTACACGCGGCTTCCACCGCCCGTAGGCGATCTGACGAGTCCGGTACGCCGCGTAATGCGTCGGGCACAGGCCACGGCCCGGTTCCTGATCGGGGGCGCATGCGCAACTCATCGCGATCTCCGCCGATCAGGCTGCGCGCGCCGGCGGCGGGCCGCCAGATCCGCGCTCGCGGTGTCGATCAGGTTCAGTAGTTCGCTGTCGCCACCGAGGATCTTCGCGCGCCGGGCACGAGACTCGGCGACGGACTCGCTACCCCATCGGCCTTCGAGACAGGCATCGGCGACGGCGAAAAACTCTGCGAGAGCAGATCTCTGGCGTCCGTACCCGTACTCGAACTTGGCATCCGCCGCCGCGCAGTCCCCGCGGTCATCCTGTCTCGCCGTGTCGAAGGCTGCGCTACAGATATCGGAGAGAACATCGCTGACCGTGTGCAGGCGTTCGCGTTCCACCCACAAGGCCCGCTGCTCCGCCGGTTCCCGATCACGGTCCCGGGCGCTCATTTGGGCTCCGGGAAGTTCTCGGCGGTGAACCCGCCCTTCGGGCGCTGTAACTTCGTCACGCCGCGTCCGCGCCGCCACAGATTCCATGCCGCGACGATCAACCCGATCTGGTCGCGGTCGCTGGTGCGCACGCGGCTCGATCGCAGCGAGTCCAAACGCTCCCGCAGCGCGAGGATCGGGGAATCGAACGCGAGGCCCGCGCCCGAATCCCACAGCCGCACGAACTCGTTCGCCAAGGTGGGATCGATCTCGGTCAGCCGGATCGCGACCGCGCACGCCACGGCCGGGCGAGCCTTGAGCCGCGTGGCGACGCCCGTGAACCGGTCCGCGATTGTCACCAATTCCGGGTAGGCAGTGGCGAATTCGACCACTCGGGTGGTCGAGACACTTCCCATGCCGTCGCCGAACAAGTTGCCTTCGAGCCACACCATGTACACGCGCAAGGCCGCGGCGACCAGGGTCATGTTGTGGCTGGTGACACCGGTGATGGTGAGCTGATCACTGGGAGTGCGTTTGGCTCCCTGGTCCATCGTGACCTGGGTGTCCGGGGACAACCCGCGCAGGATCAACAGCGGGAAACTCATGCCCGCGGTGCGGGCGATCGCCATCAGGCGGTGCTGTCCGTCCAGGAGTTGGCCGTCGATTCCGAACTTGATCGCTTCGCCGTTGAAACGCCAACGGCCAGAGACCATGTCGTCGTAGTACTGCTGCACCCGTGACTGGCGGATCGGGCGGTTGTTCGGGTTGCGTTCGAGCCAGCTGCGCGCCAGTGCACTGTCGACATGCTCGATCTGCCCGCTCATCGGGGTGTCGGGGTGCTCGGGGTCTACCAGGTGCATCGCTCATCCCTCCTCAGGACGGTCGGCGGGAACGGGGAGGCGGTCGATGACCGCTTGTAGGGCCTCCTGCGCGCGTAGCAGGTCGCTGCGGAACTGGTGCGAGAGCTGGGCGGCGTGCCGGTCGAACCGGTCATCGGCGGCGATGCGGACGAGGGCGTCGGTCTTCTTGAGTAGATCGGCGCGGGCGGTGTCGAACGAGTCGGTGAGCGGGCGACGCCGACGTGGAGCGGCTGCCTCAGCGTTCCGGTCCGGCTGTCTCTCGTCCGCGCCTGGCACGGTGATCGGCTCGCGTTCAACGGGTTTGGCCTGGTACTGCTTGCCGTCCAAACCGACCACCGAGTCAGGTGATCCATTTGGATCACCTGACAGGTCAGCGATTCCGCGCTGGACCGTGCCGTACCCGAGACCTGTCGCGGCGGCGATAGCGCGGGCGGACATCCCGCTGTCCCGCAACGACTCCACGACCTGCGAGCGCTCTTCTCGCGGGATCCGCAACCGGGCCCCGTCGAACTCGACCGAGCAATACGCGTCCCAGCTGTCGTACCCGAGCACCGTCCACACTCGGCACACGTACGCCTTCGTGACCAGCGCCCAGACCTGCTCGACACCGCGACGGATCTCCTCGGTCAGCTCCCTCGCCTCATCAGCCGTTGGCGACGGAAACTGCTGATGCACTTCGAGAGTGGAGTCAGCACTCATCGCGATCGCCTCCGATCCGCTGCAACCGGCACGCCGGCCGCAGTGCTCTCCAGGGGCACGGACCAGACCCTCGAAGCCGGTAGAGACGCCGAGCCGCGGGCGATCGATTCCGGAGCGGGGTGTTGGGCCCGGGGGTGGTCGAAGCGATCCAGTACCGCCGCCGGCGTGAGGCGCTCATGTGGGGCGGTGAGCGAATGCAGCTGCTCACGGTCGAGGGCGTCATCCAAGGCCGAGGACAGCTGCGCGAGCTTGGCGTCCCGCTCTGCGAGAGTGCGACGCAGGCGCTCGTTTTCCGCTTCCAGTACGGCCTTGGGTCCGAGGATGGCGGTCCAGTTCATCGCGCCACCCCCGTCGAGGTCGGTACGGCTGCGGTGACGTGAACGCAGTCGATCCGCGAAACCTCGTCCGCACGGCACACATTCGGCGACGGAGCCTGCCGAGGACTGCCCTGCCCGAGCATCAGGCCGGCCACCACACCGAACCCGAACACCACCGCGACCGCGGCGAACACCAATCGGAACCGCAACGACGCCGTATACACGTCCGGATCGACCGGAGGGTTCTGGGCTGTGCCGTGGCTGTAGCGCGAGGAGCCGATGTAGTTCATCGCCGCCACCCCCGCCGCGACGCGGATCGCACGAACCAGCGCAAACCAAGCATCGCCACCAGCACGCCAACGATGACGCTCACCATGAGCTGAGGTGCAACCACGAAAATGATGCCGAACACCACGGCGATAAAGAGAAGACTCTGAGGCGAGCGCATCATGCCGTGCCGCCCGGAAAGTTCGCAGGTACCGGCTTCGCCACCGTCATCAACTCACTGCGCTCGACACGCAGAAGCCTGGGGCCCATGCGGTACGCCGCCAGATGACCGCGGTCGATCCACCGTCGGATCGTCTTGGTATCGACCTGTGCGAGCGCGGCGGCGTCGCGCAAGCTCATCAGCTGCCCGGACGGACCGCGCGTTGCTTTGTCGGGTCTCGATGTCATGAATCTGCCTCCGTGGTTTGACATGGGCTGAAATGTCTTGCCACATCAGGAAACTCGGAGTTCAGAGCCGGAGGCAGTGCACTTGAGGGGGGCTAATTACTCTCGGGGGGCACACGTAGTCTGTGAGAGTGCAAACCAGTCAGGACTCCGAACAGCCGAAGAACGGGCCCGCCAAGGCCACGGCGTTCCCCAGGTCTGCCCCACGTTCGTTGTCGAGCGATGAGGCCATCAGCAAGAACGACTGGGAAGCGTTTCGTGGGATCGAGAACATGGAGAACCACTGGACGCGCAGCGTGTGGGCGACCGATCAGCAGACTTACTTTTGGTATTTGACCTTCGAGGATCCGGCTCTTGCGACGATGGCCGCGTCATGCCAGGACAGTCTCGATCCGGACGGCCTTGATTTCGTTCCGGTCGATGGATTGCACATGACATTACTGAAGATTGGGAACGACGACCTAGTCACCCACGATGAAATTTACGCTCTGGCGGACGTCGCCAAGGAGATGCTGAGCCATATCGAGCCGTTCGATCTGAGTGTCGGTCCATTAGCTGGGTCACGCGGCGCGATCCGGTTTTCAGCCTCTCCCTGGTCTCAACTTTTCGAGCTGCACCAAATTGCGAGGACAGCGACGCTGACGGCTCTTCCGAACCTCTCGCCGGCGGCTACAGCACTGTTCCGACCGCATGTCGGGATCGGATACAGCAATCGTAATCAACCGGCGAAGCCATTGATAGATCAGGTCTCTCAGCTTCGGACCATCGCACCGGTCAAGATCTGCGTCGACGCCGTAAGAATTGTGAAATTGCGTCGTGAATCAAGTGCGTACCGCTGGGACGACGTTGCGACGCTCGGACTTGGAGCTAACCGCGGGTAGGTGCTGAAAAATCGCGAACGCGGTCAGCCCACGCTTTAAGAGCCATCCGGTACTCGCGACCGTCGGCCGCGTCGAAGTTCTGCGTGGCTGTACCGAACTCATGAGCGCGCTGCCAGACGGATCGGATGGGCCGCTCCTCTGAAAAGGTCAGGGCTTGTGAGCCAAGGTACACCGCTTGCTCGACATCTGGATTGCGCGACTTCAACAGCGCAGAGGCGATATCCAACCTGACCAGAGACCTGCTCCACACCGAATCCGACTCGTCCACAAGGGTTTCTACCTGGTGACCGAATTCCAGGGTTCGCCCGTAGTCCCCGGCCGAGAGATACGCTGTCGCGGCGTTGGCCGCCAGGCGGGCATGGCTGTATGGCTCGAAAGTAAGCGCCGGCGACAACCCATCAGGAGTCGGCAGACGCTCGATCAGCACGTTGGCGTGGCTGATAGCCGAGTGAACACCGCCTACATCACCCATCTTTCCCCGAGCTCGCGCCAGCCCGTTCGACAGCAATCGAATGGCTTGGGGTCCGTCCGACGCGTGGCGCAGTCCTTCCTCGGCGAGGGTCGCGGCGGCGTCATAGTTGCCCATGTAGTACGCACAGAAACTCTCAGTGCCTCGCACCCAGGCCCTCAACTGGGGATCTTCCAAAAGGGTTGCGATATGAAATGCTTCCTTCGCGTACATTTTGGCGTGACTGAATCGCCCTCGGTTCACAGCCATGTAGCTGAGCACTCCAGACAGCTTCGTGGCCAACTGATAGAGGCGAGTGACCTGCTTCGGGTGCTGGCGTTGGCGAAGCAGGTCATCGACCCGACCGCGTAGTGCGATTACCTCCGGAGCAAGCCGTTTGGGGCCTTCCACCTCGTAGCGATCGATAATGTCGGCCAGTGCGAAGTCGAAGATATCGAGAACAGGGTCGTCGACATCGATCTGACCTAGCCACTGCAACCGCTGCGAGATGACCATAGGGCTCTCAAAGGCATCTGGAAGATCCCGGACCGACTCCGTCTCCTCCAGCGCGAGATCGGGGTATCCGATGTCCGCCGGCCTGAGACTTCGGTCGAGCTTCGCCCCCAAGACCGCCAGAATGACACGGCACGAGCGCTCGCTGGGCTGCGCGATCACACCGTCCATCCATTTCTTGACGAGGGTGTGCCGTGTAGACAGAACCGGCCCACCGTCGGATCGACTGTGGTCCTGCATCCGCTTGGCGAGTCCCGTGGCACTGACACCAGCTTCAAGCATGACCGCGATGAGCTTCATGTTCTCTTGCGGAACCGCCATCGACAACGCACCTCGATCCCCACCGTGGATAGCCCCCTAAGTCAGTATACGGGTTCAAATGTCCACTTAGACAATATTTTTCGATACTTTTGATTGACAGAGCCTTCATACTGTCGAATCGAGACATGACTCGGCCGAAGTGAAATCGATTGCTCCAGAAAGGGTTCGACGTGGGATGGGCAGAGAAGCTACCCAGTGGCAGATACCGCGCCGTCTACCGTGACAGCGCTGGCCGAAAGCGCAGCGCCGGCATCTTCACGTCGAAGGACGTCGCCAGACGCAAGGCGACGGCCAAAGAGGACAGCGAGCGCGAAAACCCGTCTCAACCGGCGCCTGACACAACATGGGCAGAGTGGTTGCCACGGTGGACACTTCAGCGAACCGTCGAAGAAGGCACCCAGAAGATCGATACCCTTCGCATCAACAAGCATCTCAAGCCGAAGTGGGGCTCTTGGCTGCTCGCCGACATCACCCAGCCCGACGTCCAGGCGTGGATCTTCGATCTCCGGTCCACACTGGCACCGACGAGCGTGGACAAGTGCTATCACCTCCTGAGCGGCTCCATGAAGGCCGCGCGCAAAGCCAAGCTGATCGCCGAGAGCCCCTGCGTAGATGTCGACCTGCCGAAGCCAGGCCCTACCCCCGAGCGATACCTCGAGGACGAGGAGGTTGCCGCCCTTCGTGAACCTCTTGAACCTTTCGATCAGTTGATCATTGATGTTCTGCTCGGCACCGGTATGCGGATGGGCGAAGCGCAAGGTCTTCACAAGGAGCACATCGACTTCAGACGCAACACGATCACAATCGAATGGGCCTGGGACAAGGCGGCCAGACGCATCAAACCGCCGAAGGACTACGAGCGACGCGTGATCCCCATCGGCGACACCTTGGCCGAGACCCTTGCCGCGGTCGTCAAGAAGGACGGACTCGGCGAACCCGCTCCGGTGCCCTACGTCAGTGGCCGAACAGTCCGCAGCGGTCTCCTCCTTGCTCATACGGGCGGCCGCCCGTTCGATCAAGACAACTTCAAGAAGCGCTTCGATGCCGCTGCCCGCGTGGCGTGGGTCGACGAAGAAGACGGCAAACGACGACTCGGCAAGGTCCGACCCCATGACCTCCGCCATACCTACGCCAGCCGCCTTGTGCGCGCGAAGGTACCCCTGGACCAGGTTCAGATTCTCCTGGGGCACTCGTCGGTCCGCACCACTCAGAGGTACGCGAAGTTGGGCGAAAGCCAGTGGACGGATGTCCGGCGCGTGCTCGGCTAGCGACAGCTGCCCCACGTTTGCCCCACGAACTACCCCCTGGGGCAAAGAAAACCGGCAGAGACCCGAAGGCACCTGCCGGTTCATGGTGGGCGCAGAGGGGATCGAACCCCCGACCGCTGGTGTGTAAAACCAGTGCTCTACCGCTGAGCTATACGCCCGGATTCCCCGGCGCGAGGCCGAGATCCGGATCAACCCCGGACAACAAACCGGGGCGACGGGTTATGAATCTAGCGCGGCGAGGGCTTTCTCCCAAGCCTGCTGGTCACGGGCCTCGCCGGGGCCGTTCATCTCCGCGAAACGGATGATCCCGTCCTTGTCGACCACGAACGTCCCGCGGTTCGGGTAGCCGGACTTCTCGTTGAAGACGCCGAAGGCGGTCGCCACCGCACCGTGGGGCCAGAAGTCGGACAGGAGGGGGAACGTGTAGCCCTGTTCGGCCGCCCAGATCTTGTGGGTGGGCGGGGGGCCTACGGAGATCGCGAGGATCTCGGCGTTGTCGTTCTGGAACTTGGGGAGCTCATCGCGGACCTTGCACAGCTCACCCTGGCAGATGCCGGTGAACGCGAGAGGATAGAACACCACCAGGACGTTCTTCTCGCCGCGGTAGTCCGACAGGGAGACTTCCTGGTTGTTCTGGTCCTTCAACGTGAAGTCCGGTGCGAGCGTGCCGACTTCGAGTGGCATGCGGGAACCTCCATCCTGTCGGGGCAGTCGTAGACGGCGCGCCACACGAGGTTGGGCGGCGGGAAAACGAAAAACAAT